>CAYRBG010000184.1:0-6090 GCA_964422355.1 uncultured Sphaerotilus sp. | reverse complement strand
AGGTCATCGAATACCAGCTCAAGGAAGAGCTCTACAACTGGCGCCCGGACGTGCGACCCAACGTGCTGGGCAAGTTCGACGAGGTCGAGGGCGACCGCAGCGGCGGCGAGTGGTCCATGCCCAACCCCACCAGCCAGGAGCTGCTGCGCGCCAAGGCCGACCTCACGCCCGCCCTGATCGCCAAGGCCGTGGCCCGCCGACTGAAGAAGCTGGGCGTACCGCACGACATCGAAGCGCGCATGGACGAGCGCCTGCGCGTGATCGAGGCCAAGGAACGAGAACTGGCCGAGCCGCTGGCCACACCGGTGGGCGAGCGCCCGCCCTGGTTCTGCAGCGGCTGCCCGCACAACACCAGCACCCGCGTGCCCGAAGGCTCACGCGCCCTGGGCGGCATCGGCTGCCACTACATGGCCACCTGGATGGACCGCAGCACGGTCACGTTCAGCCAGATGGGCGGCGAAGGCGTGGCCTGGGTCGGCCAGGCGCCCTTCACCACCGACACGCACGTCTTTGCGAACCTCGGCGACGGCACCTACTTCCACAGCGGCCTGCTGGCCATCCGACAGAGCATCGCCGCGGGGGTGAACATCACCTACAAGATCCTCTACAACGACGCCGTGGCGATGACCGGTGGGCAACTGGTGGGCGAGCGGCCCGGGGCGACGAGATCAGCGGGTCGCGTGGCGGGCCTGGCCAGCACGACCGAGACCGGTGCCGCATCGGGCCACACGGTGCTGCAGATCATGCAGACGCTGCTCGCCGAAGGCGTGAAGAAGCTGGTCATCGTCAGCGACGACCCCGGCAAGTACGACAACGTGGCCCTGGCGCCGGGCGTGGACGTGCACCACCGCGACGGCCTGGACGCGCTGCAGAAGGCCTTCCGCGAGATCCCCGGCACCACCGCGATCATCTACGACCAGACCTGCGCCACCGAAAAGCGCCGCCGCCGCAAGCGCGGTTTGATACCCGAAGTGCAGCGCCACGTCATCATCAACGAGGCCGTGTGCGAAGGCTGCGGCGACTGCTCCGACCAGAGCAACTGCCTGAGCGTGGAGCCGGTGGAGACCGAGTTCGGCCGCAAGCGCCGCATCAACCACAGCACCTGCAACCAGGACTTTTCGTGCCTGAAGGGCTTTTGCCCCAGCTTCGTGACCGTCGAGGGCGGCCAACTGCGCAAGCCAAAGCGGGACGCGCAGCACGAGCTGTCGGCCCAGCCGCCCCTGCCCGAACCTGTGCTGCCCGTGGCCGAACAGGCCTGGGGCATCGTCGTGGCGGGGGTGGGCGGCACGGGCGTGATCACCATCGGCCAACTGCTGGGCATGGCGGCCCACCTGGAAGGCAAGGGCGTGGTCACGCAGGACGCCGCCGGCCTGGCCCAGAAGGGCGGCGCCACCTGGAGCCACATCCAGATCGCCAACCGGCCGGAATCCATCCACACCACCAAGGTCGATCTGGCCGAGGCGGATCTGGTCATCGCGTGTGACCCCATCGTCGCGGCCATGCCTGCCACGCGCGCGGTGATGCGCGAAGGCCGCACCTTCGTTGCACTCAACACCCACGGCGCACCCACCGCCGAGCTCGTGCATCAGCCGGACTGGACCTTCCCGTCGCAGGCCTGCGAGACCGCCCTGCAGCACGCCGTCGGTGCCACTCACCTGGGCCGCTTCGACGCTGAGGCCGCGGCCGTCAAACTGCTCGGCGACGCGATCTACACCAACCCGCTGCTGCTGGGCTACGCATGGCAGAAGGGTCGCGTCCCACTGAGCCGGTCGGCTCTGCGCCGAGCCATCGAGCTCAATGGCGCGCAGGTGCAGCGCAATCTGGACGCGTTCGAGTGGGGCCGACACTGCGCCCACGACCCCTCGGGACTGCGCAGCCGGCTGACGACCGAATCCGTCATCCAATGGGCCCGGCGCCCATCGGTGGAAGAGACAATCCAGCGGCGCGTGGAGTTCCTGCAGGCCTACCAGAATGCCGCCCATGCCCAGCGGTACGTCGGACTGGTCCGGCAGGTCCAGGCGGCGGAGGCCGCGCTGAACGGCAACGACGATCAGGCAAGACACGTGCAGCCCCTCACCGAGGCCGTGGCACACAATCTCTTCAAGCTCATGGCCTACAAGGACGAGTACGAAGTGGCCCGGCTGCTGAGCGATCCCGCCTTCGAGGCCCGCATCGGTGAGCAGTTTGAAGGGTCGTATCGGCTCGTGCACCACTTGGCGCCCCCCTGGTGGTCGGGCGATGGGCCGGGAGGTCGTCCCCGCAAGCGCAGTTTCGGACCCTGGCTGCGGTGGGTACTGCCGTGGCTGGCGCGCGGCAAGGTGCTTCGCGGCACTTGGCTCGACCCCTTCGGTCGCACCGAGGAGCGCCGCACCGAGCGAGCCCTGATCCAACGCTATCGCGACACCGTGGAAGAGGTCCTGCGCGGGCTGAACCGACAACGCCTGCCCGCGGCCGTGGCCTTGGCTCGCCTGCCTGAGGACATCCGGGGCTACGGCCCCGTCAAGGCGGCTCGGCTGGCCAAGGTCGACACTCGCTGGACCGAGGCGCTGGCGGCTTGGCGGAAAGACTGACCGTGGCCGCGCTCAGTGGCGCTGCAGTCCCCAGTCGACCGGCAGCAGGCGGGGAGCGCCGTCACGTCGACCCAAGGTGGGCTGCAGCGAAGCCTGAGCTTCACGTCGCGCCGTCGCGGCCGAGGCCTGCCCTCCAGGAGAAGGCTTGAGCCACTGCGGCCACTCCCACTGGAAGTAGTGCAGCAGCGCCTCCTTCTCGAAACGCTCGGCATCCCGCTCGGCGGCACGCAGCGCGTTCATCCACAACTGGGCGGCCTTTTCCTGGCCGGCCTGGTTGAGGTGGCAACCGTCAGTCCGGTACTGCGGCCCGATCGAGTTCAAGTCGGCACCCACGTAGCGCCGCAGGACATGGGACTTGCCGATCTCGCGCTGGGCATCGGTGATCTGCGTTGCGGTCTGACCGAAACAGCTGGAATGCTGGGCCACCAGCCAATGGTCGATGCGAACCTGCGCACTGATCGAAGACAGTACCTTGGACAAGGCGCTGCGGTAATCGTCGCGCGGCGTCCTGGCGTCCGATGAGCCCTGCTGCCAGAAGGCATAGTCGAAATGCAGCTCGCGCCCTCGCGCCACCTTCATGGCCCGCTGCAGCTTGTCCCAGGCCCTGCCGCCCTCCTGCCAATCGGCCACCGACGTGCCCGCCACGCCGATGGACATGAAGACCACGCGATCGGCCATTCCCGCCTCGATCAACGAGCGCCCCAGCGGCAACCACACCGAGCCCTTGCCGCAATCGGCCCACTCCAGCGGATCGGCCGCCGGTTTGACCTGGCCGTCCAAGCCCACTTGTTCGACACCACGCACCGGCCCATGAATGTGCTCGTTGCAGTTGGCAGAAATGGACTGCCCCACCACAAGGATGTGCAGATCCTTGGCCGACACCGCAGCGTTCATCCCGACCAGCGCTGCGAGAACGGCGGCACGCCGCCCCCAACGCTCAACACCCGACCACATAGCGACTCCTGCCCTTGGTCACGCGCCGGATCAGCTCCACAGAGCCCACCGAGGCGACGAGCACAAACACGAACTCCAGCAACGGCAACTCCCAAGCCTGCGGCACATGAATCCGGCGACTCAGAAGCGTGAACGCCAGAACAAAAAAGCCATGCACGAAGAAGATGCCGAAGCTGATCCTGGCCAGGTAGCCGAACAGGTGGTTGCGCCGATCAAACCAACGCTCGAAGACCACATAGACCACCATCAGCAACCCGAGCTTGCCCACCTGCATGGCGTTGAAGTGGCCCAATCCCTCGCTGAACCCTTCCGGCGAAGCCGCCAGACCGTCGTACGCCGCCATCGAGATCAAAAACAAGGCGCAGCCCCCCAGCATCACGCCCCAGCCGATCGGTCCGGTGACTCGGCGGCGAATGCCGTCCGCGTGCACAGCCACGTACAGACCGAGCATGTAAAAACCCAGGAAGTGCACAAAAGACAGCAGCGGGTTCAGATTGCCCACGGGCCGGCCGGACAGCACGCTGAAGCACAGTGCAGCCAGCGTCGCCACGCCCAGCAACCGGTTTCGAGCCAACCCGATGAACAGCGGCGACAGCAGAAAGTAGCCGCAGATCATGGGCACGAACCACAAGGGCGTGACCACCGAGCCCCCCACCACCAGCGACCACATCACGTACGCGGGCAAGGTGAGCCCGAGGATGTCCGGACGCGAGAAATACACCCCGACGCCGATGGCCAGCGCCGAATAGACCAGATAGGGCGAAACCACAAACTTCAGCTTCTTGCGCAGATAGCCGGCGTACTGGAACCGCTTGTTCTCCGTGAGCTGAAACAGGTAGCCGGAGACGAACAGGAACCAGCTGGTCGCATCGCCAAAGATGAAATACAGCGCGTTGTGCTCGGTGTCCACGACCCGCAGCGTGAGCAGGTGCGACATCATCACAAAGATGATCGCCAGTCCGCGAAAGTTGTCGATCGAATGCCTGAACATCAGGGTCTGCTCCACCTTGCCGTGCCGATGCCCCTTGCACACCTGTGCACGCATCGACATCTCGGCAACGGACAGCCTAGGGCAGGACCTGTAAAGAACGATGTCCGACGCCCCGTCTTGACGAACACCCCCCGGTCTGAGCCGGCGAGTTCGCCCAAAACCGAATCGGCTCATTCACTATTTCCAGATGCACCCCGACCACGCCCGTCAAACCTCCACGATCGGCCTGGGCTTTATCGGTTTTTCGCCACCTCGTCCCATCCAGAGACCTCGCCCCGCCCCGCAACGGGCACAAAACCGTCTGTGCACACCTGTTGATCTCCCCGAATGACGGGAGGTCGCGGTTGGGGTAAGTTTCATTTCCCTTTCAACGACGAATGGACTTGCGAGATGACCCCGTTGCGCGTGTATCTGGACCCCAGCGAGATGCCCACCCACTGGTACAACGTGGTGGCCGACCTGAGCACGCCGCCCGCGCCGCCACTCGGACCTGACGGCCAGCCGGCCACGCCGGAGCAGATGGGTGCCATCTTCCCGGGCAACATCCTGGAGCAGGAGATGTCGGCGCAGCGCTGGATCGAGATCCCTGAAGAGGTCCGCCAGATCTACGGCCTGTGGCGCCCCGCCCCGCTGTGCCGCGCCCTGCGCCTGGAGCAGGCCTTGGGCACGCCGGCCAAGATCTTCTACAAGTACGAAGGCGTCTCGCCCGCCGGCTCGCACAAGCCCAACTCGGCCGTGCCGCAGGCCTTCTACAACAAGGCCGCCGGCATCAAGCGCCTGACCACGGAGACCGGCGCGGGCCAGTGGGGCTCGTCCATCTCCTTTGCCGGACAGATGTTCGGCCTGGAGGTGAAGGTCTACATGGTCAAGATCAGTTACCAGCAAAAGCCCTATCGCCGTCTGATGATGCAGACCTGGGGCGCCGAGGTGCTGGCCAGCCCGACCGACCAGACGAATGCCGGCCGCGCCGCCCTGGCCGCCGACCCGGACAACCAAGGCTCTCTGGGCCTGGCGATTTCCGAGGCCGTGGAAGAAGCCGCCAGCCGCACCGACACCAACTACACCCTGGGTTCGGTGCTCAACCACGTGCTGCTTCACCAGACCGTCATCGGCCTGGAGGCCAAGAAGCAGTTCGACAAGCTGGGCCTGTACCCGGACGTGATCTTCGGCCCCTGCGGCGGCGGCTCCAGCTTCGGCGGCATCGCCTTCCCCTTCCTGGCCGACCAGGCGGCGGGAGACAAGCGGGCCCAGAACCTGCGCTGCGTCGCGGTGGAGCCCACCTCATGCCCGACGCTGACCAAGGGCGCCTACGCCTACGACTTCGGTGACGCCTCGGGCTACACGCCGATGATGAAGATGTACACGCTGGGCCACGACTTCATGCCGCCGGGCATCCACGCCGGCGGCCTGCGCTACCACGGCGACAGCCCGCTGGTGTCGCAACTGCTGCACGAAGGCCGCATCGAGGCCCTGGCCGTGCCGCAGGTGGCCACCTTCGACGCGGGCGTTCAGTTCGCGCGGGCCGAGGGCATCATCCCGGCGCCCGAGTCCTGCCACGCCATCCGCGCCGCGATC
>CAYRBG010000183.1:0-6091 GCA_964422355.1 uncultured Sphaerotilus sp. | reverse complement strand
ACTTCGAGGATGGGACTGGCTTGCATGACGGGCTTTCTGAAGGAACAGGACCGTGGAGGCGACGGAAAAAATTCCCACAGAAAGAAATGTACATCCAAGACAAAATCTTTGCTTGTGACTGAAGCTGTACTTGACGCCACTTGAGAAGAGCCGAGGGGGAGCCGGGGGAACTGAAGACCCGGAAGCAGGCCACCCGCGTCTTCCCGGAGTGGGTGTTGAATGGCCCAAGCGAAATCCGTACAGTCCGTACAGATTCAAGGAGCCGCACCATGAACAAGCCCGTGCGCTACGGCCTCGAACAGGCCCGCGCCCAACTGCCCCGCATCGTGGCCGAGGCGCAGACCGGCGCCTGCAGCGTCATCACCAAGCACGGCAAGCCCTACGCCGCCGTGATGCCGCTGCAGGAGCTGGAACGACTCCAGACCCAGGCCTCGGCCCCCACCGCACTGCTGGAACTGCGCGGCACGGGCCAAGGCCTGTGGGGCGCCGACGTTGGCCAGACCCTGGCTGAACTGCGCGGCGAGTGGGACGACCGGGCGCCCGCCGAATGACCCGCGCCAAGGCCGCGCCGCCCTCACCGCCTCTGCCCTGGGGCGGCCTGCCCGCCGGCAGCAAGGTGTTCGTCGACACCGCGCCGTTCATCTACCTGCTGGAGGCACACCCCACCTTCGCCGCGCGGTTCGAGGGCCTGTTCGAAGCGGCGGCGGCCGGCACGCTGCACATCGCGCTGTCCACCGTCACGCTGACCGAAGTGCTGACCGGCCCGCACAAGGCCGGCCTGACCGCGATGGCCAAGCGCTACGAAAAAGCCCTGTGCCAGTACGAAGTGGTGCCCGTGAGCGTGCCCATCGCGGCGCTGGCGGCGCAACTGCGCGTGCAGCACCGACTGAAGCTGCCCGACGCGCTGCAACTGGCCACGGCGCTGGAGACCGGCGCGACGGCGTTCGTCACCCATGACCGGGACTTTTCGGAGGTGACGGCGTTGCCGGTGTTGACGGGTGGGTGACGGGTCGTGCCGAGCCTTCGTGTCGCGATTCTGAATATCGCGACAGCGACTTGTCGCGATCACTGATTTCCGCGACAATTGTCCGTTACCCGCTCTCCGCCGCAACCTCTGCCCGCTGTCCTTCATCGACGTGCCGCAGCAGGCCTACGTCGACGCCATGCTGGGCGTGTACGAACTCAACCGCGTGGATCTGCTGCGCGACGTGTTCGTCTGGGCCTACGAGCGCTCGTGCCAGCAGTATGTGGCCGTGAAGCAGAGCCTCGTGCCGCCGGACCTCTTTCGGCTGCGGCACCGGCAAGCCTTGGCCGAGGTGGTCGCCGCCCTCGTGCGGCAGGGAAATGCGGCCACGGAGCAGGCCATCAAGGGCCTCATTCCTGCGACCGTGGCTTTGCCCGAACACGAACCCTTCATTCAGCTCGTCCTGTCGGAGTTCAAGGCCTTGCATGCGGGCAACGCAGTGCGGTTCGGGATTCGGCCGCTGGAATGGGCGGCGTGGCAGGAGCGACAGATCACCCGCTGAGCCAGCGGCATCACCGCCTCCAGCCGCCTGCTGTCCTGAAAGCGGAAGACGATGTGGCCGTAGTCCAGCTCGTTCAGGGCCACGGCGTTGCGGCCCTCGGCGATCAGGCGCCCCCCCAGCGGACACGGAGCTCGACAGGGGTGATCGTGAAGGGAGTTTTGTCTACGAAGATGTAGGGATCAAGATTCACCGTCCTGCAAAGGCACTCACAGCCATCTCACACCACCCAAAGACGGATTGACCAACCCGCAACAATACGCCAAGCTTACCTCTATCTGAGCCAACGCAAATCGCCACATACTAAATCGGCACAGCCCATTCGATAAGATTGATAAGGATCAAGATGGAAGAGAAGAGGGTTACTGAACTCCGCAAGTTCGTGGTCACTATTACTGACAAAAATATCGCCGCCTTCATTGATCGGAAAAAATTGTGCCTATCAGGCATCTTCAACCTATCAGTGCAGATGGCCACAGAGCATGCGGCCAAGCATGGGGACTTCAGCTACCTCAATAACCTACTGGCACTGCTGGAAGGGACCAAACATGCCTGCGACCTTATTTATACCGTTCGCCCCAAACTCAACTTCGTTCTCACCGAAACGAAGCCTCGTAGGTTCAAGAAGGCCACACCAGAACAGATTGCCAAGGCAGCGACTCAATACATTTCCAAACCTGTCGCCGTCAAGCGGGCTCCCACCAAGCCAGCCCAGAAAAAAGTCAAATATAAGGCAACCAAGGCCAGCCATGACCTGATGGACCCACATCTTATGCTCCCCGGGAGCTACGGCAACGGCAAACACAGATGACACCATGAGTACGCCTCAGAACTGAAAGCTCACATGCTTGGCGTCCACTTGTTATGACCGAGACAGATTCGCCTGCTGCTCGTGAAAATTCGCACAACCACTCGGAGCACGAGTCAATCTACCGCTACCGGGGGGAGTTGACATGCGAAGGGTGAAGACCAGAATGGCGAAGCGCTGGAAACATGGCAGCACAATGATCGCGCGACCTTCGTCACCGAAGAATAGTCGCACATCGATTTGTCGCACAAGTAAATATTCAACACCATAGTTCCGAACAAATAGGATTGCGCATGTGCTATCAGATTAAGGATACAGTATCCCTCAGAGGCTATTGCTATGCTGTCGATGAGGAACCATTGCACAGCAGAGGGGAACTTCCGCACTTCATGCTGACGCATACCGCGAACCACAGGGGTTATGTATCTTCTTGGTCAATCGTCGGCGGAAAACTCTTCATGACCTCATTGACGGGTGATGCAATGGACGGCAGCGCTACAGGCATGGCCGTAGTTTTCCCTGATGCGTCAGAACCTGTATTCGCAGATTGGTACTCTGGAACTTTGACACTCAAAACCGACACAGTGCGTGATCTAGAATCTGGCACCGATCTATTCGACGACTTCATAGTCCTTGATATAAATAATGGTCGACTGTTGACTGATCGCAAAGAGCGACGCCCCGTTCCGATATATCGTCAGTACGACACAATCATGTTCCGGCCAATCGAAGAACTCTGTGACGACAGCCCCGAAGTTTCCGATAAGCTTGAATCTGCCGGCATTAAGACAATCGGAGATGTGGCACAATTAAATATACAAGACCTGATGTCGCTCCCAAACATTGATGGCAATGATTTAATAAAGATACAAGAACACCTAGAATCCAGAGGCATTACGCTTGGCACAAAACTTTATAATTGGGCCGCCGTTCGTGCCATTTTAGACAAATAGGCGTCAACATGAATTTCTTTTCAATGCTATTTGCACCACCCCAAACAAAAGCTCATATGCAAGCCGCAAGGTCCGCTACAAAGCTCCGTGAGCAGGCTGTGAGAGACCTGTACATAGAATTAAAAATTCTTAACGATTTCCACAATGCCGCTAGGCGAATGCACCAACGCGTCTACGAAACAGGGAACATGCAGCTTGCAGAAATGTTTGCCTTATCTCTTGAAGAATCCAGGCAAATATTGGATCGCATTGAGCGCACAGCTCCCGGTCTCGCACAGGAAATTGAAGAGCGAAGTCGCGCTGCCAATTCGGCAGCTGATTTTGAGAAGCTCGCCAGCTTCGAGATTGAGCTACGAACAGGTTTCCTGCAAATGCGCGATCAAGCAAAGCAGCTTGCCGCTAACCTCATCGCGCTAAACAGCAAGGCCACTCAGTCCACCCTTTCGAGTGGAGGCGGCGCAAGGAGTGACTCAAATTCCTCCGCATAGCGCGCAATGGCGACGCGGCGCTTCTCTGGGGCTGTCGGATATCTTGGCTGAGTGATTGGACCCGTTCTCGTGACTGGGTAGTGAAGCAAACCCTGGCTGCTTGGGTCGAACAGTAGGAAGAGCGCCACCGCCTCACCTTGGAAGCGGCTCCCCTGTCCCGAATCCGCTCCGGAATCTGCCTTACACCTGGGTCCCTGCCGGGCTGCTGGAGACCACGGAAGGGCTGGAAGTCGTTGCCCTGCTGAACGACGCCGACGCCTGACAAATGTCGTCAGGCCGCTGGGCTTCGTGGGGCGCCTGCGGTGCGCTCAATAGTGGTAGCGCAGTTGAGCGATCAGCAAGGCGTCCCCGTCGACGCGGTAGACCATTCGATGTTCATTGGTGATCCGTCGCGACCAGAAGCCCGCCAGCGCGTGCTTCAGCGCTTCGGGCTTGCCGACACCCGCAAAGGGTTCGCGCTTCACTTCCTGAATCAGGCGGTTGATGCGCTCCACCATCTTGCGGTCTTGCTTCTGCCAGTACAGGTAGTCTTCCCAAGCCTCGTCTGCAAAGACCAGTTTCATGGGCTCAACTCGTGCTCAACGCCCTGACCCGCAGCCAACTGCGCCACCGCCGAGAGCAAGCGCCTGGCATTGGCGGGGCTGCGCAGCAGGTACGCGGTTTCCTCCAGCGCCTTGTAGTCCTCCAGCGAGAGCATCACGACGGATTGCTGCTCGCCGTTGCGGGTGATGATCAAGGGCTCGTGGTCATCGCACACCCGATCCATCGTCTTGGCCAGGTTGGCTCGGGCAGCGCTGTAGGTGATGGCGTCCATGGAAAGCTCCTGTTTGTACGTATTCTTGTACAACAACAATGCATTGTCAAACCACCGCCCAGCCGGTGACGGCCGCGCTAGGCCACAAGAGAAACCGCGCGCTTCGGAAAGGCTTTGAGGACCTTCTTGTCCAGGGTCACCAATGGGGCGCCCAGACGCTCGGCCAGCGCGACGAATTCGCAGTCATAGGCGGAACAGTCGCTGTCACGCACCAACGCCATCACCTCACGCGAATCCACGTCGAACTCGAATCCCTCCAGCAAGGATTCAGCCTCGGCCTGAAGGCTGCAGGCCTGTTCAAAGCTCAGCATGTCGCGGCGCAGGTATCCCGCCAGAATGTTCCGGAACTCGCTGCGCCACAGCGGCGGGGCCGCCCACTCCGGCTCCCGCTCCAGCAAGGCCTCGGCAGCAGCCGTGAACTCGCCGGGCAGGTACAGGTAGGCCACGATGTTGCTGTCGACGACGATCACTTGCGCCCCGCCCGTTTGGCGGTGTCGATGTCCTTGGTCGTGAACTGCACAGGTGGCAAGCTGGCCCTCAGCTCCCGGGCACGCGCCAGGCGATCGCTCGGTGCCACGCGGTTGGGCAGCAGCACGGACTCCAGGCACACGATGGCCTCGCTGTTCAAGCTGCGGCGGTGCAGCACGGCAGCGGCCTTCAGCCGCTCATACACGGCGTCAGGAATGTTCTTCAAGGTCAGGGAGGTCGGCATGGCAAGCTCTCAATGCAACCAAAACGGTTCCATATTGGCACATGGAGGCACCATGGGCAACCTCATGCATCCCACCTTGAAGTGATCCAGGAACGACGCCGACGCCTGACAAATGCCGTCAAGCCGCTGAGAATCGATCGCCCACCACCCCGCTTCAGGAGCTCGGCATGATCCACCAGGTTTTCCTCACCCTTCCGGTCGCCGACCTCCCGAAGTCCGTGGCCTTCTTCAAGGCGCTGGGCTTCACGCACAACCCGCAGTTCAGCGACGACACGGCCGCCTGCATCGTCATCAACGACACGCTGTCGGTCATGCTGGGCACGCACGAGAAATTCCGGTCGTTCACGCCCAAGGCCGTTTGCGACACAAGCCAGGCCGTCGAGGTGCTGATCTCGCTGAGTTGCGACACCCGCGAACGGGTCGATGAGCTGGTGGCCAAGGCCCTGGCGGCCGGCGGCACCTCCTACGACGAACCCGAGGATCTGGGCTTCATGTATTCCCACAGCTTTGTGGACCTGGACGGTCACGGGTGGGGCGTGCTGCACATGCCGGCCTCGCCTGCTGAATGAAACCCTGCCAGGAAGGCTCCCCATGTTTTCCCACCTCTTCCTCGGCGTCTCCGACTTTGACCGCGCCCTGGCGTTCTACCGCCGGCTCATGCCCGTCCTGGGCATTCAGGAGCGCTTTTGCGAGCCGGACCAGCCGTGGGCGGGATGGCAATCCCACCCCGAGCCCCGACCGCTGTTCCTGATCGGCAAACCCTTCGACCAGCAGCCCCACGTGGCCGGCAACG
>CAYRBG010000182.1:0-6114 GCA_964422355.1 uncultured Sphaerotilus sp. | reverse complement strand
TCCTGCGACCGCAACCGCGACGTGATTCTGGCGGTGCTGCGCAAGCATCTGCCGACGAGCGCGCCGGGCACCGTGCTGGAAATCGGCAGCGGCACCGGCCAGCACGCGGTGCACTTCACCGAGCAGTGGCCGGGGTTGCGCTGGCAGTGTTCCGATCGGGCGGAGGCTTTGCCCGGAATTCGGATGTGGCTGGAGGAGGCGGCGCGGCCTGAGGCCCTGTCCGTGCCGCTGGAGCTGGATGTCGGGTCATGCGACTGGGCCCGCACCTGCGCCGGGGAGCGCTTTGGGACGGTCTTCACGGCCAACACCCTGCACATCATGGGGTGGCCCCAGGTCGAATCCTTCTTCCGCGGGTTGCCGCAGGTGTTGGCGCTCGACGGCCGCCTCGTGGCCTACGGGCCGTTCAATTACGGCGGCCGGTTCACCAGCGAGAGCAACGCAGCCTTCGACGGCTGGCTCAAGGCGCGCGATCCCGTCAGCGGCATCCGCGATTTCGAGGCGGTGGATGCGCTCGCCCGGGACGCGGGCCTGACGCTGTGGGCCGACGTCGAGATGCCGGCCAACAATCGGACGCTGGTCTGGCAGCGTCGGGCCTGACGCGCACCGGCGGCAGGCGGTTCCTTCCTCAGACGATGCGGTCGTCCGGCGTCGAAATCTTGCGCATGGGCTCGAAACGCGCCGACTCCACCATCAGCGGGTGGGTGGCGTCGCCACCGTCCCAGCGCGGCGCGTCGATGCTGTCGAAGACCTCGCGCAGGCGCTCACCCCAGTTCTCGTTGATCATGCGGTAGTAGGGGTTGTGATCGTCGATGCAGACGATGCGGTCGCTTTGCAGTGCGCCGGCCTGGTAGACCAGCAGGTCCAGCGGCAGGCCCACCGACAGGTTGGACTTGACGGTGGAGTCCATCGACACCATGGCGCACTTGGCGGCCACGTCCAGCGGGGTGTCCGGGGTGAGCATGCGGTCCAGGATGGGCTTGCCGTACTTGCTCTCGCCGATCTGGAAGAAGGGCGTCTCGCGCGTGGCCTCGATGAAGTTGCCCGGCGAATAGACCAGGAACATGCGCATCGACTCACCGGCGATCTGGCCGCCGAAGATCAGCGAGCAGTTGAAGTCGATGCCGTTGGCCTTGAGAGCCGGGCCGTCCTGCTCGTAGACGCGGCGCACGGCCGAGCCGAGCACGCGCGCGGCGTCGAACATGCTCTTGGCGTTCCAGATGGTGATGGGTTCGCCGTCGCCGTTGGGGATCTTCTCGACCTGCAGGATCTCGCGCACCGACTGCGAGATGCTCAGGTTGCCCGCCGACAGCAGGCACATGAATCGATCGCCCGGCTTTTCGTAGACGATCATCTTGCGGAAGGTGCTGATGGAGTCCACGCCGGCATTGGTGCGGGAGTCCGAGAGAAAGACGAGACCGGCATTGAGCCGGATGCCGACGCAGTAGGTCATGGGGAATCCGAGGGCGTAGTCAGTGGACGGGAAGAATGCGGGCGGCCTGGGCGCGGAACTCGTACAGGGCATCCAGCGCAGCGCGAGGCGTGAGGGTATCAGGGTCGAGTGACGCCAGGCTGGCGAGCAGGCTCGCCTGTTCCGGGGAGAGCGTCGGCCCAGAGGGCGCAGAAACGGACCCAGCGGAGGCTGGGGGCGTTTGAGCCGGTGCGGCGTCGTCAAGCGGGCGAGCCGGCACGGCGGCATCGACCGCGTCCGGCGCGCCGAACAGGTCGATCTGCGCCTCACCGGCATGCTGCTGAGCTTCCAGCGCCTCCAGCGTGGTGCGGGCCTGGCGCAACACAGAGCCCGGCATGCCCGCCAGTCGCGCCACCTGCACGCCGTAGCTGCGGCTGGCCGGACCGGCCTCGATGGCGTGCAGGAAGACGATGTCGTCGCCGCTCTCGGCGGCCGAGACGTGCATGTTGATGGCGTGCCGGTGCTTGGCCGGGAACTCGGTCAGCTCGAAGTAGTGGGTGGCGAAGAGCGTGAAGCTCTTGTTGCGGTCGTGCAGGTGGCTGGCAATGGCGCCGGCCAGCGCGAGGCCGTCGAAGGTCGAGGTGCCGCGCCCGATCTCGTCCATCAGCACCAGCGAGTGCTCGCTGGCGCCGTGCAGGATGGCGCTGCCCTCGGTCATCTCCAGCATGAAGGTGGACTGGGCGTTGGCCAGGTCGTCGGCCGCGCCGATGCGGGTGTGGATGGCGTCGATGGGGCCCAGCCGGCACGCGCTGGCGGGTACGTAGGAGCCCATCGCGGCCAGCAGCACGATGACGGCCACCTGGCGCATGAAGGTGCTCTTGCCGCCCATGTTCGGGCCCGTGAGGATGACCATGCGGCGTGCGGCGTCCAGCCGGCAATCGTTGGCGATGAAGCTGCCGCCGCCGGTTTCGGCCAGGCGGGCTTCGACCACGGGATGGCGGCCCTGCTCAATATCCAGGCAGGGATGGCCGACGAACTCGGGCGCGCACCAGTTCAGCGTGGCGGCGCGTTCGGCCAGTGCAGCCAGGGCGTCCAGGCTGGCGAGGGCGCGGCCCAGCTCGGCCAATGCGGTCAGGTGCGGCTGAAGCTGGTCGAGCAGTTGTTCGTACAGCCACTTCTCGCGCGACAGCGAGCGCTCCTGCGCCGACAGCGCCTTGTCCTCGAAAGTCTTCAGCTCGGGGGTGATGAAGCGCTCGGCGTTCTTGAGCGTCTGGCGGCGCTGGTAGTCCAGCGGCACCTTGTCGAGCTGGCCCATCGTGACCTCGATGTAGAAGCCGTGGACCTTGTTGTACTGCACGCGCAGGTTGCTGATGCCGGTGCGCAGGCGTTCGCGCGCTTCGAGCTCCAGCAGGAAGGCGTCGCAGTTCGTGGCGATGCCGCGCAGCTCGTCCAGCTCGGGGTCGAAGCCGGGCGCGATGACGCCGCCGTCGCGCAGCAGCACGGCGGGTTCCTCGGCGATGGCACGCTGCAGCAGCTCGGCAATGGCGGGGTCGGGGGTGAGCGCGCCGTGCAGCTCCATCAGCAGCGGCGCGCCTTCGCTGGCGCTGCCGGGCACTTGTCGACGAAGTTCGGGCAGGGTCACCAGCGTCTCGCGCAGGCCGGACAGCTCGCGCGGGCGCACCTGACGCAGCGCGGTGCGGGCGGTGATGCGCTGCACGTCGCTGACGTGGCGCAGCGCGTCGCGCAGGGGCTCGACGGCGCAGGCTGTTTGCAGCGCGGCGATGGCGCCGTGGCGGGCACGAGCCACGCCGCGGTCGCGCAGCGGGTGGGTCAGCCAGTGGCGCAGCGTGCGGCTGCCCATGCCGGTGCGGCAGGTGTCCAGCAGCGACAGCAGGGTGGGGGCCGTTTCGCCGCGCAGGGTCTGGGTGAGCTCCAGGTTGCGGTGCGTGGCCGGGGGCAGTTCCAGCAGGTCGCTGGCACGCTCCACCGTGAGCGTGTTGATGTGCGACAGGGCGCGGCCCTGGGTGTGCTCGGCGTAGCTCAACAGCGCGGAGGCGGCGGCGTGGGCCACGCCCAGGTCCTGCGCGTTGAAGCCCGCCAAGTGCGCCACGCGCAGCTGTTCGCGCAGCTTGCGCTCGCCCAGCGCGCGGTCGAACTGCCAGCCGGGCCGGCCGATGACCGGGGCCACGCAGGCGCGAAGGGCGATGGGGCGCTTTTGCGCATCGGTTTCGGCGCTGACCAGTACCTCGGCGGGCGACAGGCGGGCCAGCCAGGCGCTCAGTTCGCGCTCGGTGCACTCGGTCAGGCCGAGCTGGCCGCTGGCCAGGGCCAGCCAAGCCAGGCCCCAGGTGCCACCCTGCTGGCTCACGGCCAGCAGGCGGGTGTCTTCGCGCTCGGCCAGCAGCTCGGTGTCGGTGACGGTGCCGGGTGTGACCACGCGAACCACCTTGCGCTCCACCGGCCCCTTGGTGGCGCCCACTTCACCCACCTGCTCGGCGATGGCCACGGCCTCGCCCAGCTTGATGAGCTTGGCGAGGTAGGCCTCTACCGCGTGCACCGGCACGCCGGCCATCACCACCGGCTCGCCGTTGCTCTGGCCGCGCGTGGTGATGGTGATGTCGAGCAGCCGGTGCGCCTTGCGGGCGTCGTTGTAGAACACCTCGTAGAAGTCGCCCATCCGGTAGAACACCAGCGTGTCCGGGAACTCCGACTTGATGCGGAGGTACTGGGCCATCATGGGGGTGTGGCCTGAGAAGGCGTCGGTCGGGTCTGACTTCTTGTCGCTGGTGGCCATGGTGCTGGGGCCCGCTGAGCGAAATGAGCGGGGCGCGCGTCGGGTGGGGTCAGGGGTTCGAGGGGGCGGATTGCGCCCTCTTGAAGGGCGTGGATCATCTCACACGGTGGATGCCGATCGTGACGCTGCTGCGCAGGTTCGGACGGTGGCATTGATGGGCGCGGCCCTTTTTGAATGCCGAGCTGGGCCGAGGGGCGGTGGTTGCATCGAATACTGTTGTTTTGTACAGTACTTTGGGGCTGGCGATGTGCTCGCTGGGCCACCAGCGCTTTTGTACCGTGCAAGGAGATGTTCATGAAGCAGCACTACCGCTACGTCTACGCCCCCAGGGCCGACCGCACCCCCCATTGGCTGCGCCGCCTCTGGCTGTGGTTCTGACCGTGACAGAATTCCGCCCCTGCCGACGGAGGTGAGTGGGCGCATGAGCGTGCCTTTCCGTCGGCCACGGACGAAGCAAAAGGCGATGGGCATGCAGGTGGCACAGCGGTCAGGATTTCCCGGTGGAGCGTCGTCATGAGCATGCGTGGACCGGTCGGCATCGGCGATCTGGCGCGGTTTGACTGCATCATCGATGCCCGCTCGCCGTCGGAGTACGCGCTGGACCACATCCCCGGTGCCATCAATTGCCCGGTGCTGGACGATGAGGAACGGGCCATCGTCGGCACCCTCTACAAGCAGCAGGGGGCGTTCGAGGCCCGCCGCGTAGGTGGGGCGATGGTGGCGGCCAATCTGGCGCGGCACCTGAAGGAGCGCTTTGCCGACATGCCGTCCACCTGGAAGCCGGTGGTCTACTGCTGGCGCGGCGGCATGCGCAGTGGCTCGATGGTGACCTGGTGGCGCATGGTGGGCTGGGACGCCCAGCAGCTCGCCGGGGGCTACAAGCGCTGGCGCCACCACGTCATCGAGGTCATCGACACCCTGAGTCCGCAGCTCGATCTGCGCGTGGTGTGCGGCGCCACCGGCAGCGCCAAGACCCGCATCCTGCTGGCCATGCGCGAGCAGGGTGCCCAGGTGCTGGACCTGGAGGGTCTGGCCGTGCACAAGGGGTCGCTGCTGGGGGCCGTTCCGGGGTGCCCGCAGCCTTCGCAGAAGGCGTTTGAGACGCGCCTGGCCGCGGAGCTGAAGCGTTTCGACCTGGCCCGTCCCGTCTTTGTCGAGGCGGAGAGCCGCAAGATCGGGCGCATGGCGCTGCCCTCCGCGCTCATCGAACGCATGCGCGCGGCGGAGTGTCTGGAGATCGTGGCCGAGTCCTCGGCACGCCTGGCCTACCTGTTGCGCGACTACGCCTACCTGGGCGACGACGTTGAACACCTGTCCACGCAGTTGGGCCTGCTCAAGGAACTGCAGAGCGGCGAAACCATCGCGCGTTGGCAAGGCTGGGCGCGTGGGGGAGAGCTGCCGCCGCTGTTCGACGAGCTGATGCACCTGCACTATGACCCGTTGTACGAGCGCTCGCAGGAAAAGCACTTTCACCGCTGGGCGCACCGCCGCTCCGTTGTGACGGACACCTTGGACGAAGCCGCCGTGACCCGTCTGGCCAGCGAGTTGATCGAGCTGGGGGCCCGGTGAGCCGCGGCGTCGCCACGGCCGAACTGGAGGTTCGGCTGCACGGGGTGAGCCGCCATTGGGGGGGCGACGCCGTGCTGCACGGGATCGACCTGCACGTGAGCGCAGGGGAGCGCGTGGCGCTCATCGGGCCCAGCGGTGCGGGCAAGTCCACCTTGTTGCGCCTGATCGCCGGCGCCCTGCGTCCCACAGGCGGGCGGGTCGAAATCGATGGGCAGGATCTGGCGCGGGCTTCCTGGCGGATCCTGCAGCGCCATCGCTCCTCCTGCCGCATCGTCGAGCAGCAGAGTTTGCTGGTGCCGCAGTCCACGGTCCACGACAACGTGCTCTCGGGTCTGCTGTCGAC
>CAYRBG010000181.1:0-6124 GCA_964422355.1 uncultured Sphaerotilus sp. | reverse complement strand
TGTGGTTGCCGGCGGCCTTGCCGAACACCAGCAGGTCGAGCAGCGAGTTGGTGCCCAGACGGTTGGCGCCGTGCACCGACACGCAGGCGCACTCGCCGACGGCATACAGACCCTTGACCACACTGCGGAAGTCGTCGCCCTTAGGCACAGCAACCTGACCGTGGATGTTGGTCGGAATGCCGCCCATCTGATAGTGGATGGTCGGCACCACGGGGATCGGCTCCTTGGTGATGTCGACGTTGGCGAAGTTGTGGCCAATCTCGTACACAGAAGGCAGACGCTTCAGGATGGTGTCACCACCCAGGTGGGTCATGTCCAGCACGACGTAGTCCTTGTTGGGACCACAGCCGCGACCTTCCTTGATTTCCTGGTCCATGCAGCGGGACACGAAGTCACGCGGAGCCAGGTCCTTCAGGGTCGGGGCATAACGCTCCATGAAGCGCTCGCCGTTGCAGTTGCGCAGAATCGCACCTTCGCCACGGCAGCCTTCGGTCAGCAGCACGCCCGCGCCAGCCACGCCGGTGGGGTGGAACTGCCAGAACTCCATGTCTTGCAGTGGGATGCCGGCGCGAGCGGCCATGCCCAGGCCGTCACCGGTGTTGATGAAGGCATTGGTCGAAGCGGCAAAGATGCGGCCCGCACCACCGGTCGCCAGCAGCACGTGCTTGGCTTCCATGATGTAGATCTCGCCGGTCTCCATTTCCAGGGCCGTCACACCGACCACGTCACCTTCGGCGTCGCGGATCAGGTCGAGCGCCATCCATTCCACGAAGAACTGGGTGCGCGACTTGACGTTCTGCTGGTACAGCGTGTGCAGCATCGCGTGACCGGTACGGTCGGCGGCGGCGCAGGCACGCTGGACGGGCTTCTCGCCATAGTTGGCGGTGTGGCCGCCGAACGGACGCTGGTAGATCGTGCCGTCGGGGTTGCGGTCGAACGGCATGCCGAAGTGCTCGAGCTCGTACACGACCTTCGGGGCTTCACGGCACAGGAATTCGATGGCGTCCTGGTCACCCAGCCAGTCCGAACCCTTGATGGTGTCGTAGAAGTGATAGTGCCAGTTGTCTTCGCTCATGTTGCCGAGCGAAGCGGACACGCCGCCCTGAGCGGCCACGGTGTGCGAACGGGTCGGGAAGACCTTGGACAGGACGCCGACGCTCAGACCCGCACGGGCCAGCTGCAGCGAAGCGCGCATGCCGGAGCCACCCGCGCCGACGATGACCACGTCGAACTTGCGGCGCGGCAGGGAACCAGAATAGCTGGCGGAAGTAGCGATGGACGCCATCAGAGTCTCCAGAGAACTTGCACCGCCCAGCCGGCACAGCCGACGAGCCACACGATTGCGAACACATGCAGGGCCAGACGCAGGCCCACGGGCTTGATGTAATCCATCCAGATGTCACGCACACCCACCCACACGTGCCAGCACAAGGCAATGATCACGGTGAAGGTGAGGAACTTCATCCACTGCTGCGAGAAGATCGCCGACCAACGGTCGTAGCCGATGGGGCCACCGAACAGCACTTGCAGGATGAGAACAACGGTGAACAAGGCCATCAGCACGGCCGTGAAGCGCTGCGCGAGAAAGTCTTTCAGACCGTAACCCGCGCCCACCACGAGGCGCTTGGAACCATAAGTATTGGACATGGAGGAACCTTTGGAGGTTTGAACCTTCTTAGAACAAGCCGAACAGCTTTGCGCCGAGGATGACGGTCAGACCGACGCTTGCAGCCAGGGTCATGATGGCCGTGGACTTGCCCTGCTCCTTGGACACGCTGTGCGTGGCATCCATCCACAGGTGACGCACACCTGCGATGAAGTGGTGCAGATAGGCCCAGATCAGACCCAAGGCCACCAGCTTCACAAAACCCGACGAGAAAGCGGACGTAAAGCTCTGGTAAGAAACCTCGGAAGTCAAACTGGTGTCAAACATCCAGATGACGAAGGGCATCAGGAGAAACATCACCGCACCGCTGACGCGATGCAGGATGGACACGATACCCGCCGGCGGAAGGCGGTACGTGCGGATGTCCGAGATACCGATGTTGCGGAATTCCGGCCGTTTCTTAAGGGTGTCTGCCATGACGTGCCTTTTTGTTCAAAAAAACCAAAGGATTTTATTGCAATGCAACCGCGGCGCGGGCGTCCGTTTGACAGCCGCCACACCGAATCGCTCCAAACTGGATCAACTCAACTCATTGCGGTAGTGGTGCGCAGCAGTGTTGTATAGACCTCGCCGCAACTCCACAGGCTCGTCGCCGTAGGTCAAGGCCAACCGCTCCACACTGAGCAGCGGCGCCCCCGCAGCCACCTCGAGCAAGTGAGCCGCCTCCGAAGAAGCCGCCACCGCTCGAATCTTCTCTTCGGCACGGATCATCCGGACACCGAACTCGCTCTCGAACATCCCGTACAAAGGACCCGCGTAGCTGCTCAGCCGCTCCGCCGAAAGACCCTTGAACAAGCTCCCCGTCAGCCAGATGTCATCCAACACCACTGGAACCCCATCCTGCGACAACATCCGACGGATGTGGACCACACTGTCCCCCAACCGCAGACCCAAAGCCTGCGCCACATCGGCCGCCGCCTTGACCCGACTGCACCCCAAAAAGGAGCGCTGCATGGGCACAGGCACCTTGCTGGTTTCGGGAATAAGCCTCAGAAAGCGGTACTGGACCGTCTGCTCACTGTGCGTCGCGACGAACGTCCCCTTGCCCTGCCGCCGAACCACCAGATTCTCGGCAGCCAGCTCGTCGATGGCCTTGCGCACTGTCCCCTGACTCACACGAAAGCGGGCCGCCAGGTCCAACTCACTGGGAATGGCCTCACCCGGCTTCCACTCCCCGGACTGCAACCCACGCAGGATCAACGCCTTGATCTGCTGATACAGAGGGCTGAAAGCGGGTGCACTGGATCCCGAGAGATCTTGAGCAGACACAGCGGATGACACACCCAGGTTCGACATGGCCGCGATTGCAGCACAAGCACCTGTCGCGTTGCAACGGCGCCGCAACAGATGTCTTATATAAGACATAAGTTTGTTGACGCCAGGGACACCGCAAACTAGACTGCCTGCCGCTCTTTCAGCACCCAAACACCCTCTTTCGGTCCCTACCTAGGAGTTTCCCTATGAGCAAGACGCCCGTCCGCGTGGCCGTTACCGGCGCCGCCGGCCAGATCGGCTATTCCCTGCTGTTCCGCATCGCCTCCGGCGAAATGCTGGGCAAGGACCAACCGGTCATCCTGCAACTGCTGGACCTGCCCCAAGCTCAGAACGCCTGCAAGGGCGTGATGATGGAGCTGGAAGACTGCGCTTTCCCGCTGTTGGCCGACATGTTCGCCACCGACGATCCGAACGTAGCCTTCAAGGATGCCGACGTCTGCCTGCTGGTCGGCGCCCGTCCCCGCGGCCCCGGCATGGAGCGTGCTGACCTGCTGACCGCCAATGGCGCGATCTTCACGGTGCAGGGCAAGGCCATCGCCGAAAACGCCAAGGAAGACGTCAAGGTGCTGGTCGTGGGCAACCCCTGCAACACCAACGCCTACATCGCCGCCGCTGCCGCCAAGAAGGTCGGCCGCACCAACCCGGCGAACTACCACGGCATGCTCCGCCTGGACCACAACCGCGCCCTGAGCCAACTGGCCGCCAAGACGGGCCGCCCGGTGTCGAGCTTCAAGCAGCTGGTCGTGTGGGGCAACCATTCGCCCACCATGTACGCCGACTACCGCAACTGCACCTCCAACGGTGACAACGTCAAGGAACTGATCAACGACGCCGTCTGGAACAACGACGTGTTCCTGCCGACCGTCGGCAAGCGCGGCGCCGCCATCATCGAGGCACGTGGCCTGTCGTCGGCCGCCTCGGCTGCCAACGCCGCCATCGACCACGTGCGTGACTGGGTGCTGGGTTCGGACGAGTGGGTCACGATGGGCGTGCCTTCGGACGGTTCCTACGGCATTCCGGAAGGCATCGTGTTCGGCTTCCCCTGCGAGTGCAAGGGCGGCACCTTCAAGATCATCCAAGGCCTGGAAATCGACGCCTACAGCCAAGAGAAGATCAACAAGACCCTGAAGGAACTGACCGACGAGGCGGACGCCGTGAAGGGCATGCTGTAAAGCGTAGATCCATCGCAGCGAACTGTTCGCCGCGATTGCGCGTCACAATGGAGACCGGCCGCAAGGCCGGTCTTTTTTTCTTTGGGCCGGCCACTTTTTTCTGTTGTCAGCTTCAGCCCTGCCGCCCAACATGTCCCTCTGGAAGTCGCCCCCGCCCCCCGCCCCCCCTCCAGCCACCCCTTGGGTCCATCCTCGCGATGCCCTGTTCGAGTCGGACGAGCGCTCACCCCAACTCCCGGTCTGCGACCACTACGCTGGCGTCGAGACACGGATGCGCAAGAGCCTGGCCCTGCAGACCGAGATGGGCCCCGTGTTCGACCTCACCCTGGATGGCGAAGATGGCGCACCGGTCGGCGGCGAGATCGAACACGCCCACCTCATGTCCGAACTGGTCAACTCGGCAGACAACCGCTGGAACCGCGTAGGCATCCGGGTGCAGACGGTGGAGCACGCCTCCTTCGAAGACATGGTGGACATCGTCGTCCGCGAGGCAGGCAAGCGCGTGGCCTACATCATGGTGCCCAAGCCGCGCCACCTGGCCGACCTGACGCAAGCCGTTCAGTCCATCGACGCGGCCATTCAGCGCCACAGCATCGAACGCGCCATCCCGATTCACAGCCTGATCGAGACCCATGGGGCATTGCGGGACGTCGACGCCATGGCGGCCCTGCCACGCATCGAGTCGCTGTCCTTCGGTCTCATGGATTTCGTTTCGGCACACAGAGGCGCCATTCCTCAAAGTGCGATGACGGTCAGCGGACAGTTCAGCCATCCGCTGGTGCTGCGCGCCAAGCTGGCCGTGTCCGCCGCCTGCCACGGCTGGAACAAGGTGCCCTCGCACTGCGTCGTGACCGAGTTCAAGCACCTGTCAGCGCTACAGGAAGCCGCCACCAAAGCCTGCCGCGAGCTGGGCTACACGCGGATGTGGAGCATCCACCCCGACCAGATTCGCCCGATCGTCGACGCGTTCTCGCCCACCGCCGCCGAGGTGGACCTCGCCATCGAGATTCTGGAAGCCGCTCAGCAGGCGCAATGGGGGCCGATCAAGCATCGCCACCGGGGCCAAGACCACCTGCACGACCGCGCCAGTTACCGCTATTTCTGGCATGTGCTTGAACGCGCACACCGCACTTCCGGCACGGAGGGCTCCCAGCTGCCCGCCGAAATCTGCGCCCGCTACTTCTCCACGCCCTGAATCCACCGCGGTCGAAGCGACGCAAATTGCAACACCCCCTCCATATGAAGGGGGCACAATCGAACTTTCACCCACTTCCGGCTTCGCCCCATCCTCCATGATCCATTCCTCCGTGAACCGCCCTGCACTGATTGCCCTGATGTCTGCCCTCCTGCTGGCTGCTCCGCTGGCGCATGCCTCAAAGCCCAAGGCCAAAAAGGAAGCTGCACCTGTCGCGCTGGCCGACCTCAGCGAAGAGCAGCTGGCCAACGCGGAACGCGTGTTCACCGGTTTGTCGGCCTGCGAATTCAACCAATCGGTGGATGTGGAACCCCACGCTGCCAAGAAGGGCTATTTCGACGTCGCCTTCAAGGGCAAGAAATACGTCCTGGCACCCGAGCCCACGACGACCGGCGCCGTTCGCCTGGAAGACAAGAAGAACGGCATCGTCTGGATCCAGATCGCCAACAAGTCGATGTTGATGAACGCCAAGGTCGGACAGCGCCTGATCGACAACTGCGTTCACCCGAACCAAAAGATCTGAACCGACAAAAGGCAGCCCGCGATGTGTTCCGCTGCCTTCTTCGCCCCTCCTGCACAGCCGCCGCAGCGCCCCGAGCGCGGGCGGCTGTGTCGCATCTGATGCACGAGTGCAGCTTCGAGACACGTTCCTCTTGGCAAGTCTTATATAAGACATAGAATTGAGGACTGTCTCGAAACGGTCATTTCCAGATCCCACCGCCGGCCCAGCCGGCCTTTCTCCCCCATACGCACGGAGACTCTCATGCTGCAAGCCTACCGCCAACACGTCGCTGAGCGTGCCGCGCTCGGTATCCC
>CAYRBG010000180.1:0-6192 GCA_964422355.1 uncultured Sphaerotilus sp. | reverse complement strand
CTCTGCAGATGGACATCAAGATCCAGGGCATCACCAAGGAAATCATGCAGGTGGCCCTGGCGCAAGCCAAGGAAGCCCGTCTGCACATCCTGGGCAAGATGACCGAGGCCGTGTCGGGTGCCAACACCGAGGTGTCGCAGTTCGCGCCGCGCCTGTACTCCATGAAGATCAATCCGGAGAAGATCCGTGACGTGATCGGCAAGGGTGGCTCGGTGATCCGCGCGCTGACCGAAGAAACCGGTTGCCAGATCGACATCGCTGAAGACGGCACCATCACCATCGCCTCGACCGACGCAGACAAGGCCGAGGCCGCCAAGAAGCGCATCGCCGACATCACGGCCGAGGCGGAAATCGGCAAGGTCTACGAAGGTCCGGTCGTCAAGATCCTGGACTTCGGCGCCCTGGTCAACGTCCTGCCGGGCAAGGATGGTCTGCTGCACATCAGCCAGATCGCCCACCAGCGCGTCGAGAAGGTCACCGATTTCCTGACCGAAGGCCAGATCGTCAAGGTCAAGGTCCTGGAAACGGACGACAAGGGCCGCATCAAGCTGTCCATGAAGGCGCTGCTCGAAAAGCCTGAGGGCATGCCGGAAGACGAAGGTCGCCCGGAACGTGCACCGCGCGGCGAGCGTGGTGACCGCGGCGATCGGGGTGATCGTCCCCGCCGTGAGCGCGCACCGCGCGGCGAACGCAGCGAGTCGGCGCCCGCAGTGGAGCCGGTGGAAGCGGCTGTGGCCCCGGTCGAGCCCGCGGCACCTGAGGCTGGCGCTGCACCGACCCAGCAGGAGTGAGCGCAAGTTCGCGTTGAGCACCCAGGAGCTGAACCATGAAAGCCATCGCCATCACCGAATTCGGTGCGCCCGAAGTCCTGAAGCTCGTGGACGAGCCCAAGCCCGTCGCTGGGCCGGGAGAGGTGCTGGTGCGTGTGGCTGCGTCCGGTGTGAACCGTCCGGACGTGGTTCAGCGCAAGGGGCTTTATCCGCCGCCCAAGGGGGCGTCGCCTCTGCCGGGTCTGGAAGTGGCGGGTGTCATCGAGTCCGGTGACGCGCAAGCCATGGCCGAGGCCGGCCTGACCGTGGGTCAGGAGGTGTGTGGCCTCGTGGCTGGCGGGGGCTATGCGGAATACTGCGTGGTCCCGGTGGCGCAGTGTCTGCCGGTGCCCAAGGGTTTGACTCTGGTGGAAGCTGCGTCGCTGCCCGAAACCTTCTTCACCGTCTGGTCGAACGTGTTTGACCTGGCGGCGATCCAGCCGGGGGAGACCCTGCTGGTGCAAGGGGGCACAAGCGGCATCGGCGTGACGGCCATTCAACTGGCCAAAGCGATGGGCGTGCGCGTCTTTGCCACGGCGGGTTCCGATGAAAAGTGCGAGGCCTGCCTCAAGCTGGGTGCCGATGCCGCGATTCCCTACAAGACCCAGGATTTCGTGGCCGAAGCGTTGCGCTTGACCGAAGGCAAGGGCGTCGATGTCATCCTGGACATGGTCGCGGGCGACTACGTGGCGCGCGAGGTCAAGTGCCTGGCCGAGGGCGGTCGGATCGTCATCATTGCCATCCAGGGTGGGGTGAAGGCCGAGTTCAATGCCGGGTTGGTGCTGACGCGCAGGTTGACCATCACGGGCTCGACGCTGCGCCCCCGTTCGTTGGCGTTCAAGGCGGCGATCGCCAAAGCGCTGGTGGAGCGGGCCTGGCCGCTGATCGAAAACGGCACGGTTCGTCCGGTCGTTCATGCCGTGATGCCGGCCGCCGAGGCTGCGCAGGCGCATGCGCTGATGGAATCCAACCAGCACATCGGCAAGATCGTGCTGACATGGTGAGCGCGGGTGCGCTTGCCTTTGCGTACAAACCTTCAATCAAACGACAAGATTTCGGAGAACGACATGTCTCGTGACCGCAAACTGGTGGTGGGCAACTGGAAGATGCACGGCGGCCTGAACGGCAATGCCGACCTGCTCAAGGGCATCTTGGACGCGGCACCCTTTGCTGCTGCGGATGCGGCTGTGTGTGTGCCGTTCCCCTATCTGGCCAGCGTGGGCCAGCAATTGCAGGGGACCGATGTGGCCTGGGGTGCCCAGGACTGTTCGCAGCACGAGCAGGGGGCCTACACCGGTGAAGTGTCGGTGGGCATGCTCAAGGAGTTGGGTTGCCGCTATGTCATCGTGGGCCACTCCGAGCGGCGTGCGTATCACGGAGAGACCGACCAGATGGTGGCCGACAAGGCCAAGGCAGCACTGGCCAAGGGGCTGACGCCCATCGTCTGCGTGGGTGAAACGCTGGAGCAGCGCGAAGCCGGCGAAACCGATGCTGTGGTCAAGCGCCAGTTGTCGGCAGTGATTCATGCGCTGGGTCAGTGCATCGGTGAGATCGTCGTGGCCTACGAGCCGGTGTGGGCCATCGGCACGGGCAAGACCGCCTCTCCTGAGCAGGCTCAGGCGGTGCACGCGGTCTTGCGTGCACAGTTGGCGGCGGCCACTCCGCGTGCGGCCGAGATGAAGCTGCTCTACGGCGGCAGCGTCAAGCCGGACAACGCGTCGGTGCTGTTCTCTCAGGCCGACATCGACGGTGGGTTGATCGGTGGTGCCTCTTTGAAGGCGGCCGACTTCGTGGCCATTTTGCGCGGTGCGGCCTGAAGGCCGCTTTTGCGTCCCGAGTGAGTGACAGACGGATAGTTCAATGCAAGTGATGATGAATCTGGTGCTGCTGGTCCAGCTGCTGGCGGCTTTGGCGATGATCGGCCTGGTGCTGGTGCAGCACGGCAAGGGAGCCGACATGGGGGCCTCCTTTGGCAGCGGCGCCTCCGGAAGTCTGTTTGGCGCAACAGGCAGCGCGAACTTCCTGTCCCGCTCGACCGCCGTCTGTGCCACGGTGTTCTTTGTCTGCACGCTGGCGCTGGCTTATCTGAACCATGCCGGCGGTGCCCGCACCGAGGCATCGAGCTCCAGCATCCTCGAGCGCGCTGCGTCGGCTCCGGCGGCCGCTTCTGCGGCGCCCAGCGTCGTGGTTCCGGCCGCGGCTCAGATTCCGGGTGTGGTGCCTGCTGCTGCGGCGTCTGCTGCATCCAACTGATGTCGAAAAACGTTGCGCCAATCTTGAGAAAGAGCAGGTGAGACGTTAGAATAAGAGGCTGCGTTGAGTGACGGATCGATGTCACGGATGCAGCCGCCGCACAACGGCCTGAAAGGCGCCCACAAGGCTGCTCTGTTAAGGTTTGAAGTGCGCGGTCATTGAATTCCTGCCGACGTGGTGAAATTGGTAGACACGCTATCTTGAGGGGGTAGTGGCGAAAGCTGTGCGAGTTCGAGTCTCGCCGTCGGCACCAGTGCTCAGGCCCAAAGGGCTGAATCGGGAAAACTTGATCTGGTTGATCTCGATGTGAGGCAAAGGTGGGTAAGGTCAGTGAATGGCGTGCTGGATATGGAGGCGGAATGCCGCGGTCATGTCAGCGCGCTTTTATTTTGTCGGTTGTCGTCTGAAGGGCTGTCGTGATGAGCCTTGAGCAATATCTCCCCGTGATCATGTTCATCCTGGTGGGTGTCGGGGTGGGTGTGGTTCCTCAGTTGCTGGGTCGCATCCTGGGTCCGTACCGTCCGGATACGGCCAAGAATTCCCCCTATGAGTGTGGCTTCGAGGCCTTCGAAGATGCACGCATGAAATTCGATGTGCGGTACTACCTGATCGCCATCCTGTTCATCCTCTTCGATCTGGAAATCGCCTTTCTGTTCCCGTGGGCCGTGGCGCTGCGCGAGATCGGAGTGTTGGGCTTCCTGAGCATGATGACGTTCCTGGCCATCCTGGTGGCGGGCTTCGTCTACATGTGGAAGCGGGGCGCCCTGGATTGGGAATGACGAGGCCAGCAAGGAAACGAGATGGGCATTGAAGGCGTCTTGAAGGAAGGCTTTGTCACGACCAGTGTTGACACTCTGATCAACTGGTCGAAGACGGGTTCCCTGTGGCCGATGACGTTCGGCCTTGCGTGCTGCGCGGTGGAGATGATGCATGCGGGTGCGTCCCGTTACGACATCGACCGTTTCGGCATGCTGTTTCGTCCGAGTCCGCGTCAGTCGGACTTGATGATTGTGGCGGGCACCTTGTGCAACAAGATGGCTCCGGCCCTGCGCAAGGTGTACGACCAGATGGCTGAGCCGCGCTGGGTGCTCTCGATGGGCTCCTGCGCCAACGGTGGTGGTTACTATCACTACAGCTATTCGGTCGTGCGCGGTTGCGATCGTGTGGTGCCGGTCGACGTTTATGTCCCGGGCTGCCCTCCGACGGCCGAAGCTCTTCTGTACGGCATCCTGCAGTTGCAGGCCAAGATTCGTCGTGAGAACACGATCGCGCGCTGAGGTATCCATGAGCCAGAAACTCGATACGCTGCAGGCTGCTCTCGAGCGGATCCTGGGTGACAAGGTGGTCAAGCTGGTGCGTGCGCTGGGTGAACTGACCCTGACCGTGCGTGCGGAAGACTACGCGGAGGTGGCCAAGACTCTGCGTGATCATGCGGATCTGGGCTTTGAGCAGTTGATCGACCTGTGCGGTCTGGACTACTCGACCTACAAGGACGGTCAGTACGACGGTCTGCGCTTCGCGGCTGTGAGCCATCTGCTGTCGATCAAGCACAACTGGCGCCTGCGCCTGCGCGCGTTTGCGCCCAATGACGACTTCCCTGTGTTGGCTTCGGTCAATCCGATCTGGAATTCGGCCAACTGGTTCGAGCGCGAAGCCTTCGACATGTACGGCATTGTCTTCGAAGGTCACGAGGATCTGCGTCGCATCCTGACCGACTACGGCTTCATCGGCCACCCGATGCGCAAGGACTTCCCGGTCACCGGACACGTGGAGATGCGCTATGACCCCGAGACCAAGCGCGTGATCTACCAACCGGTCACGATCGAATTGCGCGAAGTCACCCCTCGCGTCATTCGCGAGGACAACTACGGCGGTGGCCTGCACTGACGGGAACGAGTGATGGCTGAGATCAAGAACTACACCCTGAACTTCGGTCCGCAGCACCCGGCCGCGCACGGCGTGCTGCGTCTGGTGCTGGAACTCGACGGCGAGGTCATCCAGCGCGCCGACCCGCACATCGGTCTGCTCCACCGCGGCACCGAGAAGCTGGCCGAGACCAAGACTTTCATTCAGTCGCTGCCTTACATGGACCGTCTCGACTACGTGTCCATGATGTGCAACGAGCACGCCTACTGCCTGGCGGTCGAGAAGCTGCTGGGCATTGAGGTGCCGGTCCGCGCGCAGTACATCCGAGTGATGTTTGCCGAGATCACGCGTCTGCTGAACCATCTGCTGTGGCTGGGTTGCCACGGCATGGACTGCGGTGCGATGAACATCCTCATCTACTGCTTCCGCGAGCGTGAGGACCTGTTCGACATGTATGAAGCGGTGTCGGGTGCGCGCATGCATGCGGCCTACTTCCGTCCGGGTGGCGTCTATCGCGATCTGCCGGACACCATGCCGCAGTACAAGGTCTCCAAGATCCACAACGCCAAGGCGATCGAGGCCCTCAATGCCAACCGCCAGGGTTCGCTGCTGGACTTCATTGACGACTTCTGCGCCCGTTTCCCCAAGCTGGTGGATGAGTACGAGATCCTGCTGACCGAGAACCGCATCTGGAAGCAGCGCACGGTGGGCATCGGTGTGGTGCCGCCCGAGCGCGCGCTCAACATGGGCCTGACCGGCGCCATGGTGCGCGGTTCCGGCATCGCCTGGGATCTTCGCAAGACCCAGCCGTACGACGTCTACGACCAGATGGACTTCGACGTGCCGCTGGGCGTCGGCCCCGGCGATACCTACGACCGCTACGTCGTGCGTGTCGAGGAAATGCGCCAGTCCAACCGCATCATCAAGCAGTGCGTCGACTGGCTGCGCGCCAACCCCGGACCGGTCATCACCGACAACCACAAGGTCGCTCCGCCCTCGCGCGTCGAGATGAAGACCTCGATGGAAGAGCTGATCCACCACTTCAAGCTCTTCACCGAAGGTTTCCATGTGCCCGAAGGTGAGGCTTACGCCGCCGTCGAGCATCCGAAGGGCGAGTTCGGCATCTATCTGGTCAGCGACGGGGCCAACAAGCCCTATCGCATGAAGATTCGCGCCCCGGGCTTCGCTCACTTGGCTGCCCTCGACGAAATGTCGCGCGGCCACATGATCGCGGACGCGGTGGCCATCATCGGCACGATGGACA
>CAYRBG010000179.1:0-6224 GCA_964422355.1 uncultured Sphaerotilus sp. | reverse complement strand
CAGTCCGTGGTCTGGGACGAGGCCGAGAACCGCATGCACGTGCAGAAGGCGCTGATGGAGTACCTGCTGCTGGGGCGCATCGGCTGACGCAGCTGGCGACGGCGCAATGAACGAGGGCTCCCGATGGGAGCCCTTTTTGCTGGCGCGTGCGGAGGGCCTTGGCGCCGTGCCGGCCGCGTCAGCCGCGTGCCGTGAACTCCGAGAAGATGCCCAGCTCGGTGTGGCGATCCACGTCGTGCAGGCCGGCGGCGCGCAGGCTGTCCATGACCTTGGCCGGCGGGATGCAGGCCTCGATGGTGTCCCAGTAGTAGCGCCACAGCATCGGACTGCTGTCGGCCTTGGAGACGACGCGGGCCAGCAGGGGCACGACGCCCTTCATGTAGGCCTTGAGCAGGGTGGTGCTCAGGGCGCCCTGGGGTTTGGTGATTTCCAGCACCAGCAGTCGACCGCCCGGCTTGAGCACGCGGCGGAACTCGCGGCAGGCGTCGGAAAACTCGGCGATGTGGCGCAGGGCGTAGCCCATGACCACGAAGTCGGCGCTGGCGTCGGGCACCGGGATGTCCTCGGCGCGGCCCATGCGGCATTGCACTTCGGCGGGCAGGGTGGACTGGCCCATCATGCCGGGGCTGGGGTCCACACCGGTCAGTCGGTTGGGCTCGCCCGTGATGGCCAGGATCTCGCGGCTCACCAGGCCGGTGCCCATGCCCACGTCCACCACGGTCATGCCGGGCTCGAGACCGGCGCGCAGCAGGGCCTGGCGGCGGTACCAGGATCCGGTGCCCAGGCCTAGGATCTTCTCCAGCCGGTTGTAGTCGACGGCGGTGTCGTCGAAGGTCTTGCGCAGGAAGTGCTCGCGGGCGGCCGGATCGTCCTGGTCGTAGTACTCGGGCAGCGGTGCGTGGGGCACATGGACCGCAGAGCTTGCGGTGGCGCCGGACTCGGCGACGGAGGGTCGGGCCATGACTTGCCTTTTTCGTTTTGTTCAGATCGATTGTGTCATGGGCGTGACCCTCCGGACTTGTGCGAGGTTGGCGGTGGGTGCAAGACCTTAAAATCGCAGGTTTTTTCAAGACTCCGGCGCCCGGGGGAGCGATTTCGCACGGCGCCTGCAGCAAGGGATACCCGACATGAACCCGTCCGCCCAGACCGAATTCCAGAAAGAAGTGGCCGCCCTGGTGGTGGAGGCGCTGAACCTGGAGGTGCGTCCCGAAGAGATCGATCCCGCCGCACCCCTGTACGGGGACGGTCTGGGTCTGGATTCGATCGACATCCTGGAGCTGGCGCTGGTCGTGTCCAAGCGCTACGGCTTCCAGCTGCGCTCGGACGACCAGGACAACGTGCGCATCTTCAGCTCGCTGGCCAGCCTGGCCGACCACATCGAGCGCCACAAGACCGCCTGAGCCCGGTCGCGCAACGCCCAATGCAGCGCAAATCCACCCTCGCCCTGATCGCCCTGGGAGCGGCCGTCTACGCTGGCCTGTCCCACTGGCTGACGGTGCACGCCCCCCATTCCGTCTGGGCCCAGGCGACGGTGTTCGGGCCGATGTGTGTGCTGGGCGTGGCCGGACTGTGGGGCGATGGGCAGCGCCGCTCGGCGGTGGGGGTGGCGGTGGCGGCCCTGGCCTTGCTGATCGCGTGCGATCAAGGGGTGCTGGCGGTCGAGTGGCTGTATCTGACCCAGCATGCCGGGGTGCAGTTTGCGCTGGCGGCGCTGTTCGGACGCACGCTGCGACCGGGGCGCCAGCCCCTGATTTCCATGCTGGCGGAGCGGGTGCATGGGCACCTCATCCCGTCCATGGCGACCTACACGCGAGGCCTCACGGCGGTGTGGACCGGGTACTTTCTGACGGTGGGCGTGCTGTCGCTGCTGCTGTTCACCTGGGCGCCGCACTGGCTGTGGTCGCTGCTGGCCAATGTGCTGACGCCGGTGTCGCTGGTGCTGATGTTCGTGGTGGAGTACGTCTGGCGTTACCGGGCCCACCCGGAGTTCGAGCGTGTGCCGCTGCTGGAGGCGGTGCGGGCCTACCAGGCCAACAGCCGCGATGCCGCAGCCGGGGGGGCACCTGCAGCTCCGGCCCCGACCACCGCGCCGGCGCCGATGCCCCTGTCCTGAAGGTCTGTGGGAATGTCCGACGATTGCGCACACGCAGGCTCCCATCCGCTGCTGGCGGGCGCCGACCTTACGGCGCCGCTGGTCTGGGTGGATGGGCGACCGGTCAGCCGGGCCGAGTTTGTGGCCCAGGCGCGGCGCCTGTCGTCCCGGTTGACGGGGGCCGGGCCGCTGCTGGCGCTGACCGGCAGCCGCCATCGTTTTGCCCTCACCCTTGTGGCGGGGCTGCTCAAGGGCCGCGGCCAGCTGATGCCGCCCAACCACACCCCGGACCTCCTGGCACGCCTGGCGCGCAACCACCCCGACTTGTGTGCGGTGGTCGACGGTGACGAGGTCGGCACCGTGGCGCGCGACGCCGGGCTGACCTGCGTGCCCTGGCCGGACGATGTGCTGGAGGCTCCGTCCAGCGCGGCACAAGATGTTGGACGGGAGGTGTTGCCGGGGAGTGATCCGAACCGGGCAACCCTTTCAGCAACGCATACTGGGGACGGTCGCACGGACGACTGCGGCCTCTCGCTGGCAGCGGATCAGGTGGTGGCCTCGGTCTTCACGTCCGGTTCCACCGGCGACCCGGTGCCGCACGCCAAGCGCTGGGGCGGGCTGGTGCTCAACATCGCGGCCGAGGCGCGGCGGGTGGCCGAGCACCTGGGCCGGCCCGATCTGCAGGGCGTGACCCTGGTCGGCACCGTGCCGGCGCAGCACATGTACGGGTTCGAATCCACCGTGCTGCTGGCCCTGCTGGGCGGCGCGGCGTTTGCGGCCGAGCGGCCGTTTTTCCCCGCCGATGTCGTGCGTGTGCTGGAGAGCGTGCCGCGGCCTCGCGTGCTGGTGACCACGCCGTTCCACCTGCGCACGCTGGTCGAGTCGGGCCTGGACCTGCCCGAGGTGGACCTGACGGTCTGCGCCACGGCACCGCTGCAGCCGCAACTGGCGCAGCAGGCCGAGACCGCGCTGCGCGGCCCGCTGATGGAAATCTACGGCTGCACCGAGGCCGGTCAGGTGGCGACGCGGCGCACGGTGGAAGGGCCGGAGTGGCGCGTGTTCGACGGCCTGAGCCTGTCGGGCAACGGTGAGGCTTCGGTGGTGTCCGGTGGCCATGTGCCCGTGCCGGTGACGCTGGGCGACGTGCTCGAAGTGGTGTCGCCCACGCGCTTTCGCCTGCTGGGGCGCACCCAGGACCTGATCAACATCGCCGGCAAGCGCAGCTCGCTGGCACACCTGAACTTTCACCTCAACGCCATTCCCGGCGTGCGCGACGGTGCGTTTCACCTGCCGGCCGAGGAGGCCGGACGCGACGCCGCCCGCCTGGTGGCCGTGGTCGTGGCGCCCGGGGTGGACAAGCGCTTCATCCTCGACGAGCTGCGGCGCCGGGTGGACGCGGTGTTTGTGCCGCGCCGCATCGTGCAGGTGGAGGCCATTCCCCGCGACCCGACCGGCAAACTGCCTGCGGCCCGTCTGGCGCAGCTGGTGGCCCAGGCGACCTGAACGCCGATATCTCCGCACCCCGCACCCGAACCTCCTGCCGTTCGCCCTTCGCCACTCGCCCAGCCTTCCCGGAGCCTCCCATGCCCAGCGCCCGTGCCGTCGTGGCCGTCGACCATCCCGCCTTTGCCGGACACTTTCCGGGCCGCCCCCTGCTGCCCGGGGTGTCGCTGCTGAGCGAGGTGATGGAGGCCGTTCTGGCCGACGCGCGGGCCCAGGGTTCGGCGTCTCCTGGTGAAGCGTCGGGGCTGAAGGTGTCGGTGGTGAAGTTCCTGCACCCGGTGCTGCCGGGCGACGCCCTGCGCATCGACTGGACCCGCCAGGAAGCGCGCATCCGCTTCGAGGTCTGGACCGTGCGGTCCGGCGCCTCGGACGACACGGCGGTCATGGCGGCCTCCGGGCAGCTGGAGTGGCCCCAGTGACATCCCCGGGGTCGCCGCCCACCGAAAAACACGCCAACGCTGGAGCGCCGGGCGAGTCCGTCGAAGCCCGCAAGGACTCAGAGGCCCCAAAGGCCTCGGCGGCCGAATGGACCGCCCACCGCGAGCGCAGCAACGCCTGGACCCTGCGCCTAATGGCCTGGATCGCAGTGACGCTGGGCCGCCCGGTGGCGCGCCTCATCCTGCATCCGATATCGTTGTACTTTCTGCTCACCGGCGGTGCCGCCGCGCGGGCCTCGCGCGACTACCTGCAGCGGGTGCGGGGCCGCGCGCCGAGCTGGGGCGAGCGCTACGCCCACATCCACCACTTTGCCGCGACCATCCTGGACCGCGTCTACCTGCTGCGCGACGAGCTGGCCGACTTCGACATCCGCATCACCGGCGCCGAGCACCTGGACGCCGTGCTGGCGCGCGGGCAGGGCGCGCTGCTGATCGGCGCCCACCTTGGCAGCTTCGAAGCGCTGCGGGCCCTGGGCCAGTCGCGCCGCGGCCTGGAAGTGGCCATGGTGATGTACGAAGAAAACGCGCGCCTCATCAACCGCACCCTGCGTGCGCTGGCGCCCGAGGCGGCGCTGCGCATCATTGCCCTGGGCCGGCTGGAGGCCATGCTGGAGCTGCGCGACTGGCTCGACCACGGCGGCGTGGCCGGTGTGCTGGGCGACCGCCGCTTGCCGACGCAGTCGCAGCGCTCGGTGCTGCACCGCCTGCCTTTGCTGGGTGAGGAGGCCGTGTTTTCCGACGCCGCCTTGCGCCTGGCCGCACTGCTGCGTCGGCCGGTGTTGTTCATGGCGGGTCTGTACCATGGCGGCTCCACCTACGAGCTGCGTTTTGTGCCGGTGGCCGACTTCAGCGATCTGGCCCCGGGCCGCGCCGGTCGCGGCAGCGCAAAAGGGGCGGGCGAGGTGGAGGCGCGCATCGCCGCGGCCCTGCAGGCCTTTGTCGGCCAGGTTGAGGCCGTGTGCCGCGAGACCCCCTACAACTGGTTCAACTTCTTTGACTTCTGGGCGGATGCACAGGCCCTCGATGCGCCGCCCCCTCCGAACGGAACGACGACCCATGGCTGAGCAGACACGGCGCCCCCCGACGAACTTCCGAGGTCGCACCTTCCTGGCCGCCTGCGCCCTGACCTTGTCGACCCTGGCCACGCCCGCCGCGTGGGCCGCCTCGGCCGCACCGCTGACGATGGACAGCCTCATGACCCAGCTCGCCCAGGTGCGCAAGGGCGAGGCCCGTTTCGTCGAGCAGCGCAAGGTGCTGCAACTGGACCGCACACTCGAATCCAGCGGCCGGCTGAGCTTCACCGCGCCCGACATCCTGGTGCGCGAAACCCTCAAGCCCCGCGCCGAAAAGCTGGCGGTGGACGGCAACGTCGTGACCATGACGCTGGGTGGCCGCACCCGCACCGCCGCGCTGGACTCGGTGCCCGAGGCGCAGATCATGGTCGAGGCCATCCGCGGCACGCTCACGGGCGACAAGGCGGTGCTGGAAAAGCACTTCCAGACCCAGCTCGGCGGCAGCGCCGAGCGCTGGACGCTGGAGCTGGTGCCCCGCAGCCCGCAACTGCGCGGCCAGGTCGCCCGCGTGACGCTCACCGGCCGCCAGGCGCAGTTGCGCGAAATGCAGATGCTCATGGCCGACGGCGACGAGACCTTCGTGCGCATCGAGCCCGTGACCGGTCGCTGAGGGGCGCGCGATGCAGGCGCCTTCGTCGCGGCCCGGGCGGCGTTTTCCGCTCGCCATCGGCATCTGGCTGCTGGCGATGATCGCCGCTGTCGTGCTGACGGTGCGCGCCCGCTACGTGGCCGACCTGTCGGCCTTCCTGCCCGACGCGCCCACGGCCGAACAGCGCGTGCTGCTCGACCAGTTGCGCAACGGCGCCACGGCCCGCCTGCTGCTGGTCGGCATCCGCGGGCCGAAGTCGGTGGCGGACGATGCTGCATCGGCGACAGCGGTGAAGCCTGGCGCAGCCTCTTCCAGCGCTGCCGCTGCAGGCCACACGCGAGGCGCCGACCCCGACGAAGCCGCCCGCGCACTGCGTGTGCGCCTGTCTCGCGAGCTGGGCGACGCCATGCGGGCCAGTGGCCGCTTCGAGATCGTCCACAACGGCGACCTAGGCAGCAACCGCGCCATCGGCGAGTTCCTGTTCGACCACCGTTACGTGCTGAGCCCGGCGATGGGCGCGCAGCGCTTCA
>CAYRBG010000178.1:0-6257 GCA_964422355.1 uncultured Sphaerotilus sp. | reverse complement strand
TCGACCGCCAGCTCGGCGGTGCGATTGCGCACATCCAGGGCCGGGTTGAGCTCCACCACGTCCAGTGACGCCAGGCGGCCGCTGTCGGCAATCATCTCCATGCAGAGCTGCGCCTCGCGGAAGGTAGGCCCACCGGGCACCGTCGTGCCGACGCCGGGAGCGATTTCCGGGTCGAGAAAATCCACATCGAAGCTCACGTGCAGGTGGGTGCGCGCGTCCAGGGTGGCCAGGGCCAGTTCCATGGTGTGCCGCATGCCCATCTCGTCGATGTAGCGCATGTCGTACACGTCGAGCTCCTGGGCATGGACAAAGCGTTTCTCCTGGGGGTCGACACTGCGCACGCCGATCTGGCGGATCTGTCTGGCCTGCAGCGCTGGCGCGCCGCCGGCGTCGGAATGCGCCAGGGCCTCGGGCCCATGCCCCATGAGACAGGCCACGGGCATGCCGTGCAGGTTGCCGCTGGGGGTGATGACGCTGGTGTTGAAATCCGCATGCGCATCCAGCCACAACACCCGCAACTTGCGCCCCTGCCTCCGACAGTGCCGGGCCACAGCACGGATGGATCCGATGGCCAGCGAGTGATCACCGCCCAGCATCATGGGAAGCTCACCGGCCTCCAGCGCCGCGGTCACCGCCTCGTCCACCCGACGATTCCACTCCACCACCTCCGCCAGGTGCCGGTAGCCACCCACCGGCGGCAGCCAAGGGTTGGAAGGGCCCGTCAGGTTGCCTCCGTCCAGGACAGTCAATCCGTGAGCCTGCAGCCGCTCCCGCAGACCGGCCACACGCAAGGCCTCCGGTCCCATGGACGCCCCCCGCACGCCCGCGCCGATGTCGGTCGGCACACCGATGAGGCGGATCGGAGCGGCGGGACGTTCCATGTCACAGCTCCTCGGACTCAGACATCGACGGCAAGATCGCCCATCACCGTCTCGGTCGGCTCCAGACCATATTCCCGCACGATGAGCTCCCAAGCCTCTTCGGCCGATTCCACAAAATGGATGAGCTTGAGGTCTTCGGCACTGATCATGCCCATCTCGACCAGGTGATCAAAGCGGATCAGCTTTTCCCAGAACGCGCGCCCGAACAGCAGCACCGGACGATGACGCACCTTCTTCGTCTGCACCAGCGTCAGCACTTCGAACAGTTCGTCGAGCGTGCCGAACCCGCCAGGGAAGCACACCAGCGCGATGGCACGCATCAGGAAGTGCATCTTGCGCATCGCAAAGTAGTGGAACTGAAAGCACAGCTCCGGCGTGATGAAGGGGTTGGGCTCCTGCTCGTGCGGCAGCACGATGTTCAGACCAATGCTGCGCCCACCCGCTTCCGCCGCCCCGCGGTTGCCGGCCTCCATGATGCCGGGCCCACCGCCGGTCACCACGTAGATCGGGTTGTCCAACTCGGCCGAGCGCTGCGTCACCAACCCGGCAAAGCGCCGCGCCTCTTCGTAATAGCGGCTCATCGACAAGGCGTTTTCAGCACGGGCCTTGGCGGCCGCATCGTGCCCGGCCCTCTCCAGCTCGGACAGGGCCTGCTCCTGAGAGGGAATGCGGGCACTGCCGAAAATCACGATGGTCGAGTCGATGCCCATCTCGGACTGGACCAGCTCCGGCTTGAGCAGCTCCAGCTGCATGCGCACCGGACGCAACTCCTCTCGGAGCAGGAACGCCTCATCCGTGAAAGCCAGGCGATAGGCGCTGCGCGGGCCGGCGTACCGGGAGGGTTCCTTGACGACTTCAACTTCCTGCTTCGCCGAGAGGAAGTTGCGTGTCCTGAGCTTGTTCTTCTTGTTCATGATTGGAAGCTTAATGACCGGTGCCACACACTTTGCAAGTGGGGTCTCGGCCAATGTGGATGGTCTGGATGTCGAAGCTTCGGGCATCCACCATGACGAGCCGGCCCGACAGGCTCTGCCCGACACCGGCCAGCAGCTTGAGGGCTTCCGCCGCCTGCCAACTGCCCATCAGGCCCACGAGGGGGGCAAAGACGCCCATGGTGGCGCAACGCACTTCCGGAGGCGCCTCATCCGGCGAGAACACGCAGGCGTAGCAGGGACCACCCTCGCGCGCATCCCACACCGAAATCTGCCCGTCGAAGCCGACCGCCGCAGCCGACACCAAGGGCTTGCGGTGTGCCACGCAAGCGGCATTGACCGCCTGCCGAGTGGCGTAGTTGTCGCTGCAATCAAGCACGAGATCGACCTGCGGCAGGTAACGCGCCAGCAGATCGGCGTCGGCGCGGGCCGTAACCGCTTCGAGCTGGATGTCGGAGTTCAAGCGCCTGGCACTCGCCACGGCCGATTCGGCCTTGGGCTGCCCCACGCGGTCTTCCGCGTGGGCGATCTGGCGCTGGAGGTTGGTGAGGTCGACGGTGTCGTGGTCCACCACGGTCAGGCGCCCCACCCCAGCGCTGGCCAGGTACAGCACCACCGGAGAGCCCAGCCCTCCAGCACCAATGACCATCACGTGGCTGGCCAGCAGCCGCTCCTGTCCCTCGACCCCAAGTTCATCCAGCAGCAGGTGCCGGCTGTAGCGCAACAGTTGTTCGTCGTTCATGCTCAAAAGCAAAAGAGCCCGGCGGGCCTTGCGGTCCGGTCGGGCCCTGGATCAGCAGCTCGCGTCAGTTCGCGGCCTTGGTGTCTTCGGGCTTGCGCTCGGTCATCGTCTTGGAGACGAGCACGGGCTTGCCCTTCAGGCGGTTGAGGGCCTGCTGAAGCTGGAAGTCCTCGGGAGAACCAAATTCCGGCAGGCGGGGCGGCTTTTCCTTGGACTTGGCCGCAGCCTCCTCCAGCTTGCGGATAGCTTCCTCGCGGGCCTTCTCGCGCGTGGCGTCCTTGGCGGCCTCGGCATCCTTGCCGCCGGCCGTCAAGTGGTGCTCCAGATCGGCCTCTCGGGTGCGCAGCGCAGCAAATGGGCTGCCCTCGGCGGTCTCGTCGATCAGCACGTCCGGCATGATGCCCTTGGCCTGGATCGACTGGCCAGACGGCGTGTAGTAGCGCGCCGTCGTGATCTTCAGCGAGGTGTTGGGCAACGGCAGGCGGTTGAGTTCGCTCTGCACCGAGCCCTTGCCGAAGGTCTGTGCGCCCATGATGACGGCACGCTTGTGATCCTTGAGGGCACCGGCCACGATTTCGCTGGCCGAGGCCGAGCCTTCGTTGACCAGCACCACCATCGGCACCGTCTTGATCCACGCCGGCAGGCTGGCCAGCAGGTCACTGCCGTCCCGCGAGTAGAACGACGGCGAAGCCTTGAGCGTGCTGCGCGCCTCGGCCACCTGGCCGTTGGTCGTCACGACGATCACGTCCTTGGGCAGGAATGCGGCCGACACGCCCACGGCGGTGTCAAGCAGGCCACCCGGGTCGGAGCGAAGATCCAGCACCAGACCCTTGGGCGCGCTGTCCAGACGACCCAGTTCCTTGAGCTGGTCGGTGAAGTCGCGCAGCGTGGGTTCCTGGAACTGGTTGATGCGGATCCAAGCGTAGCCGGGCTCGACCATCTTGGAGCGCACGCTCTTGTTCTTGATTTCCTCGCGCACGATGGTCACGGGGAAGCTGCGGTTCTCGCTCTTGCGGAACACCATCAGCACGACCTTGGTGCCGCTGGGCCCACGCATGCGCTTGATGGCCTGCTCGATGTTCAGCCCCTTGACCGCCGTGTCGTCGATGCGGGTGATGAGGTCGCCCGACACCAGACCGGCGCGGAAGGCCGGCGAGCCCTCGATGGGCGACACCACCTTGACCAGGCCTTCTTCCATCTCGATCTGGATGCCCACGCCGGTGAACTTGCCGCTGATGCCCTCGCGGAATTCCTTGTAGGCCTGACCTTCGAAGTAGGCCGAGTGCGGATCCAGGCCCGAGACCATGCCGCCGATGGCATCACGGATGAGTTTCTTCTCGTCGACCGGCTCAACGTAGGTGCGCTTGATGAGGTCGAAGACGGCGGCCATCTGCTGCATTTCCTCGACCGGCAGCGGTGTCATCGAGCTGCGGGCGGTGGCCTGCAGTTGCATCGTCGTCAAAGCCCCGGCCACGGCACCCAGTGCCATCCAGCCAGCCACCTTCCATTTGCTGCCCATGTCTTGCCTTGCGTTGCGGTGCACCCCTGGGCGCACGATCGGGAGAAAGTATAGGGCGATGCATTCAAAATCAAGGCCCTGTCACGGATATTGACAGCCGTTTCGGGGGAACAATCCAAGGATTACCCGAACCGGTGCCGCCCAATCCGGTGAACCCGACCCGATAGACCGCCGCATGACCGACCCCGCTGCTACATCTTCGCTCCACGCCGATACCCATGCCTCCCCCCTGGGCAAGGTCGTGAGCTACGCCGACCAGTGCTACGACCCGACCCTGCTGTGCCCGGTGTCCCGCGAGCCCCAGCGCGCCGGCATCGGCCTCGTGGGCGTGCTGCCGTTTCTGGGGGCCGACCAGTGGACGGCCTACGAGCTGTCTTGGCTGAACCTCAAAGGCAAGCCGCAGGTGGCCCTGGCCCACGTGACCGTGCCGTGCGACTCGCCCAACCTCGTCGAGAGCAAGTCGTTCAAGCTCTACCTCAACAGCTTCAACATGACGCGCATCGAGTCGGCCGACGAGATCAAGCGCCGCATGGTCGAAGACCTGAGCGCAGCCGCCGGTGCGCGGGTGAGCGTTCGGCTGGTGCTGCCCGAACAGTTTGGCCGCGAGCGGATGGAAGAGCTGCAGGGCACCTCGCTGGATCGCCTGGATCTCGACTGCGACCGCTACACCCCCGCGCCGGAGCTGCTGACCGCCGACTTCACCGAGCCCGACATCGAAGAGACGCTCGTGTCGCACCTGCTTCGCAGCAATTGCCTGGTCACCGGCCAGCCCGATTGGGCCAGCATCCAGATCCGCTACAGCGGCCCGGCCATCGACCACGCCGGACTGCTGGGCTATCTGGTGAGCTTCCGCCAGCACAACGAGTTCCACGAGCACTGCGTGGAGCGCATCTTCAGCGACCTCTGGACCCGCTGCCGCCCCACCCGCCTCACGGTCTACGCCCGCTACACGCGCCGCGGCGGCCTGGACATCAGCCCCTGGCGCGCCAGCCACCCCGCCGCTCTGCCCGCACCGGTGCGCACGGCGCGGCAATGACCGGGCGCGGCTCTCGATCATTCCGCACCCGGACAATCGCTGTTTCGACCGAACCGCACTGCATCTAGCCATGAGCACCTTGACCGTCTACGGCATCCCCAACTGCAACACCGTCAAGAAGGCCCGCACGGCCCTGGAAGAGCGCGGTCTGGCCTACACCTTCCACGACTTCAAGAAGCAAGGCGTGCCCGAGGCCCAGCTCGACACCTGGATCGCCGCGCTGGGTTGGGAAAAGCTGGTCAACCGCAAAGGCACGACCTGGCGTCAGCTGGACGACACCACCAAGGCCGGCGTCGTGGATGCGGCCAGCGCACGCGCCCTCATGCTGGACAAGGCCAGCGTCATCAAGCGCCCGGTGGTGCAATGGACCGATGGCTCCCTCACCGTCGGCTTCGATGCCGAGGAGTGGGCCGCACGCGGCTGAACATCCGCCGGAACTGAAGCGCTGCGTGCCGTCGGCGGCCTGCGCGCTCAGACCGCCGTGCCGTCCAGCAACTCGAACACCGCGTCGGCCACACGCTGCCCGTTGACCTGCAGTTCCACGCCATGAGGACCGGGGTAATACCGGCGGGTGGTCACCGGCTTGACGGCGTGGCGGCGTGTCAGCACCCGGAGCTCTCCCGGCGCCAGCGACAGTCGCCACCCTTTGAAGACCTTGGGGCGACCTTGTCCCGCCGCGCCCACGTGGTGAACCACGTAGTCGATCTCCAGAGCCTGGACCGAGCGGCTGAGTGACCGCAGCTCGACGGTCATCTCGACGGACTCCCCCAGTCGGATCGCAGACGGCGCCACCCTGAGCGTGGCCGCCCCCTCCAGACCCTGCCCCAAGCCCCAACAGGCGAGCACGCGCGCATCGCCCTGCTTGATCAGGGTGCGGCTGGCATGTCGGAGCATGGCCCGGCGGGCTTCGGGCGCCTGCGGCAGGTGGCGCTCCAACCATTGCCCCACCCGATCGGGATGGTCCTTGGCGATGTCGTTGAGGTGGTTGGCCACCGAGCGGCGCACATAGGCGCTGGGGTCGTCCTGAAGCCGCTCCAGCAGCGGCAGCGTGGGGCTGGGGTCGGCGATGAGGGCGCGCAACTGCAGCCCCCAGGGTAGGCGCGGGCGGGACCCCTCGCTCACCCAGCGCCGCACGTGGGCGCAGGGG
>CAYRBG010000177.1:0-6260 GCA_964422355.1 uncultured Sphaerotilus sp. | reverse complement strand
GGACATCACAGAACTCCAAAGGTTGGATCTAGAATCCGGCTCGAATTGCACGCAGAAGAAAAGGCCATGAGCCTTCCGCGGCGCAACACCTTCAGGCAGCCGAATTCGGAGTGGGATTCCCGCTCTACTCAGCCACCGACCCATTCGGTGACCGTCTGCGGAAAAACCCAAAGAGTATAGCAGCCTTGCGCACACCCGCCACGACAGCCGTGACATCGGCTTCTTCTCTCTCCCCTTTGGCCTCCGGAGCTTGGTCGTGCGCATCGCGGTGATCGGCGCCGGCGTGATCGGCATCACCACCGCCGCCGAGTTGGCTCAGCGGGGCCATGACGTTCACGTCTTCGAGCGCCGCGACAGCGTGGCCGCCGGCACCAGCTTCGCTCATGGCGGCCTGGCCAGCCCGGCCTTGTGCGACTGGGCCGGGGCATCCGTCCTGCAACCGGGCGGAGCCCCCGCTTTCCGCACCGAGAGCAGCGGCCGCATCAACGGCAGCTTCGGCACCAAATGGCGCCACCGCGCTTGGCTGAAGCAATGGGAGACCCGACACAAGGATGCCCATCATGGCGAGCGTTCGGCCTGCCTGACCGCGCTGGCTCAAGGCAGTCTGCAAGCCATGCAGCGGTGGCTGCGCGTTCTGGGGCCCCAGCAACAGCGGACAGACGGCGTTCTGCTCGCGCTGCGCTCCAAGGACGCCGCGCAACAGACCCAGCAGCAGTCCGAGATGTGGCAGCAGCATGGACTGAGTGTCCGCGGCCTGACCGCTCAGGCCGCCCTGGACGTCGAAGCCGCCCTCGGCGGCGAGCCGGACGGAACGGATACGCTGCCTGCAGGCCTCGTGGCCGCCGTTCATCTGCCCGATGAACACGTGGGGGTGGGTCGACAGTTCGTCCAGCAGCTCCGGGAGTGGAGCGAGGCGGAAGACGGCCTGCAGGTGCACTTCGGCGTCCGGGTGCGCAACATCCACCCGGCCACGGCCAACGAACCCGTTCGCCTTCATCTGGAGCGAGGCCCCGGAAACGACACGCTCGACAAACCACCCCGCAGCACACCTCCGCAAGCCGCCTTCGTCCACACGCAAGCCGAACCCCAGGACTGGATCGAACCCTTCGACGCCGTCGTGCTGTGCACCGGCGCTGACACGCTGGGCCTCACCCGCCCGCTTGGCCTCGACTTGCCGATGGTCTCGGTGTGGGGGCACTCCGTCACCTTTCGACTGCGCGACCACGCCACCCCCATCCGCTCGGCCGTCGTGGACCCGATCGCCGGGGTCACGCTGAGTCGACAGGGCGACCGCCTGCGCGCCTGCGGCGGCTTTGATCTGGACCCGCCCCCGATGTCGGAAGGCCGCCCCACCCCCAGCGACGACACTCTCGCTCCCCTCTATGCAGCCGTGGACCGCTGGTTCCCGAGCGCCGTGCAGCGTCAAACCGTGCAAACGTGGAGCGCGCCCCGCCCCATGCTGCCCGACGGATTGCCTGCCATCGGCCCCAGCGGACACACCGGCTTGTGGCTCAACACCGGCCACGGTGGCCTGGGATGGACCCTGGCATGCGGCAGCGCACAACTGCTGGCCCGCTGGATCACCCAAGGCGGGGATGAAGCAGCCACCGACACACGCGAGGCCGCACGCTGGCTCAGCCCCACCCGCTGGAACCGCACCGCATGAGCGACACCCCCGACATCATCCTCGATACCAACGTCGTGCTGGACTGGCTGGTGTTCGAGCACCCGCCGGGCTGCGCCATCGGTGAGTGCATCGAAGCCGGGCAACTGCGCTGGATCGCCGCCGCCCCCATGCACGAGGAACTGCTCGACGTGCTGAACCGGCTGCGCACCCAGCCCGACCTGCGCCGCTGGGAGCACCGCCTGCCGCAGGCCCTGGACCGTGTGGCGCTGTCCATCCAGTCCGTGCCCGAGCCCGCACCGCTGCCCCACCCGATGCGCATGCGCTGCACCGACCCTGACGACCAGATCTTCATCGACCTGGCCCTGTCGCGCCGCACCCCCTGGCTGATCACTCGCGACCGCGCGCTGCTCAAGCTGGCCCGCCGCGCCCGTGCCCATGGGGTGGACGTGCTCACTCCGGAGCAGTGGAATGCACGACAGGCCACACCGGCCTGCACCGTCAACACCTGATGACACCCGCCCCTACCCCCGCGCTTCCGGCCGAAGCCCTCGTTCAGGGCCACTCACTGACCGGCGGGGCCACTCCCCGCCGGCTGACCGCCGACAGCCCCTGCCCCTCTGACGGCTGGCCCTTGCTGAATTCGGCCGCGGCCCAGAGGTTGGAACAGAACGAAGCAGCGCAGCTCCCGCCGCACACACTGATGCAACGGGCTGGCTTGGCGGTTGCACGACTCGCGTTGGCGCTGGCCCCGCACGCCCAACGCATCTGGATCGTCGCCGGTCGAGGCAACAACGGCGGAGACGGGTTCGAGGCTGCCGTCCACCTTCATCAGGCGGGTCGCAAGGTACAAGTGGATGCGCTGGACAGCCCCAGCCCCTTGCCCCCTGATGCCCAGGCCTCTCTGGACAAGGCCCTGGCCGCCGGGATCCCGGTCCGCTGGGTGAACACCTGGACCGCCCCCCCCGACACCGAGCTGGTCATCGATGCCCTGCTCGGTCGTGGGCTGACCCAGGTGGCGCGTGGCCCCGCACGCGAGGCCATCGCGGCCATGCGGGCCTGTACCGCCCCCATCCTCGCCGTGGACCTGCCATCGGGCTTGCCTGCCGACACCGGCTGTTGCCCCGACCCCGAAGGCGTGGTGGAAGCCACCTGGACCCTGGCCCTGCTCAGTCTCAGTCCCGGCACCTTCACCGGAGATGGCCGCTCTCAATGCGGCGCCCTCTGGTGGGATGACCTCGGCGTCACCCCACCCACCACCGACATCGCCGCCCACTGGGCCGGAGCCTCCGTGTGGGCGCCCCACCGCCCCACATCCCCGCACCGACTGCACAAGGGCAGCCGAGGCGATGTGTGGGTGGTCGGCGGCGCACCGGGCATGACCGGCGCCGTCTGGCTGGCCGCTCGAAGGGCGCTGCACTGCGGCGCCGGACGCGTCTACGTCCATCCACTCGCCCCCAACTTGGCGCAGGGGCACAACGACCAGCCTGAGCTCATGGTCCGCCCGGACTGGGATCCCTCCGCCCTGACCCAAGCCACCGTCGTCGCAGGCTGCGGCGGCGGACAGCTCATCGAGACCCGCTTGCCGGACCTGCTGGAACACGCCCCCCGCCTCGTGCTGGACGCCGACGCCCTGAACGCCCTGGCCCGTCGCCCGGACCGAGGTCAGACGGCTCTGCGCAAACGCCGCGAACGTGGCGCAGGTACCGTGCTCACACCCCACCCCCTCGAAGCCGCCCGGCTGCTGGGCTGGGATGTCGCTGAGGTACAGGCGGACCGCCTGCGCACCGCACGGAGTCTGGCCGACCTCACCGGCACCGTGGTCGTGCTCAAGGGATCCGGCACCGTGATTGCGCGACCTGGGGCATCCCCATGGATCAATCCCACAGGCAACGCCGCGCTGGCCACCCCCGGCAGCGGAGACGTTCTGGCCGGCTGGATCGGTGCGCTGTGGTCACGCCTGACCACCCAAGGCGCCCGCTCGTCAACCCCTGGTACCCCCACCACCTCCGCAGAGGACGAGACCACATGGGCCGTCGGCATGGCGGTCTTCGACCATGGCGCTTGTGCGGAGCATCTCCGTCCCAGCGGCGAAGTCCTGCCGGCCGGCGAGCTGGCGTGCGCGCGGCTTCCCACCTGACCGGCAACCCAAGCACCCACGGCCAAACGTCCAGTCCACAAGGATCGGACCACGGACAACCGGGAGGGAACCCCTCCCGGCCGCTGTTCACTGCCTTTGTGGGTCAGCGCCGCCCGCGTCGGGCCGACTTGCCGACCACAGCCTTGCCCGTCACTTTGCCGGACGGACGCCCCTTGCCGGCGGCCGAAGACCGGCCTTCGACGCTGGCCGCGGCCTTGCGCGCCGAGCGCCGCACCTCGCGGTCGCGCTCTTTAAGCAGGGCCAGTTCCTGCTGCGCCCCTTCCTCACGCGGCGGACTGCCTCGCCCCCCCTTCGCCGGACGCGCGGGACGGGCCGCAGCGGCGCGCAGATCGTCGGTGACCAGACGGAAGTCGATGCGACGTCCGTCCAGATCGACTCGGCTCACCTGCACGCGCACCCGCGTGCCGATCTGGTATCGCACCCCGGTGCGCTCGCCCCGCAGCTCCTGCCGCACTTCGTCGTAGCGGAAGTACTCGCTGCCCAGCTCGGTGATGTGCACCAAGCCCTCGACGTACAGGGCGTCGAGCTGCACGAAGATGCCGAAGCTGGTGGCCGCGCTGACCGTGCCGGCAAACTCCTCACCCAGGCGCTCACGCATGAACTTGCACTTGAGCCAGGCCTCGACATCCTTGGAGGCCTCGTCCGCGCGACGCTCGTTGGCACTGCAGTGCGCACCTGCCGCCTCCCAGCCTATCTGTTCCTTGGGCAAGGCCACACCCGGCCGCCCTCGGCGTGGCGCCACCTGCGCCGGAATGTGCACCGGCACGTCGATGGCGTAGTGCCGGTCGTGCAGGATGGCCTTGATGACCCGGTGCACCAGCAGGTCCGGGTAGCGCCGGATCGGGCTGGTGAAGTGCGTGTAGGCCGAGTACGCCAAGCCGAAGTGGCCGGAATTGGTCGGCGTGTAGATGGCCTGCTGCATCGAGCGCAACAGCATCTGGTGGATCTGCGCCGCATCGGGCCGGTCGCGGGTCTGCTCGGCGATGGACTGGAACTCGCCCGGCGTGGGATCGTCGCTGAGCGTCACGCCCACCCCCACCATGCGCAGGTAGTTCTGCAGCGCGGTCCGCTTCTCCGGAGTCGGCCCTTCATGCACGCGGTAAAGCGCGGGGTGCTTCGAGGACTGGATGAAGTCGGAGGCGCAGACGTTCGCCGCCAGCATGGCCTCTTCGATGAGCCGGTGCGCCTCGGTGCGCACCCGCGGCACGATCTGCTCGATGCGACCGTTCTCGTCGCAGATGATCTGCGTCTCGGTGGTATCGAAGTCCACCGCGCCGCGCTGGCCACGCTGCTTGAGCAGCGCCCGATAGACCTCGTGCAGATGCAGCAGGTGCGGCACCAAGGGCAGGCGCCGCTGCGCCTCCAGCCCCTTGGTGTTGCCCAAGATGGCCGCCACCTCCGTGTAGGTGAAGCGGGCGTGCGAGCAGATCACCGCCGGGTAGAACTGGTAGGCCGTGACCTCGCCGGCCGTGTTGACAAGCATGTCGCAGACCATCGACAAGCGGTCCTGCTCCGGATTGAGCGAACAGAGGCCGTTGGAGAGCTTCTCCGGCAGCATCGGAATGACGCGGCGCGGGAAGTAGACCGACGTGGCCCGGTCGTAGGCGTCGCGGTCGATGGCGTCGCCCGGTTTGACGTAATGGCTCACGTCGGCGATGGCCACCAACAGGCGCCATCCCTTGCTGCGCCCCACCTTGGCGGGCTCGCAATAGACGGCGTCGTCAAAGTCACGCGCGTCCTCGCCATCGATGGTCACCAGCGGCACGTCGCGCAGGTCCACGCGTTGCCTACAGTCGGCTGCCCGCACCTTGTCGGGCAGCTTGCCGGTCTGGGCCAGGGTCTCGGGCGAGAAGCGGTGCGGCACCTCGTACTTGCGCACGGCGATCTCGATCTCCATGCCGGGATCGTCGATGTCGCCGAGCACCTCCACCACGCGCCCCACCGGCTGCGAATAGAGCGAGGCCGGCTCCGTCAGCTCGACCGCCACGACCTGCCCGGCCTGGGCCTTGGCCGTCGCGTTCTTGGCGATCAGCACATCCTGACCGTAGCGCTTGTCTTCGGGCGCCACGATCCACACGCCGTTCTCCTGCAGCAGGCGGCCGATCACAGGAGTGCGGCGGCGCTCCAGAATCTCCAGCACCCGCCCCTCAGGCCGCCCCTTGCGGTCCATCCGCACGATGCGGACCTTCACCCGGTCGCGGTGCCACACCGCACGCATCTCCTGCGGCGACAGGTAGATGTCGGGCTCGCCGTCACCCCGCACCACGAAGCCATGGCCGTCCCGGTGCCCCTGGACGATGCCCTCGACCTCGCTCATCAGCGACGATGCACCTTCCAAGCGAATTCCTCTTGTGTTCTCAGTCAAAGTAATGCTACACTTTCATTCTTGATTCGTCGGACACAACTTGCACCAACGATCATTGCCCAGGTGGCGGAATTGGTAGACGCACTAGTTTCAGGTACTAGCGGGTAACT
>CAYRBG010000176.1:0-6305 GCA_964422355.1 uncultured Sphaerotilus sp. | reverse complement strand
TCGGCGACCTGACGATCAACCCGATGATCCTGGCCTGGCACAGCCCGACGCTGCACCAGGCGGTGGGTCTGGACATCAACCTGCCCACCGGCGCCTACGACAAGAACGACCCGCGCAAGAGCATCGGGGCCAACTACACCAGCTTCGAGCCCATCTACGCCGTGACCTACATGGGCGAGGGCGGCATCGAGCTGTCGGGCAAGTTCATGGCCAACTTCAAGACCAGGAACAGCGACACCGACTACCAGTCCGGCACCGACGTGCACTTCGACTACCTGGTGGGCAAGAACTTCGGCCCCTGGGGCGTGGGCGTGAGCGGCTACTACCTCAAGCAGATCACCGACGACAAGCAGGCCGGCATCAAGGTCGGCCCCGACGGCAACAAGGGCCAGGTCTTCGCCTTCGGGCCGTCGGTCAAGTACAGCACCTCCAACGGCCTGACCTTCGTGACCCAGTGGCAGCATGAGACGATGGTCGAGAACCGCTTTGCGGGCGACAAGTTCTGGCTCAAGCTGATCATGCCGCTGCGCTGATGGGCCACGGTCCGGCCGCAAGGGTTGTGTACCTGCGACGCCGGACCTCATCTGCGCCTGCCGGATCGGTGGCTCTGAACCGATCCGGCCCTTTTCACCTCTTGCTCAACGATGGGAGTCCCTCATGCCTTTCGCCCAGATTTACATGATTGAAGGCCGCACCGAAGAACAGAAGCGCGCCGTGATCGAGAAGGTCACCGCCGCGCTGGTCGAGGCCGTCGGCGCCCCCAAGGAAAACGTGCGTGTCTGGATCCACGACGTGCCCAAGGAGAACTGGGGCATCGCGGGTGTGAGCGCCAAAGACCTGGGACGGTGAGGCCGGATCGACTGCGGACCCTCTGGGCGGCACGGTTGCGCGCCGCTTTCTGTCGCCAAAACATGATGATTGACGGTCATCACGGCGATAAAACAGAAGAATTTGACAGCACCGAGGGTATTTGGGGATGAGGAATTTGCCCTCGTTCTGTAAGGTTGGTGTCAAGCGCATCCGCAGGCAACGGGCGCCTTTGTTCCCGCGTCGGCCCCCGGTTTGAGCCCCAGTCCTCCCGCGTCCGACGGATCCCTCCCGCGTCAGGAACCTGATCGTGCTGCAGTCCTTCCGATTTCTTCAGTCCGACCACAGCCGTGTTTTTTCCGGTGCTCACCCGCATGCGGTGTCCGAGTACGTCAACCAGCACGTCGGCTCGCACGGACTGAGCCTGTCGCATCGCAGCGAAGGCGGCGCCTCGCTCAGCCACCGCAAGGCGGGTTGCCTGGACCTGTGCCGGCTGCGCTACGGGTCGCAGGCCCGCGTGGTGTCCGAAGGGCTGCCGGACATCTACCACGTGCAGTTCATCCTGAGCGGGCATTGCCTGTACCAGCTGCACCGCGAGCAGTTGAGCCTGTCGGCCGGTCACATGCTGCTCATCAACCCCAACGAGCCCATCGACCTCGTGTACTCCGGGGATTGCGAGAAGTTCATCGTCAAGGTGCCCACGCGCATGCTGGACGAAGCCTGCTCCGAGCACCGCTGGTTCAAACCCAACGAGTCGGTCCGCTTCAGCCAGACGCCGTACCGCTTCGAGGAACTCGACAGCCTGCTGTACCTGCTCAACCTGCTGTGCCAGGAGGCGGAATCGGGCGTGGCGACGCCGCAGATGCTGCAGCACTACAACCGCGTGGTGACCAGCAAGCTGCTGACCATGCTCAAGCACAACGTCAGCCTGGGCACGCCGGCCACGCATTCGGTGTCGTTCGAGCGGCTGGTGCAGTACATCGACGACCACATCCGCCGCGACTTGAGCGCCGAGGATCTGGCGCAGTACGCCCGCCTCAGCCTGCGCTCGCTCTACCTGCTGTTCGAGAAGAACGCCCACATGACGCCGAAGGCCTTCATCCGCCGCCAGAAGCTGCAGCATGTGCACGAGGCGCTGACCCAGCCTGGGCTGCGCCCCACCAACGTGACCGCCGTGGCGCTGGAATACGGCTTCACCCACCTGGGACGGTTCTCGCAGGCCTATCAAGCCGCGTTCGGGATGCTGCCGTCGGAAGCGCTGAAGGACGCGCTCAAACGGCACTGAGCACGGTGTCAGGTCTCGGACACGCGATCCCGCCGCCACACCAGCGGTCGGGCTCCGTGCCGGCGTTCCACCAGCCATCCGGCCAGCGCCGAATCCATGTGGTCGGCATGGGCCGGAAACCAGTGCATCAGCGCCTGGGCCAGCTCGCGCACGATCGACGTCTCCCCCAAGGCCAGAAGTTGCTGCACCTCGCCGACGGACGCCAGCACCTTGGCGTGTTCGTCCACGTGGCACTCGCGGGCGGGAAAGTCCTGCTGCGACATCCACGCGTCTTCCTGGCCGAAGTGTTCCCGGGCATGGTGGGCAAAAGCCTCCAGTGCCCGCGACAGGTCCTCGTCCGGCACGGTGAGCAGCGCGTCCACGAGGGCGACGAACTCGCGGTGCGTGTCGTCCATCGCGCCGTGGCCGAGCAGGTAGCGGTCGCTCCAGGGGAAACCGGCGGCATCGTCCAGCCCATCGTCCGTCCAGCGGGCGGCAGGGCCGTGCGTCACCGCTCCGGCGGCGTCCATGCGAGGCATCACCTCGGGGTGCTTCGATGCATCCATGTTCAACCTCCCAGGCCCACCGGCGCCGGCGCCAGGTGGACGATGCGTGAGAACAGCGCGGCGTATTCGCCGGCCGCCCCTTCCCACGGGTTGCCGTTGGCCAGGAAGACCGCATCGATGGCCTGCCAGTCCTCGGCCGTGAGGTGGGTCTGGGCGAGCGGGAACACCTGCTTTTCCTCCGTGTTCATGTGGCGCCACTCCTGGTCGAGGTAGGCCTTCAGCGCCTCGTGGAACAGCGCAAAGCCGGCATGACCTTCCTGTTCGTAGCGCTGCAGCGCCGCGCGCAGGATCTCGATGCGGGCCAGGCCGTGGCGGTGATCCTCGTCGAGCGCGTCGAGCACCGGCACCGCTTCCGGGCAGCGGGTGCGCAACCGGGTGAACAGGTATTCGGTCTCCTTGGGGTGGTGGACCTTCTCGGGCACCTGCTCGATGTAGTCGACCATGGCCGACAGCAGCTCGAAATCAGGCTTCAGTCGGCCCGACTCATAGGCCTGGGCCAGTGTGCGCAGGCTGCTGAGCATGGCCGCCAGGGCCCGGTGCTCGTCGTGGATGATGCGCAGGGATGCGAAGTTCATGGTCAGACCCCCAGGTGCTTCTGGATGAGTTCGGGCTGGGCGCGGACCTCGTCGCTGCTGCCGTCGAACACCACCCGGCCCTTGACCAGGATGAGCGAGCGGTCGCAGATCGAGGTCACGGCCCCGTGGTTCTTGTCGACGATGACGGTGGCGATGCCGGTCTTGCGGATCTCCTTGACGATGCGCCAGATCTCCATGGCCACCAGTGGGGCCAGGCCCTCGGTGGCCTCGTCGAGGATGAGCAGGTCGGGGTTGGTCATCAGCGCACGGCCGATGGTGAGCATCTGCTGCTCGCCGCCCGAGAGCTGCCAGCCGCCGTTGCCGATGCGCTCGCCCAGCCGGGGAAAGGTGTGCATCACGCGGTCGTAGGTCCAGTCGCGCTGACCGTCGACCCCGGCGCGGGCGGACATCAGCAGGTTTTCCTTCACCGTGAGGTTGGGGAAGATGCCGCGCCCTTCCGGCACGTAGGCGATGCCGCGCTGCGCCGTGCGGTAGGTGGGCTGGCGCGTGAAGTCGTCGCCGCGCACCAGCACCCGGCCGTGGCGCGGCCGCACGATGCCCAGCAGGCTCTTGATCAGCGTGGACTTGCCCATGCCGTTGCGGCCCATCAGGGCGATGCCCTCGCCGCTGCGGATGTGGAAGTCGATGCCGTGCAGGATGTGGCTGGCGCCGTAGTAGGTGTGGAGGTCCTTGGCCTCCAGCAGCATGTCGGCGCCGCCCGGCCGCCCGTAGGGGCCGACCGCCCCCTCGGGGGGCAGCGAGCGCAGCGAGAGTGGGGGCTGCAGGTCAGACATGGAAGCTGTCCTCCGTTCCGAGATAGGCCGCCTGGACGGCCGCGCTGGCCTTGATCTGCGCGGGCGGGCCGGACTCCAGCACCTGGCCGTTCACCATCACGGTGATGGCGTCGGCCACCGCGAAGACGGCGTCCATGTCGTGTTCCACCAGCAGGATGGCGCGCTGCGTGCGCAGGCGCTGCAGCAGCTCGACCATGCGAGCCGATTCATCAGAGCCCATGCCCGCCAGCGGCTCGTCCAGCAGCAGGACCTCGGCGTCGGTGGCCAGCACCATGGCGATCTCCAGTTGCCGCTGCGCGCCGTGGCTGAGCACGCCGGAGACGGCGTCTTCCCGTCCGCCCAGGCCGGCCTCGGCGATGCAGGCGCGGGCCTTGTCCAGCGCCCACGCCATGCGGTCGGCCCGCGAGAACACGCGCCAGGGCTGAGGCCGGCGCGACTGCGCGGCCAGCCGCACGTTCTCCAGCACGGTGAATTTCGGGAAGATGTTGGTGCGCTGGTAGCTGCGCCCGATGCCGATGCGCGAGCGCTTGGCGGCATCCAGCCCGGTGATGTCGCGCCCCTTGAAGGTGATGCGCCCGGCGCTGGGCGGCAGGTCGCCCGACAACAGGTTGATGCAGGTGGACTTGCCGGCCCCGTTGGGCCCCAGCAGGGCGTGGAGCTGGCCGCGGCGCAGCTCCAGCACCACGTCCTGGTTGGCCACCAGCCCGCCGAAGCGGCGCGTCAGGCCCTCGGCGGCCAGAAGGATGTCATCGCTCATTCACGTCTCCTTGCAGCGCGCGTCGCAGACGCGCCGGGATCGCAGCCAGGCCGCCGGGCAGGAACAGCACCGCGGCCACGATCACGCCGCCCATCACCAGTTGCCAGTGCTTGGTCCAGCCGCCGAACACCTCCTGCATCGCGCTGAAGGCAAAGGCCCCGGCGATCGCGCCGGCCAGATGGCCCATGCCGCCCAGGATCACCATCAGCAGCACGTTGCCGGACTGGTGCCAGGACAGCAGCTCCGGCGTGACGAAGCCGAACACCACCGCGTACAGAAAGCCCGCCACACCGCCCAGCGCACCCGCCAGCACAAAGGCCGCGAGCTTGTAGCCGAAGGTGGCGTAGCCCATCGAGCGCATGCGGTGCTCGTTGCTCTTGATGCCGGCCAGCACCCGCCCGAACGGCGACTGCAGCACCCGGCGCAGCAGCAGATACACCCCCACCACCATCGCCAGGATCACGTAGTACAGGTGCGTACCGTTGTCGAGGTCGAAGGGCACCCAGCCGCCCAATGCCGCACTGGGCTTGACGTTGACGTAGACCCCGTCCGACCCGCCGCCCAGCGGGGTGTCATGAAAGACGAAGAAGGCCAGTTGCGCAAAGGCCAGCGTCACCATGATGAAGTAGATGCCCTTGGTGCGCAGGACGAACAGCCCCACCGCCAAGGCCACCAGGCCGGCCAGACCGACGGCCGCCGGGAACAGCAGCCACAGGTTCGCCGCCTCGTACTTGGGACTGAGCAGCGCCACCGCATAGGCGCCGACGCCAAAGTAGGCCGCATGGCCAAAGCTGACCAGACCGGTCCAGCCGACCAGCAGGTCCAGGCTCATCGCGAAGATGGCCAGCACGAGCGTCTTGGCCATCAGCTCCACGTAGAAGGACTCGCCGGTCAGCGGCACGGCCGCCAGCAGTGCGAGGGCCGCCAGCTTGAGCCCCCACATCGTTTGTGCGTTCATGGGCTCAACCTTTCCTGAACAGGCCTTCGGGGCGCCACAGCAGCACCGCGGCCATCACCAGATACACCACCATGCCCGAGAGCTCGGGCAGCAGCACCTTGCCGAAGGTGTCGGCAAAGCCGACGATCAGCGCCGCGGCCAGCGCGCCCCACACCGATCCGATCCCGCCGATCACGACGATCACGAAGGAGATGATCAGCACGTGCGAGCCCATGTTCGGAAACACCGAGGAGATGGGCGCGGCCAGCATGCCCGCCAGCGCCGCCAGGGCCACGCCGAGGGCGAACACGACGCGGTAGATCACGTCGATGTTGATGCCCAGGGCTTCGACCATCGTGCGGTCGTGATTGCCGGCGCGGATCATCATCCCCAGCCGCGTGCGCTGGATGACGAAGTACAGCGCCACCGCCAGCACGATGCACACGGCCGAGATCACCAGCCGGTAGACCGGATAGCTCAGCACGTCCGACAGCGGGATGGAGCCGGCAAAGACCGCCGGAATCTCGACCCCATGCACCTCGTCGCCCACCAGCAGGCTGCGCGCCTCCTCGAAGATCAGGATCAGCCCGTAGGTGAGCAGCACC
>CAYRBG010000175.1:0-6310 GCA_964422355.1 uncultured Sphaerotilus sp. | reverse complement strand
CCGAGCGGCTCTGGATGATGCGCCCCTCGTGCTCGGTGATCGAGCAGAAGGTGCAGCCGCCGAAGCAGCCGCGCATGATGTTCACGCTGAAGCGGATCATCTCCCACGCGGGGATCTTGGTCGCACCGTCGTGGCCGCCCTTTTCGTCCGCGTAAATCGGGTGCGGACTGCGCGCATAAGGCAGATCGAAGACGTGGTCCATCTCCTCGGTTGACAGCGGCAGCGGCGGCGGGTTGATCCACACGTCGCGTGCGATGTGGCCTTCGCCGTGGCGCTGCACCAGCGCACGGGCGTTTCCGGGGTTGGTCTCCAGGTGGAAGACGCGGCTGGCGTGGGCGTACAGCACCGGGTCGCTCTTGACCTGTTCGAACGACGGCAGGCGGATCACGGTGTGATCACGCGGGACCACCACGGCACGCTCGCCGGGACGCTGGACAGGCTGGCGCACGATGCGAACGGGCTTGGCTTCACCCGCCGCTGGTGCGGCCGATCCGGTCTGGGCACAGGCGGCCCCCTGCTCCCCCGCCTGCTCTTCGATCGTCAGGTAGGGATTGAGGAGCGCATCGATCTTGCCCGGCTGGTCCACCTCGGTGGAGTCGATCTCGAACCAGCCGTGCTGGGTCGGATCGTCCGGCTTGCGCAGGAAGGCCGTGCCGCGCACGTCCGTGATGCTCTCGATGGGCTTGCGCTGCGACAGGCGGTGCGCGATCTCGACGATGGCGCGCTCGGCGTTGCCGAACAGCAGCAGGTCGGCCTTGCTGTCGATGAGGATGGAGCGGCGGACCTTTTCGCTCCAATGGTCGTAGTGGGCGATGCGGCGCAGCGAGGCCTCGATGCCGCCGATGATCACCGGCACGTCCTTGAACGCCTCCTTGCAACGCTGGGTGTAGACCAGCGTGGCGCGGTCAGGCCGCTTGCCGGCCACGCCGCCGGGTGTGTAGGCATCGTCGCTGCGGATGCGGCGGTCGGCCGTGTAGTGGTTGATCATCGAATCCATGTTCCCGGCAGCCACGCCGAAGAACAGGTTCGGGCGACCCAGCGCCTTGAACGGGTCCGCCGATTGCCAGTCCGGCTGCGCGATGATGCCCACCCGAAAACCCTGAGCCTCCAGCGTGCGCCCGATGACCGCCATGCCGAAGCTGGGGTGGTCCACATAGGCGTCGCCGGTGACGATGATGATGTCGCAGCTGTCCCAGCCCAGGCGGTCCATTTCCTCCCGGCTCATGGGCAGGAAGGGCGCGGTGCCGAAACGCTTGGCCCAGAAGGGGCGGTAGCGGGTCAGCGGTTTGGGAGCGGCAGGCAACCGCGACGCCGTAAGGGCATCGCCCTGCGGGCGGGTCTGGACAACGGACATGGGAGGTGCGGCAGCGGGTCCGTTCAGAACTCAGGACCCCGATCCGATGGAGAAGGCAGACCTCGATTGTCTCGCACCCACGGCACCCGACGGGTCTGCGCGCGAAGTCCGCACACGGCGCAAGGGCTCAAGGCCGGCGATGCGGACGGGCGCCCTCCCTTTTCAATGCAGGTCGGTGAGCATCACGTCCGGCGTGGCGTACTCGCGGCCGACCGTGGCACAAGCCCGGTCGTAGGCGCGGCGGGCGCCCTCGGTGAGGCTCTCCACCGCCACGCGCCCCTGCGCGTCGCACGGGAAGCTCAAGCCGCGCCCCGGATGAAACAGCGAACGGAAACGGATCTCGTAACGCTCGGCGGAAGAAGAAGTGGATGGTGATCGCATGATGTCGGCCTCCTGACAAACACTGCATCCGGATCCCACTGTGAGGGCGGGACCCGTCCTGTGGTGCAAGAAGCGGACCCTGAAATCCGGCCCAATTCCCCATCGCGCAATTTCGCAACAGACACGGGGGTGTCTTGCAAATGATATCGATTCTCGTTTTATGATTGGAGCCATCCTTCACCCGCACTGGAGATCCTGCATGCCCCCCCGTAAGGTTCTGAAGCTCGCTCTGGCCGTGTGTGCCGCCTGGTCCGCAACGACGGTTGCCCAAGCCGAGGAGCAGGTCATCAACATCTACTCGGCCCGTCATTACCAGACCGACGAGGCCCTGTACGCCAACTTCACCAAGGCCACGGGCATCAAGATCAACCGCCTGGACGGCAAGGAAGACGAGCTGATCGAACGCCTGCGCAACGAAGGTGCCAACAGCCCGGCCGACGTGCTGATCACCGTCGATGCCGCCCGCCTGGAAGTGGCCGACCAGCTCGGCCTGTTCATGCCGCTGAAGTCCAAAGTGCTGCAGGACAAGCTGCCGCCGAACCTGCTGACCCCGACCTGGGCCTCCTTCTCGACCCGTGCCCGCGTCATCGTCTACAACAAGGTCGGCGTGAACAAGGACTGGATCCAGACCTACGAGGACTTGGCCAACCCGCGCCTGAAGGGCCAAATCTGTGTGCGCGCCGGCAACCACCCCTACAACCTGAGCCTGGGCTCGGCCATGATCGCCCACAACGGTGAAGCCAAGACCGAAGAATGGGCACGCGGCCTGGTGGCCAACTTCGCCCGCAAACCCAAGGGTGGCGATACCGACCAGATCAAGGCGGTGGCTGCAGGCGAATGCGGCGTGGCCATCTCCAACAGCTACTACCTGGCGCGCATGATGCGCTCCACCAAGCCGGAGGACCAGGAAGCAATGCGCAAGGTCGGCGTCGTGTGGCCCAACCAGCAGACCTGGGGCACCCACATCAACATCTCGGGCGCGGGCGTGCTCAAGCATGCACCGCACAAGGAAGCGGCGGTCAAGTTCCTCGAATACCTGGCCGGTCCAGAAGCCCAGGCCTACTTCGCCGACGGCAACAACGAATGGCCTGCCGCCAAGGGTGTGGCTTTCAAGAACCCCGCGCTCGACGCGCTGGGGCCCTTCAAGGCCGACACCATGAAGGTGGAGGACTTGGCCAAGGGAGCTGCCACTGCGCAGAAAGTCTTCGATCGCGCCGGCTGGCAGTGACGCCCCTGCTCACGCGTTGGCCAACCGGCTGCGTGCGATCTGGCGGCTGAGCACGATCAGCGGCAACAGCCCCACCACCACGATCGACAAGGCCGAGGTCGATGCCTCGGCCAACCGCTCGTCGGCCGCCAGCGTGTAGACCTGCGTGGCCAGCGTGTCGAAGTTGAAGGGCCGCATCACGAGCGTGGCCGGCAATTCCTTCATCACGTCGATGAACACCATCAACCCGGCAGTCAGCAGGCTGCTGCGCAGCATGGGCACGTGCACCCGGCGCAGCACCTGGCCAGGGCTCAGGCCCATGGAGCGCGCCGCGTCGTCCATGCTCGGCGTGATCTTGAGCAGTCCCGCATCCACCGACTGCAGCGCCGCAGTCAGGAAGCGCACCACGCACGCAAAGACCAGCGCCGTGATGCTGCCCGAGAGCAGCAGGCCCGGGCTGCTGCCCGTGGCTGAGCGGATGGCGTCGGCCAAGACATTGTCCAGACGGGCCACCGGGATCAGCACCCCCACCGCAATCACCGAGCCCGGCACCGCGTAACCCAGGCCCACAATGCGGTGCGCCAACTTCGGCAGCCAATGCGCGTGCCGGCGCACCGAATAGCCCATCACCACCGCCAGCACCATGCACACCAGCGCGGTCAGTCCGGCCACACGCAGGGAGTTGGCGGCAAGCGTCACAAAATGCCAGCCCCACTGGGCATCCCCCTCGGTCAAGGCCATGCGCAACAGCACGCCCGCGGGCCAGCCGAAACCCAGCGTGAGCGGAATCAGTGCCGCCATCACGGCCAGCGCGGCACGCCAGCCCGTCAGCCGACGCGCCAGGTTGGAACGGCGGCGCGAGGTGGTGTCGTGGAAGCGGGCCCGCCCCCGCGACACCCGCTCGAAGGTCAACACCAGCATCACGAACGCCAGCAGGGCCAGAGCCAGTTGCGCGGCGGCCGGCCGGTCTCCCAGAGAAAACCAGGCGCGGTAGATGCCGGTCGTGAAGGTCTGCACCGCAAAGTAGGCAACTGTGCCGTAGTCGGCCAGAGTCTCCATCAGCGCCAGCGCCACGCCGCCCGCGATGGCAGGACGGGCCATCGGCAACGACACCCGCCAGAAGCTGGCCCACGGGCCCAACCCCAGACTGCGCCCCACCTCCAGCATGCCGGCTGCCCGCTCCAGAAAGGCCGTGCGCACCAGCAGGTAGACGTACGGATAGAGCGCCAGTGTGAACATCAGCATTGCCCCGCCCGTGCTGCGCACCTCCGGGAACCAGTAGTCCGCCCGGGTCCAGCCGAACGTGTTGCGCAGCGCCGTCTGCACGGGTCCGACAAACTGCAGTTGATCGGTGTAGACATAGGCCAGCACATAGGCCGGCATGGCCAGCGGCAGCACCAGGGCCCACTCCAGGTGGTGGCGCCCCGGAAAATCGTAGCGGGTGACCAGCCACGCCGACCCCACCCCCAGGGCCGCCGTGCCCACCGCCACCCCGACGCACAGCTGCAGCGTGGTCAGGATGTAGCCCGGCAGCACCGTGTCCATCAGGTGCCGCCAGGTGCCGCCGGTGCCGGGCGTGAACAGGTGCCAGGCCACCGACAGCACCGGCGCCCCCACCGCCAACGCGATCAGAACCGCCGCCAGGGTCAGTCGGGGCAACCGTGACGCCCCATGGGCCTCAGCGGGTCCGGCCGCAACCACCTTTTCCATCGAAGTCACCGGGAAACTCCCCCCAACACGTCGAACTTTGGCCCACCGTTGAAGGCGAGACCCTCTACAAAGATAATAATCATTATCATTGATGCAGTATCCACTCTCGACCGAGAGCATTGAACATGGGCAACGCTGACGCTGCAGGGCTGAGTCTGGAGGATCTGACGGTCCGTTACGGTACCCACACCGTGGTGCAAGGATTGAGCCTGACGCTCGCGCGCGGCGAAATCGGCTGCCTGCTCGGAGCCTCCGGGTGCGGCAAGACCACGGTATTGCGAGCCGTGGCCGGCTTTGAACCGGTGGCCGCCGGCCGGATCCGGCTGGGCGAGACCGTGGTGAGCGAACCCGGCCGGCATGTGCCGCCAGAGCAACGTCGCATCGGCATGGTGTTCCAGGACTACGCCCTGTTTCCGCACCTGACGGTGGAGCGCAATGTGGCATTCGGGCTACGTGGTCAGGCCGATGCCGCCCAGCGCGCCGCCGACATGCTGGCCACAGTCGGCCTGCCCGAGTTGGGGCGCCGCTACCCGCACGAGCTCTCGGGCGGCCAGCAACAGCGCGTGGCGCTGGCCCGCGCTTTGGTCATGCGGCCCCAACTGCTGCTGCTCGACGAGCCCTTTTCCAACCTCGACGTCGAATTGCGCGAGCGCCTGGCCACCGAGGTGCGCGAGATCATCAAGGCCCAGGGCATCACGGCCGTGCTGGTGACGCACGACCAACACGAGGCCTTTGCCGTGGCGGACCGCATCGCAGTGATGTCGCAAGGGCACATCCAGCAGTGGGACAGCGCCTACAACCTCTACCACCGCCCGGCCAACCGGATGGTGGCGGACTTCATCGGCCAAGGGGCGTTCCTGCCCGGAGAAGTCGCGGCCAACCAGTCCGTGACGATGGAGCTGGGCACGGTGCACAGCAACCTGCCCATCCGCTGTACCGAACATGGCGACCTGTGTGCGTCAGGCTGCGCCGTGGACGTGCTTCTGCGTCCTGACGACCTCATCCATGACGATCACAGCCCGGTCAAGGCCGTGGTGGTGGCCAAGGCCTTCCGTGGCGCGGACATCCTTTACACCCTGCGCCTGGCCAGCGGCGCGCAGGTGCTCTCGCTCGTGCCGTCCCACCACAACCACGCCCTGGGTGAAGCCATCGGCATCCGGCTGGAACTGGACGACGTGGTGGCCTACAAGCGCGAGTCCGTCCCTCAGCACGACCGCAGTTGCCGGGTGAACTGACCCGCCCGGCGTCGGCTGGGCTACAGTCTCGGCCTTTCCCGCGCCCCGCACCTCATGTTCGCCTACCGCCACGCCTACCACGCCGGCAACCACGCCGATGTCCTCAAGCACATCACGCTCGTGCATGTGCTGCGCTACATGGCGGCCAAGGACAAGCCCTATCGGCTGATCGACACCCATGCGGGTGCAGGCTCCTACATCCTCGCCAGCCCCGAAGCCCAGAAAAAGGGCGAGTACCTCAACGGCGTGGCCCGCCTGTGGGGCCGCAAGGACCTGCCACCCGCCACCGCCGACTACATGAACGTGGTCAAGCGCTTCCAGCCGGGGGGGCCGACCGCCCTCACCCATTACCCCGGCTCGCCCTGGATCGCCCGCCAGCTCCTGCGCCCGGACGACGAGCACCGCCTGTACGAACTGCATCCC
>CAYRBG010000174.1:1912-6310 GCA_964422355.1 uncultured Sphaerotilus sp. | reverse complement strand
TGTGGCGCGACGCCAAGCTCTACGAGATCGGCGCCGGCACCAGCGAAATCCGCCGCATGCTGATCGGGCGCGAGCTGTTCAACGAAACCGCCTGAACGGAGTTCCGCCATGGCCGCCCTGCCCACCCGACTTCTGGCCCGCTCCCCCGAGGCCCAGGCCAACGCCGCGGCCATGCAAGGCCTGATCGATGACCTGCGCGCCCGACTCGCCCGCATTGCACAAGGGGGCGGCGAAGCCGCGCGGGCCAAGCACCTGGCCCGCGGCAAGCTGCTGCCGCGCGACCGAGTGGAGCGCTTGCTGGATCCCGGCTCGGCCTTTCTCGAAATCGCGCCGCTGGCCGCCCACGGCGTCTACACCGAGGGGGACGGCAGCGATTCCGCCCCGTGCGCGGGCGTGATCGCCGGCATCGGCCGCATCGCAGGCGTGGAGTGCATGGTTGTCTGCAACGACGCCACGGTGAAGGGCGGCACCTACTACCCGCTCACGGTCAAGAAGCACCTGCGCGCCCAGGAGATCGCCCAGCAGAACCGCCTGCCCTGCGTCTACCTCGTGGACTCCGGCGGCGCCCACCTGCCCAGCCAGGACGAGGTCTTCCCCGACCGCGACCACTTCGGCCGCATCTTCTACAACCAGGCCACCATGAGCGCGGCCGGCATCCCCCAGATCGCCGTGGTCATGGGCTCGTGCACCGCGGGCGGCGCCTATGTGCCGGCCATGAGCGACGAGACCATCATCGTGCGCAACCAGGGCACCATCTTCCTGGGCGGCCCACCGCTGGTGAAGGCGGCCACGGGCGAAGAAGTCTCGGCCGAAGACCTCGGCGGCGGCGATGTGCACACTCGACTGTCCGGCGTGGCCGACCACCTGGCCGACAACGACCTGCACGCGCTGGGACTGGCCCGCAAGGTGGTGGGCCACCTCAATGCGCGCAAGGACGTGCCGCTGCGGTTACAGCCCTCCGCCCAGCCGCTCTACCCGGCCGAAGAACTCAACGCAGTGATCCCGCTGGACGCCCAGGGCGTGCAATCCCGTAAGCCCTTCGATGTGCGCGAGGTGATCGCACGCGTCGTCGACGGCAGCGAGTTCGACGAGTTCAAGGCCCGCTACGGCAACACCTTGGTCTGCGGTTTCGCGCACATCGAGGGCATGCCGGTGGGCATCGTCGCCAACAACGGCATCCTGTTCTCGGAGAGCGCCAACAAGGGGGCGCACTTCATCGAGTTGTGCGGCCAGCGGCGCATCCCGCTGGTCTTCCTGCAGAACATCACCGGCTTCATGGTCGGGCGCAAGTACGAAAACGAAGGCATCGCCCGCGCCGGCGCCAAAATGGTGACGGCCGTGGCCTGCGCGCAGGTGCCCAAACTGACGGTCATCATCGGCGGCAGCTTCGGGGCGGGCAACTACGGCATGTGCGGGCGGGCCTATTCGCCACGCTTCTTGTGGATGTGGCCAAACGCGCGCATCAGCGTCATGGGCGGCGAGCAGGCCGCCAGCGTGCTGGCCACGGTGCGTCGCGACGGCATCGAGGCCAAAGGCGGCACCTGGAGCGCCGAGGACGAAGCCGCATTCAAGGCCCCGATCCGCGACCAGTACGAACGCCAGGGTCACCCCTATTACGCCAGCGCCCGCCTGTGGGACGACGGCGTGATCGAGCCGGCGCACACGCGGCGCGTGCTGGCCCTGGGCCTGAGCGCCTGCCTGAATGCACCCATCCCGGAAACACGCTTCGGCGTGTTCCGCATGTGACCTTGCTGGAGCTCCCATGACCGAATCGCTGCGCATCGTCCGTTCCACTCCGCACGTGGCGGAGGTCTGGCTGTCCCGCCCGAAGGTGCGCAACGCGTTCAACGATCAGGTCATCTCGGAGCTGACCCAGGTCTTCACCGAACTGAGCCGGGACGCCGACCTGCGCGCCGTGGTGCTGGCCGGCGACGGCCCGGCCTTCTGCGCGGGTGCCGATCTGAACTGGATGCGCGCCATGGCCGACTACACCTGGGACGAGAACCAGGCCGACGCCCAGGCGCTCGCCGACATGCTGTGGGCCATCCGCAGTTGCCCCGTTCCGGTCGTGGCCCGCGTGCACGGCGACTGCTATGCCGGCGGCGTCGGCCTGGTGGCGGTGTGCGACGTGGCGGTGGCCGTGCCGCAGGCGAACTTCTGCCTGAGCGAGGCCCGGCTGGGACTGCTGCCCGCCACCATCGGTCCCTATGTGATCCGCGCCATGGGCGAGCGGGCCGCACAGCGCTGGTTCACGACGGCCGAACGCTTCGATGCCGCCGAGGCCCACCGAATCGGTCTCGTGCATGAACTGGCCGACACCGCTACGATCGATGAACGCATCGCGGCCATCGTCGCGTCGCTCGTGGGCAATGGTCCGCAGGCCGTGCGCGCCTGCAAGCAACTTGTGACGGATTTGGCAGGTCAACCTTTGACCGCACAATGGCGCGCAGACACCGCGCGCCGCATCGCCGACATCCGTTGCAGTCCGGAAGGGCGGGAGGGCGTGAGCTCCTTCCTCGAAAAGAGACCCCCTTCATGGACCTGAACCTGCCCTTCCAGCTTCCCCCCATCGGTCAACAGGTGGGTGCGGCCGCCGCCCATCTGGACACCACCCAGCTCTTTGCCCTGGCGGCCGCCATGGGCTGGGCCAGCGGCATGCGCCTGTATGCCGTCGTGTTCCTGACCGGCCTGGCCGGCTGGCTGGGGTGGGTGCCGCTGCCGGCCGGACTGCAGATGCTGCAGCACCCGGCCGTGCTCGGCGCTTCCGGGGCGATGTTGGCGGTCGAGTTTCTCGCCGACAAAATCCCCTTCATCGATTCGCTGTGGGACTCGATCCACACCTTCATCCGCGTGCCTGCCGGTGCCGTGTTGGCCGCAGGGGTGCTGGGCGCGGACGCTGGAACCTGGCAGATGATCGCCGCGCTGATGGGCGGCACGCTCGCGGCCACGGCCCATGTGGCCAAGGCCAGCACCCGGGCCGCCATCAACACCTCGCCGGAACCGTTTTCCAACGTCGCCGTCTCGCTGCTGGGCGATGCCGCCGTGCCCGGTCTGCTGTGGCTGGCCTGGCACGACCCGACCTGGTTGTTCATCGTCCTGGGCGTGAGCATCGTCGTCGCGCTCGGATTGATCTTCGTGCTCTTCAAGTTCGTGCGCGGCATGTGGCGCACGCTGGGTGAACGACTGGGGCCGGCGCGCCCCGCCTGACGACAAGGAGTGTGGGCCCATGTTTCGCAAGATCCTGATTGCCAACCGCGGCGAGATCGCCTGCCGCATCGCCCACACGGCCCGACGCCTCGGCATCCGCACGGTCGCGGTGTATTCCGATGTCGATCGTGACGCGGCCCATGTCCAATACTGCGACGAAGCCGTGGCCATCGGCGGAGACAGTCCCGCCACCAGCTACCTGCGGCAGGAGGCCATCCTGGAGGCCGCCCGGCGCACCGGCGCCGAAGCCATCCATCCCGGCTACGGCTTCCTGAGCGAGAACGCGGGTTTCGCCCAGGCCTGCGTGGACCAGGGTCTGGTGTTCATCGGCCCGCCGCCGTCGGCCATCGCCGCCATGGGCAGCAAGGCCGAAGCCAAGGCCCTGATGGAGCGCGCGGGCGTTCCCCTGGTGCCGGGCTACCACGGCCGGGACAACTCCCCGGCCGTCTTGCGCGCCGAGGCCGAACGCATCGGCGTGCCGCTGCTCATCAAGGCCAGCGCCGGCGGGGGCGGACGGGGCATGCGCCGCGTCGATCACCTGGACGACTTTGACGCCGCGCTGCAATCCTGCCAACGCGAGGCCCGCACCGCCTTTGGCGACGATCACGTGCTGATCGAACGCTACGTGACGCGCCCCCGTCACATCGAGATCCAGGTGTTTGCCGACAGCCTTGGCCACGTGGTTCACCTGTTCGAACGCGACTGCTCGGTCCAGCGGCGACACCAGAAGGTGCTGGAAGAATCCCCCGCGCCGGGCCTGCATCCGGATCGCCGCGCCGCCATGGGAGCGGCCGCCGTGGAAGCCGCGCGAGCCGTGGGTTATGTGGGCGCCGGCACGGTCGAATTCATCGCAGAGCCCACCGATGATGGCGACCTGCGCTTCTACTTCATGGAGATGAACACCCGGCTGCAGGTCGAGCACCCGGTGACGGAAGCAGTGACCGGTCAGGACCTGGTCGAGTGGCAACTGCGGGTGGCTGCGGGCGCGCCCCTGCCGCTGACCCAGGACCAGCTGGTCCTGAAAGGCCATGCCATCGAGGCGCGCTTATGCGCCGAGAACCCGGAGGCTGGGTTCCTGCCCGCCACCGGCCGACTGGACGTGGCCCAATGGCCGGACGGCCATGCCGGTTTCGCCCGCAACGCCGACAACCACCCCTCGCACCCGGCAGCACCTGTGCGCATCGATACCGG
>CAYRBG010000174.1:0-1812 GCA_964422355.1 uncultured Sphaerotilus sp. | reverse complement strand
GTCTCGCCTTCATTCGCCGCCATCGCGGGGGCGGTGCTTTGTGTGCTCCAAGATCCAGGGGCTCAATCGCTCGCAGACGACACGGGAACCAGGAAGCCCCCCCAAGAAGAAGCCCGCTGGACCGATCCTTGGGGCCGGACGGACGGCTTCCGCGTCCACGGCACGGCGCGCAGGCATTTCTTGTTCCGTCACAAGGACGAGAACCTGCAGGTCGTCACTTGGCAGGACACTCAAGGCGCATTCCAGCTGTCCTTAAGCGGAGAAGCTCCGAAACACATCGAGTGGAGATCCGCCCCCAGAGACAGCGGGTCACCCGCAAACCACCCTGCGCAGCCACAACAGGGGACCCGGTGGCGCGTAGGTATAGACAAGGAGGAGCACACGGTCACAACCTACCGCCGAGGCCTCCGATGCATTTTGGACACCGGTGGACACATTGCCACCTTCGAGATCCTCGATCCGCTGGCCCCGGATGGGGGCGATCACTCACACACCGAAGGCCAGCTGACCGCTCCCATGCCCGGTCGCCTCATCGCGTGGAAAGTTCAGGCTGGCGAGACCGTAAAAGCCGGGCAACTGCTGGCCGTCATGGAAGCGATGAAGATGGAGCACAGCCTCACTGCACCGCATGACGGTCGTGTGGACGCCCTGCTGTATGCCGTGGGTGACCAGATTCGGGAGGAAGGCGCGCCCCTTCTGCAGATGACTGCTGAGGCATGAGCTGGATTCGCTGTGACAAATCAAGCTCCCCACGGAGGGCCCCATGAACCCGAATCTTGAAACACCCCTTGCGCAGTTGACACCGGCGCTGATGAAACGCCTTCCCACTTCCGTGCAAATCATCGAAGTAGGTCCCCGGGACGGACTGCAGAACGAGCGCCAATCGATTCCCACCGACGTCAAAGTGGAATTCATAGAGCGGTTGCAAAGTGCCGGCCTGAAGCACATCGAGGCGACCAGCTTCGTGAGTCCCAAATGGGTTCCGCAAATGGCGGACGCGCGCGAAGTTCTCACCCGCATCCACCGCTCCCCCGGCGTGACCTACGCGGCGTTGGTCCCCAATCTCAAAGGGCTCGAAAGTGCGCAGGAGGCCGGGGTAGATGAAATCGTCATCTTTACTGCCGCAAGCGAAACCTTCTGTCAGAAGAACATCAACTGCAGCATCGCAGAGTCCTTCGAGCGGTTTCAGCCGGTGGTGTTGAGAGCGCTCGAATGGGGTCTGCGAATCAGGGGCTCCATCTCGTGTTCCGTCGTCTGCCCTTATGAAGGAGCCATCGCTCCCGCCCAAGTCAAGGATGTCGCAGGACGGTACGCTGACTTGGGTGTGCACACGATCAGCATTGCGGACACCATCGGTGCGGGCACACCCTTGGCCATCCAGTACGCGCTCAACGCTGCGATGGCGCACTACGCCCCTGACGCGATCAGGGGCCACTATCACAACACCTACGGCCAAGCGCTGTCCAACGTCTACGCCAGCCTGCTGATGGGCATCTCCACCTTTGAGTCCAGCACCAGCGGGCTTGGTGGTTGCCCCTACGCAGTTGGCGCGACTGGAAACCTGTCGACCGAAGACCTGCTGTACATGCTGCAGGGTCTCGGTATTCAAACCCATGTCGACTTGCCTGCGGTCATCTCTGCCGGCGAGTACATCCGAGAACAACTGGCACAGCCAACGCAGTCTGCCGTTGCCAAAGCGTTTCATCGCTGAATCAACGAGGCAATAAAAGCGCTGACGCGTGCCAGTGGTGAAATCCATAGCCGCAAAGCAAAAGCCCCGCTGAGCTGGAAGCTGAGCGGGGCTGGTGCGGG
>CAYRBG010000173.1:0-6323 GCA_964422355.1 uncultured Sphaerotilus sp. | reverse complement strand
TGCTGCGCGGCGTGCGCCCGATGGGGCTCTGGTCGACGTTGATGACCTTGTCGAAGTGGTCCAGGCCCTCGATCTCGTCGTGCGGTGCCGGCTCCAGATGGCTCTGGTACAGCTTGCGTGCGACGGCGGCATAGAGCGTGTCGTTGATCAACGTGCTCTTGCCCGAGCCCGACACGCCGGTCACGCAAGTGAACAGGCCGACCGGGATCTCGACCGTCACCTCCTTGAGGTTGTTGCCCCGCGCCCCGACGATGCGCAGCGTGCGCGGGTCGTCCTGGTCCACCAACCGGCGGCGCTGCTGCGGCACTTCGATGCGGCGTACGTGGGCCAGATAGCGGCCGGTCGGTGACTCGGGATTGGCGGCCACCTCGGCCGGCGTGCCCTGCGCCATCACCTGACCGCCGTGCACACCCGCGCCCGGCCCCATGTCCACCACGTGGTCGGCGGCGCGGATCATGTCCTCGTCGTGCTCGACCACCAGCACGCTGTTGCCCAGGTCGCGCAGGTGGCGCAGCGTGCCGATCAGGCGCTCGTTGTCGCGCTGGTGCAGGCCGATGCTGGGCTCGTCGAGCACGTACATCACGCCCGACAGGCCCGAGCCGATCTGGCTGGCCAGCCGGATGCGCTGGGCCTCGCCGCCCGAGAGCGTGTCGGCGCTGCGGTCCAGGCTGAGGTAGTTGAGCCCCACGTCGTTGAGGAAGCCCAGCCGCGCGCGGATCTCGCGCACCACCTTGTCGGCAATGCCGGCCTTGGCGCCCTTGAGCGTCAACCCCTGGAAGTACGCCAGGCAGTCGGCCAGAGTAGCGTGTTCCACCTCGTAGATGGGTTTGTGGGGCAGGCCGTTCGCATCCACCAGGAACACGTGCCGCGCCTCCTTGCGCAGGCGCGAACCGCCGCAATCGGGGCACGGCTTGTGACTCTGGTAGCGCGCCAGGTCTTCCCGCACCGCCGCCGAATCCGTCTCCCGGAAACGCCGCTGGAAGTTGGGAATGATGCCCTCGAAGGGGTGCTCGCGCGTCACGCTGCGCTTCTTCCCGGCCGTGCCGTCGGCCTGGTAGACAAAGGGAATGTCGACGTCCCCCGAGCCATAGAGCAGCACCTTCTGGTGTTCGGGCGCCAGCTCCTCGAACGGCGCCTCGATGTCGAAGCCACAGTGCTTGGCCACGCTCTCCAGCAGCGAGAACGTGTAGGCGTTGCGCCGGTCCCAACCCTTGACGGCGCCGCTGGCCATGCTCAGGCTCGGAAACGCGACCACGCGCTCCGGATCGAAGACGTTCACCTGCCCCAGGCCATCGCAGCTCGGGCAGGCCCCCACCGGCGAGTTGAACGAAAACAGGCGCGGCTCCAGCTCCGGCAGCGAATAGCTGCAGATCGGGCAGGCGAACTTGCTGGAAAACAGATGCTCGGCGCCGCTGTCCATTTCCATGGCCAGAGCCCGCCCCTCGGCCAGACGCAGGGCGGCCTCGAAGCTCTCGGCCAGGCGCTGGCGCGCATCGGGGCGCACCTTGAGACGGTCGATCACCACGTCGATGTCATGCTTCTCGGCCTTCTTCAGCGCCGGCAGCTCGGTGGCCTCCACCACCTGACCATCGACACGGAAGCGCACATAGCCCTGGGCCTGCATCGATGCGAACAGGTCGGCGAATTCGCCCTTGCGGTCGCGCACCACGGGCGCCAGCACCATCAGCTTGGTGTCTTCGGGCAGGGCCAGCACCGCATCCACCATCTGGGACACGCTCTGGGCCTCCAGCGGTTGACCGTGCTCCGGACAGTGCGGCGTTCCCGCGCGGGCGTACAGCAGGCGCAGGTAGTCGTGGATCTCGGTGATCGTGCCGACGGTGGAGCGCGGGTTGTGGCTGGTCGCCTTCTGCTCGATCGAGATGGCGGGCGACAGGCCGTCGATCACGTCCACATCCGGCTTGTCCATCAGCTGCAGGAACTGCCGGGCGTAGGCACTCAGGCTCTCGACGTAGCGGCGCTGACCCTCGGCATAAAGCGTGTCGAAGGCCAGGCTCGACTTGCCCGATCCGCTCAGCCCAGTGATGACCACCAAGGCGTTCTTGGGCAGGTCGAGGTCGATGTTCTTCAGGTTGTGCGTGCGCGCCCCGCGCACGCTGAGCATGGCCGAGGAAGGCGAGGCACGGGTTCCGGAAGTCATGGCAGGCGCGCAGGCGGGATTCAAAGTCAATCGAGCATCATAGCCCTCGGCGTTTCCCCGGCTTCTGGGGTCAGGCTCCCCCGCTCCGTGCGGAACCTTGTCCGCCAAAACCCCTTGGAAACTCTTCACCATACGGGATCCGGTATGCTCAAACCATTTCCCTGAAGTCCGCTGCACCGGAGACCGTTCCCGCCATGTCCACCGTCTACGCGCTGCACCCCCAACCCGACGGCCCCTACAACCCGCAGACTCAGGTCTGCGCGAGTTGCAGCGTGCGCCAGTTCGCCCTGTTCGGCGCCCTTGACGAAGCCGCGCTGCAGCGCCTGCACTATCACATCGCCGACATCCGCCTCGAAGCCGGCCAGACCATCTACAGCGCCCAGCAGATCGGCAGCGCCGTGTTCACCGTGCGCAGCGGCGTGGTACGCATGGAGCGATCCAGCGACAACGGCGAGCGCCGCGTCATGCGGCTGGCCGGTACCACCGAGCTGCTGGGCCTGGAATCGCTGCTGGGGCAGACCTACGCGGCCGACGCCATCGCCTGCACCGACGTGCAGATCTGCCGCATCCCGCGCGTGCTGATCGAAGAGCTCACCAACGACCGTCCTGCCCTCACCCGCGACCTGATGAAGCGCTGGCAGCGCGCGCTGGACGAGGCCGACGAATGGCTGGTCGAGCTCTCGCGCGGTCCGGCGCGCCACCGCATGCTGCGCCTGCTGCTCAAGCTCAGCGAATACAGCGACGACCGCGGCCTGATCTGGCTGCCCACCCGTCAGGACATGGGCGCCATGCTGGACATGACCTTCGAGACCGCCAGCCGACTGATCTCGGTGCTGCGCCGCGAGGAGATCGTCGAGCCCATCGGTGCGCGTCAGGCCCGGCTGAGCATGGACCGGCTGATGGCCGCCCTCAAGGACGACAACGCCGGGCGCTGAAGCCCGTTTCACACGTCAACGCCGTCCGGCCGCGGATTCGGTGTACCGCTCCACCTTCGCGTCGTGCATGGCGTAGCCGCTCACGCCCATCTCGTCGTTTTCCTGCCGCTCGACCTTCAGCGTGCCGGTGATCCATACCGTGTCCATGCTGCGCAGGCCTTTGACGGGCTGCGGCGTCTTGACATGCACGATCTGATTGGCCGGCGGCGGCGGCGAGTGGATGCAGGCCCCGAAATAAGGCACCACGAGAAACTCGCTCCACTGCCCGGCCCCGTCGCCCTCCAACGGCACCAGGTAGCCGGGCAGGCGCACGCGCCGGCCGTGCCATTCTGATCGGGTGGGGGCCGTGTCCCAGATCTTGCGGACCTCGCGCATCAGGGCCACCATGCGCGGGTCGCTGTCCGACAGCCCCGAAACATCCCGGTTGCGAAAAGGCTTGGACGGATCCCACCCCGAAGGCACCAGATCCATCCAGGTCAGGGTTTTGAGCGGCGCCTCTGCCGGTGCCGCCCTCAACAGGCCCACAGGCCCGAGCCCCCACAGTGCGGTCAGTCCCATCAGCCAGCGGCGGCGCCCGAGTGCACGTTCCCGCATCGTGGTCATCTCTCGTCCTCCTTCACAGGATCACACCCTCGGTGACAGGCCGTCCACCAACGACAGCCGATAGGCCCGCCAGGCGGGCCAGAGCGAAGCGATCAGTCCACCACACATCACCAGGCCCAGCAGGATCGCCTGAGAAACACCGAACTCGTTCCACGCCAGGCGGATGCCCCAGTTCTGCTGCATCCAGGACTGCAGGCTGACCCAGCTGACCACGGCCAGCGCCAGGCCCAACCCCATGCCGCACACGGTCACCGCCACCCCCTCCAGGGCCAGCAAACCCAGCACATGGCGCGGCGCGGCGCCGACCGAGCGAAGAACAGCCAGCTCTCGCCGACGCTCGTTGAGCCCGGCCGAGATCACCGCCACCAGCCCGAGCAGCGACACGACGGACACCAGGACGCTGGTGATCCACAGGCCCTTTTCGCCCACGCCCACCAGCTCCCACAGTTCATCGAGCGCCACCGCCGGCAGCACCGCCATCAGCGGCTCGTCGGCAAACTCGTTCACCCACCTTTGCACCGAAAACACCGCCGTCCGCCGCTTGAGCCCGACCAGCGCGGCCGTGGCGGAGGGCACCTCCGGCATGCCCCCGAGCACCGGTTCGCCATGGTGGACCTCGTCCAGCGCCCCCATGTCGACATGCACCGTGCGGTCCACCGGTGTACCGGTAGGCTGCAGCACACCCACAACACGGAAAGGGTGCGCGTCATGGTCGTTGTCGGCCAAAGCCCCATCCCCGTGGCTCACGACCAGGGTCTGCCCCACGCCGAGCTGCAACCGGCGCGCCGCCTCGGCCCCCAGCACCGCTTCCCTGGCACCCGGCTGCGGCGAAAACGCCCGCCCCTGCGCCCAAGCCAGAGCCTGGCTTCGCCCATGGCGGAAACGTGTGAAGTAATCGGGCGTCGTGCCCAGCACCGGATGGCCCTGCACCGAATCTCCCAGCGACAAAGGCACCACCCAATCGACCGAACGGTGCTCGGCCAGGGACTGCAGACTGCTCACGCGCACGTTGCGGCCGGCACTGCCGACATGGAAAACCGCGTACAGCAGCAACTGAACCGAGCCGGTTCGAGCCCCGACGATCAGGTCGGTCCCGGACACCGCCTGCATGAAGGTCGTCCGCGCATCCTGGCGCAAACGGTCAAGGCTGAGCAACAGAAAAGTCGACAAGGCGATCGACACCACGACCCAGCTCAGCACATGGCGCCTGCTCCAGGCGCTGCGCAACGCCAGTCCCGAAATCGACGTCATGCTTCGTCCTGCGGCGACACCAGCTCCAGGCGGCGGGTGGCGTATTCAGCCAGTCGGGGATCGTGGCTCACCAGCACCAGCGCACTGCCGGCGGCCCGGCACGCCTGCAGCAGCAAGGCCATGAAACGGTCCCGCAATGCTTCGTCCAGCGCGGAAGTCGGCTCATCGGCAATCACCAGTTCGGGACGCCCAACCAGGGCCCGCGCGCAGGCCACGCGCTGTTGCTGCCCCACCGACAAGGCCCCGGCCGCTCGGCTCCACAATGCAGGGGGCAAGTCCAGCGCCGAGAGCCATTGCGACACGCCGTCTTTCCCTCCCGCACGTTCAGCGCGGACCGCAGAGAAGCAACAGGGCAGCATGACGTTGTCCCACACGCTCAGGTAGGGCAACAGGTTGAACTGCTGAAAGATGTACCCCACGTGGTCGGCCCGGTGTTGATCGCGACGGGCCGAGCCCAGATCGCGCCAAGTCCGCCCCAGCAGCGACACCTCACCGGATTGCGGTTGCAGCACGCCAGCCAGGGCCGACAGCAAGGTGCTCTTGCCACTGCCGCTGGGGCCCATGACAAACAGGAACTCTCCGGCCGCCACTTCCAGGACCGGAACGTCCAGCCCCGGTCCGCTTTGTCCGGGCCAACGATGGCGCAAGCCTTGAACCTTCAGCACGGCGATCCACCCGACACCCACCGCGGCAGCGCGAGCGTCCGACGCAGCAGAAGCGACATCACCTTCACACCCTTTTGATTCAGGCCATCCAATGCACAGATGATATTCGGTTCTCAATAGAGAAGGCCCGAGACGAACTCGCCGTCTCGGGCCTTCTGGGTTTCCGTGTGGAGGGGGTCAACCCTCCCGGTCACGCATCAATCGGCGCTGTCTTCCGTCGAGGCACCATCGTTGACGGCAGCCGCGGCTTCGGTCTCGGCGTCGACCGCAGCGAACGCTTCCTGGGCCTCCTGCATCGCGATCAGGCGGCGCTCGGTGTCGTCCATCTCTTCCTTGGCCTTGCGGGCCTGGTGGAAGGCGAGACCCGTACCGGCCGGGATCAGACGACCCACGATCACGTTTTCCTTCAGGCCGCGCAGCTCGTCGCGCTTGCCCATGATCGCGGCCTCGGTGAGGACGCGGGTCGTTTCCTGGAAGGAAGCGGCCGAGATGAAGGAATCGGTGGACAGCGAAGCCTTGGTGATGCCCAACAGCACGTCGGAGTAGGTCGCCGGGATCTTGTCCTTGGAACGCAGCTCTTCGTTGGTGTTGAACAGCTCCGAACGCTCGACCTGCTCGCCGGCGATGTAGGTGCTGTCACCCGGGTTGACGATCTGGACGCGGCGCAGCATCTGGCGAACGATCACCTCGATGTGCTTGTCGTTGATCTTC
>CAYRBG010000172.1:0-6329 GCA_964422355.1 uncultured Sphaerotilus sp. | reverse complement strand
CCGAGGAGGGGTGTGTCCTCCCCAGGACTCAGAACCTCTTCCCAATCGACGCAAACACCACCAGCGGATCCAGCCTCACATCGGCATGCGCTGCGGCCCCGCCCATCGCCGGCAGGACGCCGTCGGCCTTGGTCTTCAGGAATATCTTGCGCGCGTCGATGGAGAACGACCAGCCGTTGCCCAGGGGCATTTCCGCGCCGAGGTGGATCACTGAGCCGAAGGCGCTCTTTACATCGAGGTTGGAGATGAAGCCGTCTTCACTCTTGAACACGATGGTGTAGTTGAGGCCGGCGCCGACGTAGGGCTGGATGGGGCCGGTGTCCAGCAGTTTGTAGGTGGCCGTGAGCGCCGCCGGGCCGTAGGTCACCTTGCCCAGGGTGCCGGTGCCGTTGAGGGCGCCGGTGCCGGTCAGCGTGGTGGTGGGCGGCACACCGATGAGGAAGCGGCCGGTCCAGCGCGAGGTGAAGTCGTAGGACACCTCCATGCCCAGGGTGGTGTTGCTGCTGGCCGAGGCGTCGGCGCCGGGCACGGTGTTGCCGTTGACCTGCACGTCGGCCCGGGTGCTGAAGCCCACGTGCGCGGCGCCCAGGCGGACGGTCCATGGGGAGGCCGTCTGCGCCGAGGCGCCGGTGGCGGCCAGCAGGCCCGCGGTCAGCAGGGCCAGGGGGGTGATGGCGGATGTCTTGTTCATGGTCTTGTCTCCTCGTCGGGTTTGAGTGTCGGGATCGGTTCGTTCTCGGGCGCGGCGCAGGTCAGAAGAACCGATCGAAGTGGATGTGCTGGAACGGCACCCGATGGGTGACCATCAGCAGCTCCTGGATGGCCTGCGTCATGGGGGGCGGCCCCGCGAAATAGAACTCGTGTTCGGCCAGGCGCTCGCCCAGCACGCACGCCAGGGCCTCGTGCACGAAGCCGCGGGCGCCGGTCCAGCCGGCCGCGTCGGCGCTGGCGGCGTCGGACACCACGGGGTGGAACAGCAGCGATGTGCCGTAACCCGGCAGGGCGTGCAGAAAAGCCTCGCCGCAGACGTCGCGCGGCGTGCGGGCGCCGTAGAAGAAGTGCAGCCGCCGCTCGCCCAGCAGGCCGGCCGCCGCCGCCCCGCGGGCGATGGACACCATCGGCGCCAACCCCGATCCCCCGGCGATGCAGACGATGTCGCGCGGGCTGTCCGTGCGCAGACCGGCGGCGCCGTAGGGGCCGTCGAGCTCGATCTCGTCGCCCACGGCGAGCCGATCAAACAGGGCGGTTGTGGCTTGTCCACCGGGCACGCGCCGGACCTGGACGTCCCAATCGCCCTGCGGGTTGGGCAGGTTGGACATGGAGTAGCAGCGCGGCGCGTTCACGCCCGGCAGCAGCAGGCTGGCGTACTGGCCGGGCACGAACTCGGCGGGCTGGTCCGTCTTGAAGCGGAACTCGCGGATGTCGTGCGTCACCTCGGCGATGGCCGCCAGGCGTGCGCGGCGCCGCTGGGGCCGCACCGGCGGCACGCATTCGCTCGACAGGCGCACCTTGATGTCCAGCGGCCCCTTGGCCCGGCATTGGCAGGCCAGTTGGCGGCCCTTGCGGCGGTCGCGGTCGCTCAGGCCCGGCGCTTCGGGCCACAGCACTTCGACCTCGCCCGAGACGATGTCGAACTTGCAGCTGCCGCAGCCGCCGGCGTTGCACTCGTACGGAAACCCTAGGCCGGCGCGCAGGGCGGCGCGCAGCACGGTGTCGGGTCCGGTCTGTTCAAACGAGGTCTGACCCCCGTCGATGTGGATGGGATGGCCCATGGCATGACTCCCTCAGGGCAAAAAAAGGCCTGGGCACCACGCGGGGATACCCAGGCCGAGACAACACCGGTCGGACTACAGCCCCATCGAGCTGCGCAGGTGGCGCGTGGTGGCCTTGGCGTCTTCGGCCGCGTTCGGCACGTCGGGCAAGGCCACGCAGTAGGCGTCGATGGCCCGGTCGGCCAGCGGTTCCCACTTGGCGACCCAGCCGGCGATGACTGCGGCGTTGCCTTCCACGCCCAGGGCCATCTTCACCAGCGCGGCCGTCCAGCGGCGGTGGCGTTCGACGTCCTGAAGCTGGGCGTCGGTGACCATGCCCAGCAGCGTGTCGCCGTTGTGGCGGGCCGCCTGGCCCAGGGCGCGCAGCACGGTCTCCTCGACGGCGGGCCGCACCACCACGTTCATCGCGACGAAGGACTCGGCCCAGTCCCAGGCAACCAGGGCGCGCTCCACCAGCTCGCGCCAGCCCTGCCACGCCGGGTGCTGCTCCCACAGCTCGCGCTCGTTCTCGCCAAAGCCCAGGTCGGGGAAGGTCAGCGCCAGTTCCTTGGTGCGGTAGGCCGTGTGCGTCAGCCAGCGCAGCGCGTCGGCGGTCTGGTAGGCCGCGCAGTTGGAGATGGTCGAGGCCGGCGCGATCTGCGTCAGGTAGGCCGAGCCCATCTGCAGGGTGTGGAACAGGTAGCGCGCCGGGCTGTACAGGCGCGCCAAAGTGGCCGCCCAGGGCCGCTCCAGCATGCTGTCGTGACCGCGCTCGGAGAACTGGTTCAGCAGGCCGAAGACGTAGGTCTCCTGGCCGTCCTGCAGCATGTTGTAGGTGCGGTAGACGATCTCGTCCGGGTCGCGGAAGGCGTTCCAGTCCGGGTGCTTCAGCGGCGAGGCGTTGCGGTGCTCCTTGTACCAGCGCGCCATCGGGAAGTTCGGGTCGAGCTCGAACGGCGCATCCGGGTTGTCGGTGCTGAAGTGCAGGTTGGTCGAGACGATCTCGTACTCGCTGGGCTTGCGGCGCCGACCGGCCAGGTGGCTCCAGGTCTTCAGGGGCTTGAGGACTTCAGGCTGGGACATGGGGTTCTCCTCCGGTCAGAGCGTCTTTTCGAAATAGAAGCGCACGTGTTCTTCCGTGGTCTCGATGCGGCCGGCGAAGGAGGCCAGGTTCACCTCCAGCTCGGACATCCTGAACCGCCGGCCCAGCGAGCGTTCCAGCGTCTCGCGGCGCAGGATCAGCTCGCCTTCGCAGTCGATGCGCACGTAGGCCAGCTTGTCGTCGACGCGGATGGTCTTGTCGGGGTTGTCTTCCTCGGCCGCCTCCACGACGCCGTCGGTGATGCTGCTGGCGCGCAGCACGGGGCCCACCCGGTTGTTGCGGTAGGCATCCGCAGTGTGGTCGTTGCTCATGATCGAAATCCTTCTAGGTATGCGCAAACAGGGGCTGGACGCCTTCGACGGAGATCAGGACGTCGTCGCCCTCGACCTTGACGGGGTACTCGGCCAGCCGGCAGTCGCCGGGGTTGATGCCGACGCCGGTGCGGGCGTCGAAGGTCCATTGGTGGGCGCGGCACATCAGCACCTTGCCGTCGAACTTGCCTTCGCACATGGGGATGTCCTGGTGCGGGCACACGCCCTGGAAGGCGCGCACATCACCGCCCTCCAGGCCGAGGACCACGATGACGTGCTCGCCCACCTCGACCTCGTTCATCTCGCCTTCCCACACGTCGTCGAGCGTGCAGACTTTCTCGTACGTCATGGCACGGTCCTCAGGCGTCGCAGAAGATGAATTCGAGCGACTCCATGGGCTTGATGTCGGTCTCGCTCAGCTTGGCGGTGCGCTCAAAGAACTGCTCGGCGCCGTGGCGTCGCACGCGGATCACCTTGTCGGGCCGGGGCGCCACGCGCCGGCCGACCGAGTGGTGGGCCGCGGCGGCGGCGACTTCGTCCATGGTGTTCTCGGTGTCGACCGGCACCAGTTGCAGCACGAAGTCGTACTGGAAGTTGGAAATCACGGGAAACAGGGCCATCTTGTGCTCCTCGATGTCGGGTCCGGACCGCTCAGGCGGCCTTCTTGGGGGTGCGCTGGCCGCGGTAGGCCTCGACCCAGGCGTACTTGTGGGCGTCGTCGCCGATCTCGCCGGGGGCCAGGTTCATGTACTGCAGCGCGCCCATCAGGTTGGGCGGCTGGATGTGGCCGGCCAGGAAGCGGTCCACCAGCGTGAGGTGGTCGCGGTAACGGATGGGGTCCTGCTGGAACACCCAGCGGTCGATCTCGGAGTTGAAGTGGTAGGTGCGCCCCTGGTAGTCCAGCGGGTAGTCCTTGACGTTCCAGCCCTTGCCCGGAATGGCGCAGATCGGGATCTGGCTCATGTTGCAGACGATGGGCAGGGTCTCGGGCAGCGTCAGGTCGGTGCGGCCGGCCAGCAGGTTGTCGATGATCACGTCCCAGCACTGGCCGAAGGTGTCGTTCCAGCCGGGGTACTTCTCTTCGAGCCAGTCGCGGCAGTCGGGCGTCATGCCGGCGGCCACGTTCCACCACAGCGTCGGGCGCCAGAACCAGATGCCCATCTGGTAGGCGTGGTGCTGGTAGTCGAACTCGTTGATCATCTGGTCCCAGTACCAGGGCAGGTCCAGGCCGAGGTCGATCAGCGTGCGCTCGAACTGGCCGACGATCCACTCGCGCATGAATTCCTTGAACGACTGCTTGCGGTGCTCCAGCGGCGTCGCGTAGTCCATGGCCGTGCCGGTGAGCAGCGAGAACAGGCGCCAGGCGCGGGCGATGGCCACGTCGACCAGCTTCTGCGCCTCTTCCTTGCGGCCGTTCTTGATGAGGATCTGCAGCGCCGGGCCGCCGATCTGGGCGTGGCGGGATTCGTCGGTCTGGATGCTGGAGATCAGGCTGGAGAACGTGAAGTCGCCGGCCTCGGCCGCGTCGGCGGCCAGACCCAGGAACTGCATGTTGGTGAAGCCGGTCTCGAACGCGAAGGTCAGCATCACCGCGATCTCGACCGCGCTGCGGCCCAGGAACAGGTCGTCAAACGTGTGGCGCGCGGCGATCGCGCCCCATTCGTTGGTGTGATAAGCCTTGTGGGCCCAGTCGAACTGGCGGTCCTTGGGGCAGTGCTCGTGCGGGAAGTAGAGCTGGATCTGCGCGTGCCGGTTCTCGTCCATCAGTCCGAAGGTGGCCATGTTGCGCATGCCCGGCGCGCGGCCGAAGCGGCACATGCGGGCCTCGGCGCTCATGGCCGCGTATTCGCCAAGCGCGATGGCGCCGTAGTGCGACTTCAGGATCGAGAGCCAGCCCGGATCGGCCTCCTCGAACATCTTGCTGCGCTCCAGCGCCGCCTTGACCGAGTAGGCGCCGGCGTCCTTCTCGCGCTGGATCTTCACGTACTCGGGGTACGAGGTCTTGTAGGGCTCGTCGTAGCCGTCCCACTGCGCCATCGGCACGTCCATGGCACCGGCCATGACTTCGGGGAAGAGCTCGGACTCGGCCACGTAGGTCGGGGTCCAGTTGGTGGAACGAGCGATGTCGTACCACTGGGTGCGTTCAAGCAACGCCATGGCGATGTCTCCTTTGGTCTCGATTCGGGCCTGCTCCACGAGGGTGGAGCGCCTGAGTCGAAGATTAGGGAGAGGCCGGCAAACCGGCCATTGCACCTTCTCCGGTGGCGGATTGAACTTTGGTTTAGACGAGCGTCGGGGCCGGTCTCCGGTGCCGGCTTCAGGTGCCGCTGTGGCGCAGTCCTTCCAACAGCCCCATCAGGGCCGGCACCGTGCGCGCGCCCATCTTTTCCATGACGTTGTGGCGGTGGACCTTGACCGTGACCTCGGCGATGCCGAGCTCGGCCGCGATCTCCTTGTTGCGCAGGCCGCGCGCCACCTGGGCCATCACCTCGCGCTCGCGGGCGGTGAGGCGGTCGTAGCGGGCCTGGGCATCGGCCTGCTCGGCGCGCTGGGCCCGCGCTTCGCGGTCGCGCTCCAGCGAGTGCCGGATGGCGTCGAGCAGGTCCTGGTCGCGGAAGGGCTTGGACAGGAAATCCACCGCACCGGCCTTCATGGCCCGCACCGTCATTGGGATGTCGCCGTGGCCGGTGATGAAGATGATCGGGATCTGCCGCCCGGACTGCCCCAGTTCGCGCTGCAGTTCCAGGCCGTTGAGCCCGGGCATGCGCACGTCCAGCACCAGGCAGGTCGGCACCTCGGGCGGCGGCACCTGCAGGAACTCGCGCGCGGAGGCCAGCGTGACGACGTCCAGCCCCACCGAGCGGATCAGGCTGCTCAGGGCTTCCCGCATCGACAGGTCGTCGTCCACCACGAAGACGATGGGCTTGGAGGCGCTCATGGGTGTTCCGTCGGGATCGTGAAGTGGAAGGTTTCGCCGCGGTCGGCGTTGGGGGTGGCCCACAGGCGGCCACCGTGGGCCTCGATGATCGAGCGGCTGATGGCCAGGCCCATGCCCATGCCTTCGGTCTTGGTGGTGTGGAAGGCTTCGAAGATGCGGTCGCGGTCGGCCGCGGCGATGCCGGCGCCGGTGTCGCGCACGTCGACCTGCACGGCGTCGCCCGCCGG
>CAYRBG010000171.1:0-6351 GCA_964422355.1 uncultured Sphaerotilus sp. | reverse complement strand
GACTTTGCCCAGCGCCACCATGTGCAGTGGTGGCTGCAGCCCAAGGGGCCGGACACGGTGCACCTGCTGGATGAGGGTGGGGCCCGGTTGGCCTACACCCTGCCCGAATTCGGCATCACCATGCCGTTCAAGCCGACCGATTTCACCCAGGTCAACCACCACATCAATCGGGTGCTGGTGGAGCGTGCCCTGAGGCTGCTGGCCGTGCAATCCGACGAGCGGGTGCTGGACTGGTTCTGCGGCCTGGGCAACTTCACGCTGCCGCTGGCCACACAGGCCCGCGAGGTGATGGGCATTGAGGGCAGCGAGGCACTGGTGCAACGCTCACGAGAGAACGCAGCACTCAACGGGATGAGCGGCAAGACCTCGTTTGCCGCGCGCAACCTGTTTGAGTTGAGCGGGGACGATCTGGTGGCCTACGGTTCGGCGCAGCGCTGGCTGGTCGACCCGCCCCGCGAAGGCGCGTTTGCCCTGTCCAAGGCGCTGGCCGAAGTGCGCCAGAACCCGCGCGAGGGTTACGAGCCGCCGCAGCGCATCGTCTATGTGAGCTGCAACCCGGCCACGCTGGCTCGCGACGCCGGCCTGCTGGTGCACCAAGCCGGCTACCGCTGCACGGCCGCCGGTGTGGTGAACATGTTCCCTCACACCGCCCACGTGGAGTCGATGGCGGTGTTCGAGCGCATCGACGGGTGGGTGCTGCCGGAGCCCGAGGTGGGCGAAGAGGTGCTGCCTGAAGGGGACGAGGCCGTTGGAGGCGTCGATGTTCCTGCGATCGATGGAGGCGGTGGAACCGACGCCTGACCCAGTGCTCCCGCGTAAAAAAGAGGCCCGCGTCAAGCGGGCCTTTCGCATTCAACTCAGCGCGTCGAGCAGTTCGGTCTCGAACTCGATCTGTGCCTTGTTGTGCTGCAGGGCGGGACCATCGATCAGGAAGGTGTCTTCCACGCGCTCGCCCAGGGTCGTGATCTTGGCGAGCTGCAGGTTGATGTGGTGCCTCGCCATGACCCGGGCGATGCTGTAGAGCAGGCCGGAACGGTCGCTGGCCGACACCGACAGCAGCCAGCGCTGCGCCTTTTCATCCGGGCGCAGCTGGATGTGCGGCGTGATCGGAAAGGACTTGACCCGGCGCGAGATGCGGCGGCGTCCCGGCTCGGTCAAGGGCAGGTTGCTGTTGAGGACCTCGGTCAGCTTGTATTCGACCAGGGCGATCAGGTCGCGGTAGGACTGCTCCACGTGCGGCGTGATGACCTGGAAGGTGTCCAGCGCGTAGCCCGAGCGGGTGGTGTGCACGCGCGCATCCAGGATGCTGAAGTTCGCGGACTCGAAGTAGCCGCAGATGTGCGCAAACAGGTCGGGCTTGTCCTTGCCGTAGACCAGCACCTGCAGCCCTTCGCCGACCGGCGACAGGCGGGCGCTGACGACGACCTCGTCGGTGTCCACGCGGCGGTTGAGTGAGCGGGCGTGCCAGGCGATCTCGCCGCTGTCGTGGCGGGCGAAGTAGTTGAGGTCCAGCGTGCCCCACAGGGCTTCTTCGGCCCCGGGCAGCATGGAGTGCAGGGCGAGGAGCTGGCGGGCCTCCTGCTTGCGCTGTTCGATCTCGGCGTCCATGTTGGGTTTGGCCCCGCCCAGTGCACGCAGCGTCGCGCGGTAGAGGTCTTCGAGCAGCTTGCCCTTCCAGGCGTTCCAGACCTTCGGGCTGGTGCCGCGCACGTCGGCCACGGTCAGCAGGTACAGGCCGGTCAGTCGGCGCGGATCCTGCACTCGGGCTGCAAAGGCGTCGATGACCTCGGGGTCGGACAGGTCTTCCTTCTGGGCGATGCGGGACATCGTCAGGTGCTCGCGCACCAGAAACTCGATGAGCTGGGCGTCCTCTTTCTCGATCTGGTGTTCGCGGCAGAAACGGCGCACTTCGACCGCGCCCAGTTCGGAGTGGTCGCCGCCGCGTCCTTTGGCCACGTCGTGGAAGAGGGCGGCCACATAGAGCACCCACGGCTTGTCCCAGTGCGCGGCCAGTTGCGAGCAGAAGGGGTACTCGTGCGTGTGTTCGGCGATGAAGAAGCGCCGCACATTGCGCACGACCATCAGGATGTGCTGATCCACCGTGTAGACGTGGAACAGGTCGTGCTGCATCTGTCCCACGATCTTGCGGAACACCCACAGGTAGCGGCCGAGCACCGAGGTGTCGTTCATCAGCCGGAAAACGTGGGTCTGGCCCTTGGGCTGCTGCAGGATTTCCAGGAAACGGCGGCGGTTGTACGGGTCGTTTCGGAACGGTCCGTTCATGAGCCCGCGGGCGTTGTAGAGCGCACGCAAGGTCCGGACCGAGAAGCCCTTGATGCCCACCGTCTGCTGGAAGGTCAGGAAGGTCTGCAGGATGGCGTGCGGGTTCTTCTGGTACAGGTCATCGCTGGCGATTTCCAGCATGCCGCCGCGGTCGTAGAACTGCTCGTCGATGGGGTGCATCGGCGCGTCCTGCGTGCCGGTGACCTGCTCTTCGATGCCCAGCATGAGGATCGCGTTGAGCTGCCTGACTGCCTTGGCCGCCCAGTAGTAGCGGCGCATCAGGGCTTCGGAGGCACGCAGCTCCGGCGTGGATCGATAGCCGAAGCTTTCTGCCACCGCCGTCTGCAGATCGAAGATGAGCCGGTCTTCGCGGCGGTTGGCCACCACGTGCAGGCGTGCCCGGATCAGCTTGAGCAGGGCTTCGTTGCGCTGCAGTTGGGTGGCTTCGAAGCGGGTGATCAGCCCACGTGTGGCCAGCTCGCTCCATGAGCGGCCCAGCCTTGCTGCCAGGGCGACCCAGCGCAACACCTGCAGGTCACGCAGCCCGCCCGGGCTCTCCTTGCAGTTGGGTTCGAGCGAGTAGGGGGTGTCTTCATACTTGGTGTGGCGCTGGCGCATCTCCAGCGTCTTGGCGCGCAGGAAGGCCACTGGGTCCATGACCTCCGCGGTCGCCGAGCGGAAGTGGTGGAACAGTTGCTTGGAGCCGCTGAGGAAGCGGCTTTCCAGCATGGCCGTCTGCACGGTGACGTCGGACTGCGCCTCGGTGACGCACTCGGCCACGGTGCGCACGCTGGACCCGATTTCCAAGCCGATGTCCCAGCAGGCCGTGATGAAGGCCTCGACGCATTGGCGCTCCTGCGACGGCGACTCCGGCTGATGGCCGCAGGGCAGGTCCTTGGGCAGCAGCACGAGCACATCGACGTCGGAGAACGGGAACAGCTCCCCGCGGCCATAACCACCGACGGCCACGAGCGTGCCGGCCTTGGGCATGCCCGTGAGCGCCCACAGATCCGCCAGCGTGCGATCGGCATGACGGCACAGCGCGCGGATGAGGTTGGTGGCCGCCGGTACGGTGGCCCGGCGCTGCGCGAAATCCTCGATCAGGCGGGTGCGCTCTGCCCGGTAGGCCTGGCGCAGGGCCGGAATGCGTTCCTGAAGGTCGGGCACCGGCCCGGTCGGAAGGTCGGTGGGCATGCCGGCCATGGGCGTCAGCCTCGTGGGGTGATGAAGTCGGGGATGGGGGGGCTGCCGGCGGAGACCGTGAGCACTTCATAGCCCGTCTCGGTGACGACGACGGTGTGCTCCCACTGGGCCGACAGTGAGCGGTCGCGGGTGACGATGCTCCAGCCGTCGCCGGCCTCCTTGATGTCACGCTTGCCGGCGTTCACCATGGGCTCGATCGTGAAGATCATGCCCGGCTTGAGCTCGTCGAGCGTGCCTGGGCGGCCGTAGTGCAGTACCTGCGGCTCTTCGTGGAACTTGCGACCGATGCCGTGGCCGCAGAACTCGCGCACCACCGAGTAGCCCTGGTTCTCGACAAAGGTCTGGATGGCGTGGCCGATGTCACCCAGGCGGGCGCCCGGCTTGACCTTCTCGATGCCTTTCCACATGGCCTCGTAGGTGACGGCACACAGGCGCTTGGCCGCGATCGATGCCTTGTTGCCGACGACGAACATGCGGCTGGTGTCGCCGTGCCAGCCGTCCTTGATGGTCGTGATGTCGACATTGACGATGTCGCCGTCCTTGAGCGGCTTGTCGTTGGGCACGCCGTGACAGACCTGATGGTTGATCGAGGTGCAGATCGACTTGGGGTACGGGGTGTAGCCCGGCGGCGCGTAGTTCAACGGAGCGGGAATGCAGCGCTGGACGTCGACCATGTAGTCGTGGCAGAGCTTGTCGAGCTCGTTGGTGGTCACGCCGGGTTTGACGTGCGGGGTCAGCATGTCCAGCACTTCCGAGGCCAGTCGGCAGGCCACGCGCATGGCTTCAATGTCGGAGGCGGATTTGATCGTGATCGGCATGGGGCGGGATTATCTCATCGGGGTTTTGGGGGCTTGGCGGCCAGGCCGAGTGCCCTAGGATCCATGGGGTTGCAGGTGATGGACGCGGTGCGATGGATCGGTTTGACGCGGATGTGGTGGTCATTGGCGCGGGGGCCGTAGGGCTCGCTGTGGCGCGTGAGCTGGCTCAGGCTGGACGCGAGGTCTGGGTGCTGGAGGCGTCTTCCGCGATCGGCCAAGGCGTGAGCTCCCGCAGCAGCGAGGTGATGCACGCAGGGCTTTACTACCCGAGCGGGAGCCTCAAGGCGCAGTTTTGCGTGCGGGGCCGGGCGCTGCTGCAGTTGTTCTGTGTCGCTCACGGCATCGCGCACCGGCAGGTCGGCAAGCTCGTGGTGGCCACGTCCCCGAGCCAGCACGGGGCGCTGGAAGCGTTGGGGGCGCAGGCTCGGGCCAATGGGGTGGACGATTTGCAGACTTGGACGGCGGAGCAGGCCCAGCGCGCGGAGCCGGCGCTGCGCGTCACGGCGGCACTGTGGTCGCCGTCCACGGGCATCTTTGACAGTCATGCCTACATGCAGGCCTTGTGGGCGCAGGCTCAGGCGGCGGGTGCCACGTTGGTGCTTCGGGCCCCGGTGCGGTCTGTGGAGGCCGGTCTTGGGAATGGTCGTCTGGAGGTGTGCGTCGGTGGGGCGGAGCCGGCGGTCGTCTGCACCCAGGCCGTGATCAACGCGGGCGGACTGTCGGCGCCGTGGATCGCCGCTCGAACGATGCCGCTTCTTCCGGGGCTGCCGCATGCCCGCTGCTGCAAGGGCCACTACTTCACGGTGCCGGGGCGGTCGGCGTTTTCGCGGCTGATCTATCCGATGCCCAATGAAGCAGGGCTCGGGGTGCATCTGACGCTGGACCTCTCTGGCGGAATGCGGTTTGGTCCGGACACCGAGTGGATCGACCCGCCTGCGCCCGGCACGGAGGGCGATCCGGTCTGGGATGTGTCGCCGTGGTACGCGGTCGACGAGCGCCGCGCTGCGGCGTTTGCCACCGAGATCCGGCGCTATTGGCCGGGTCTGCCGGAGGGGGCGCTGCAACCCGCGTATGCGGGCATCCGTCCCAAGATCAGCGGCCCGGGTGAGGCGGCGGCAGACTTCCGCGTCGAGGGGCCGGCGCAGCACGGGGTCGACGGCCTGATCCATTTGCTGGGCATCGAGTCCCCCGGACTGACGGCCAGCCTGGCGATTGCGGAGCACGTGCGCGGGCTGCTCCCGTAAAATCTCACGATTCGCAAGCCGCCCCTGTGTGGGCGGCGCGTGCTTTTGCGCCTTAGTCGTGTCGCCACTTCAGCCCCACGGGACCCACCGCGTGTCTTCCTCCTCTTCCAAGCACCTCCAGCATTTCGAAGGCGGCAACGCCCTTTCCGCCTTCCGCGTCCAGGCCTTGCTGCCGCGCCTGCAGGGCGTGAGCGAGCGCATCGTCGGCGTGAGCGCGCGCCACGTGCACTGGGTCTGGAGCGACGAGCCGCTGGAAGCCGGCCAGCACGAGAAGCTGGCGGCGCTGCTGAACTATGGCGATCCGGCCGAGGCGGGTGACGCTGCAGCCGGTGCGCTGATCGTCGTGATGCCGCGCCTGGGTACCGTCTCGCCCTGGGCCTCCAAGGCCACCGACATCGCCCACAACTGCGGCCTGGGCATCCACCGCGTCGAGCGCGTGACCGAGTTCCGCCTGACGCTCAAGTCCGGCTTCATCGACACCCTCAAGGGCGGTGCCAAGCCCCTGAGCGAGGCCGAACTGCAGGCCTGCGCACTGCTGCTGCACGACCGCATGACCGAGTCGGTGGCCTTTGCGCGTGAAGACGCCCGCCACCTGTTCGACGAACAGGATGCCGAACCGCTGGCCCACGTCGACGTGCTGGGCCAGGGCAAGCAGGCACTGGAAGTCGCCAACAAGGATTTCGGCCTGGCGCTGTCCGACGACGAGATCGACTACCTGGTCAAGGCCTTCACCGACCTGAAGCGCAACCCCAGCGACGTCGAGCTGATGATGTTCGCGCAGGCCAACTCCGAGCACTGCCGCC
>CAYRBG010000170.1:0-6370 GCA_964422355.1 uncultured Sphaerotilus sp. | reverse complement strand
TCATCAACACCGTCGGCCCGCACTGGGACGGCAACCAGGTCTGGTTCATCACCGGTGGTGGGGCCATTTTCGCGGCCTGGCCCCTGGTGTACGCCACCGCATTCAGCGGCTTTTACTGGGCCATGCTGGCGGTGCTGTGGGCGCTGTTCTTCCGCCCGGTGGGGTTCGACTACCGCAGCAAGATCCACAACGCCACCTGGCGCAGCACCTGGGACTGGGGCCTGTTCATCGGCGGTTTTGTGCCCCCGGTGATCTTCGGAGTGGCCTTCGGCAACCTACTGCAGGGCGTGTCCTTCAGCTTTGACGACTACCTGGTCTCGACGTACACCGGCACGTTCTGGCAGCTGCTCAATCCCTTCGCCCTGCTGGTGGGGGTGGTGAGCAGCGCCATGATCACGATGCACGGCGGCATCTACCTGGCGCATCGCACCGAGGGGGCCATCCAGGACCGGGCGATCCGAGGCGCGATGTGGGCGGCCGTGGTCATGGTGGTGACCTTCGTGCTGGCGGGCTTCTGGCTGCGTGCGGGCGGCATCGAGGGCTATGTCATCGCCTCGCCGATCGACCCGAATGCGCTGCCGGATCCCTTGTCCAAGACCGTGATCCGTGCGCCCGGTGCCTGGTGGCGCAACTACGACCTGCAGCCCGCCCTTTGGATCCTGCCGCTTCTGGGAGCCGGAGGGGCCCTGCTGGCGGCCGCCCTCGTGATGGCCAGGCGCACGCTGAGTGCCTTCGTGGTCTCGTCGCTGGCCATCGTGGGCGTGATCGGCACGGCGGGTGGGGCGATGTTCCCCTTCCTGATGCCGTCCTCGACCATGCCCAACGCGAGCCTGACCGTGTGGGACAGCGTCTCCAGCCACCTGACGCTGGGCCTGATGTTCTGGGCCACGCTGATCTTCATGCCGCTGATCGTGTTCTACACGGCCTGGGCCTACCGCGTCATGCGCGGCAAGGTCACGCTGGCCCACATCCGGGCCAACGAGCACACCGCCTACTAGGCGACCGGACCCGGCGACCCTTGAGCGACCGCCAGCCTCCCATCACGACCAGGATTTCCCATGACTTCACCTTCTTTGTCCACTGCGGCCTGCAGCGGTGCCTGCGACCCTGAACGCCGAACCTGGCTGATGGCCACGGCCGCCGTGGGCGGCGTGGCGGCGGCCGTCACGGCGATCCCCTTCGTCTCGACCTTTGCCCCGAGCGAGCGGGCCCGCGCGGCCGGCGGCCCGGTCGAGGTCGACCTCTCGGGCCTGGTGCCCGGCGAGATCAAGACCGTGGAGTGGCGCGGCAAGCCCGTGTGGGTGCTGCGCCGCACGCCGGAGATGCTGGCCTCGCTGGCCGGTCACGATGCCGATCTGGTCGACCCGGCCTCCGCCGTGCCCCAGCAGCCGGACGAGGCCCGCAACCCGACTCGCTCCATCCGGCCCGAGATCTTCGTGGCCGTCGGCATCTGCACCCACCTGGGCTGCTCGCCGAGCAACGCGCCCAAGGGCGGCGGCAACTCCAGCCTGCCGGCGGACTGGCCGGGCGGATTCTTCTGCCCCTGCCACGGCTCGACCTTCGACGGCGCTGGGCGGGTGTTCAAGAACAAGCCCGCCCCGACCAACCTGGAAATTCCCCCCCACCGCTATGCCGGCGACACCCGCCTGATCATCGGCGACGAAGCCTGAGGAGCACGCACATGTGGTACTTCACCTGGGTCCTGGGCGTCGGCTTTGCCTTGGCGCTGGCCATCCTCAACGCGATGTGGGGCGAGAACGAGGCAGCACGCCGGGCGGACAACGATTCCCCGGAAGAAGAGTTCCAGCCATGAGCGCCCGCGTTTGCCCGCCACCCCCCCGGCCGAACCTCCTGAGCCTCACTGTCGCGTTGATCATCATGGTCGGCGGCACCGTCTACCCGCCGGTGATGGCCGACGCGTCCGGGCGCGCGGACCACGGGCTGGCGATGGCGCTGTTCTGGGCCATGAGCGCCGGATTCGTGCACGGCGTCGGCTTTGTGCCCAGGCACCGTATGTGGCGGTGGCTCTGGGGCGGCGCATCGGTCGCGGCCGCCTTGGGGGTGGCGCTGGTCCTGAAGCTCCAGCACTGAGGCCGCCGTGTACTTCCGACTTCTGCACGACGAGCACACCGGTGCGGTGAGCTACCTCCTGGCCGATCTGGACACCGCCGAAGCCGTGCTGGTGGACCCTCGCGGCGCCGACGTGCCGCTGCTGCGCGCCATGCTTGACGAGCACCGCCTGCGTCTGCGCTGGGTGCTGCGCACGCACGAGCACGACGACGTGATCCCGGGCGAGCGACAGGCGCTGGATGCCCTGCAGGCGCCCACCGTCGTGCATGTGCCGCCCCTGGGACCCGGCGCGGACGGAGAACGGCTGATCCTGGGTCAGGAGGTGATTCGCGTGATGCCGACCCCTGGACACACCACCGGCTGCCTGAGCTACCTCTGGCGCGACCGCCTGTTCTGCGGAGGCCTGCTGGCGGTCGATGCCTGCCCCCACCAGCCCCGGCCGGCCCTGCCGGAAGCCTTGTGGGACAGCGTCACCGGGTGCGTCTTCAGGCTCCCCGTCGAGACCCTGCTGTTCAGCGGACACGCCCGACGCGCCCGCACCGTGTCCAACGTGCTGGAACAGCGCCGCTGGCACCCCTGGTTCGGTGGCGTGGGGCGCGATGAATTTCTGGCCCGGGTCCGGTCGTTGCCCGCCGCACCCGTCTCGGCTGCAGCTGGAGCCGGAGCCGGAGCCGTCCCCCCGTCCCCTTCATCCTTCTCCACCCGGACCGCTCCATGACCGCGAACGCCCGTTCCACCTTCCGTGTCACCGTGCTGGGGGCCGGTTTTGCCGCCCTGTCGTCGATCCGGGAGCTGCGCCGGCGCAGCGCCGACATCGAGATCACGCTGGTGGCGCCCCGCGCCGAGCTGCACTACCTGCCCGGCATCATCTGGATTCCCAGCGGCCTGCGCTCGCGCCGGGACCTGATCGTGCCCCTGGGGCCATTCTTCCGGCGTCACCGCGTGAACTTCGTGGAAGCGGAAGTCACCGGTCTGGCGCACGACGGCCGGGTGGTGCGAACCTCGGCGGGTGAGGTTGACAACGACGCGCTGATCATCGCCACCGGCGGGCGCTTCCTCAAGAAGCTGCCGGGCATCGAGCACGCCATCACGCCCTGTGAAGGCATTGCCGCCGCCGAGCGCATCCGCGATCGGCTTCAGGCCCTGCAGGGCGGCACCATTGCCGTCGGCTTTGCCAGCAATCCCAACGAACCCACCGCCGTGCGCGGCGGGCCGATGTTCGAGTTCCTGTTCGGCATCGACGAACAACTGCGGCGCGAAGGGCGACGCGACCGGTTCGAGCTGGTGTTCTTCAACCCGTCGGATCAGCCCGGCAACAGGCTGGGCCCCAAGGCAGTGCAGCATCTGCTCGCCGAGATGAAGCGCCGCGACATCCGCACCCACCTGGGCCACAAGCTCCAGCGTTTCGAGGCCGACCGGGTGTTCACCGAGGGAGGCGCCTTTCAGGCCGACCTCATCCTGTTCATGCCCGGCATGACCGGCAATGCCTGGTTCGACGCCACCGAGCTGCCCCGGTCGCCGGGGGGACTGCTGCAGGCCGATGCCCAGTGTCGGGTGGTGGGGCAGGAGCGCATCTACGTGGTGGGCGATTCCGGCAGCTTTCCCGGGCCGGACTGGATGCCCAAGCAGGCCCACATGGCCGATCTGCAGGCCGTGGCCGCCGCGGACAACCTGCTGGCGGAGCAGGAGGGGCGACCCGCCCACACCACCTTCAAGGTCGAGCTCATCTGCATCGTCGACGCCATCGACCACGGCACGCTGATCTGGCGCACGCCACAGCGCAACGTGATCCTGCCCTCCACACGCCTTTTCCACTGGGCTAAGCGTGCCTTCGAGTGGAACTACCTGCGCCAGTACCGCTGACGCCCTGAAAGCCCTCCATGACCCCTCAACTCACCCCCACCGTCACCGCCGTGGCCGACAGCGTGTACGCCCGCCTGGGCGGCGCCCCCGTGATCCACGCCCTGGTGAACCGCTTCTACGAGCTGATGGACGAGCTCCCCGAGGCCTACACCGTGCGCCGCATCCACCCGGACAGCCTCGCGGGCAGCGCCGACAGCCTGTTCAAGTTCCTGAGCGGCTGGTTCGGCGGGCCCCCGCTGTTCGAGCAGGAGCGCGGCCACCCTCGGTTGCGCATGCGCCATGCCCCCTATCGGGTTGGCTTGGTCGAACGGGACGAGTGGATGCTGTGCATGCGCCAGGCCCTGGACGAGACCGTGCCTGACGTCGAGCTGCGCGACACCCTGCTGAAGGCATTCGAAAGCATGGCCGACCACATGGTGAACACGGACGGTCGCGTTGCGTGCACGGACCACGCCCATTGAGATGGAAAGTTGAGATAGAAAGAAGAGCCCCGCCCATGACCTTGACCTTGACTCCCTCTGCCATGTCCCGCGCGATTCATCGGGCCGTTCAGGCCTGTGCGGCCTTGGCGCTGACCGTGCCGCTGCTGGCCTCGGCCGCTACCGTTGGGGTCGGCGAGACGCTGGAGCCGCTGAATCTCGTCGATCAACACGACCGCCCGGTGCAGGTGAACGCCACGACCCGCCTCGTCATCTTCTCGGGCGAGAAGCCGGTCAGCGACTGGGTCAGCGGCGTGCTGGCGTCACAGCCCTCCGGTGTGCTGGACCGACTCGGGGCGGTCTATGTCTCGGACATCAGCGGGATGCCGGCCCTCATCACCCAGATGTTCGCCTTGCCCAAGCTGCGCAAGTTGCCCTTCACGATGGCCCTGGCCCGTAACGCCTTCTCTGTGGCAGATCTGCCTCGTCACGTCGGTGCGGTGACTGTGATGACGATGCGTGATTCAAAAGTCACGTCGATTCAGTACGTTTCCGATGCTTCGCAACTGCGGCAGGTACTCGGCTTGCCCCCGCAGTGAGTTTCTACCGTTAAGGAAGGTCTGCACAAGTCGGAAGCGGTCGTGCTTGGCGCGGATGTGAAGAGCTGAGACCATCGCAGCCATGAAGCAACAAAGTCTGGGACTGGGCCAATCGGGCAAGCGCACACGGCGCCGGGAGTTTCTCGGCGAGATGGAGCGTGTGGTGCCGTGGTCGGAGTTGGTGGCTTTGGTGTCGCCATACCTGCCCGAGGGACGCCGTGGGCGCCCGCCGTTTCCTGCCGAGGCGATGCTGCGCGTGCACTTCATGCAGCAGTGGTTCAACCTGTCGGACCCGGCGATGGAAGACGCGCTGCACGATGTGCCGCTGTTTCGGGACTTCGCGGGGCTGGGCGGCTGGGACGACCGACTGCCCGACGAATCGACCATCCTGAGGTTTCGTCATGTGCTGGAGCAGCACAAGCTGGCTGGGCAGATCCTGCAGACGGTCAACGATCTGCTCACGGCCAAGGGGCTGCTGCTCAAGCAGGGCACGGTGGTCGATGCCACACTGATCGCCGCGCCGAGTTCGACCAAGAACGCCTCGGGTGAGCGTGACCCCGAGATGAAGCAGAGCAAGAAGGGCAACCAGTGGTACTTCGGGATGAAGTGCCACATTGGCGTGGACGCGGACTCGGGGCTGGTGCACACGGTGCGAGGCACGACCGGCAGCGTCAATGACGTGGTGGAAGCCAACAGCCTGCTGCACGGGCAGGAAACGGATGCGTTCGGTGATGCGGGCTTCCAAGGGGCGGACAAGCGAGCCGATGCCAAAGCGGACGTGAACTGGCACATCGCGATGCGACCGGGCAAACGCAGAGCGCTGGATCTGAGTCGGCCGCTCGATCGGATCATCGACAAGATCGAGCGCATCAAGGCCAGCATCCGGGCCAAGGTGGAGCATCCGTTCCGAGTGATCAAGCGCCAGTTCGGCCACACCAAGGTGCGCTACCGGGGGCTGGCCAAGAACACGGCGCAGTTGCACACGCTGTTTGCACTGGCCAATTTGTGGATGGCGCGCAGGGAACTGCAGGAGGCTATGGCATGAGTGCGTCCGGAATCGGCGCAGGGGGCGGCAAATGCCGCCATCCATGCTCGATCCTGGGGTTTACGCCGCTAAATGGCCTGCTGTTCACTGTCCGAGCACATCAAGCCACGACTTCTGCAGGCCTTCCTTAATGGACGGGGCTGGGCCTCGGGGTCCGAGTCGGCCACTTGTACCAAACGAGTGGAGTACCTCACCGAATCCGCTTTTCATCGACGGACCACATTGATTCCCGCAAGGCCTGAGATCTGGTTGCCTGCATTCAGTCCTTTCTTGGCAAACCAGCCCTGGTTCATTTCCAGGGCGTAGCGCACGGGGCTCCTGGGGCAGTGCGACACCTCGGATTGCGGTTTCATGTCGGCGATGTTGACGATGCG
>CAYRBG010000169.1:0-6392 GCA_964422355.1 uncultured Sphaerotilus sp. | reverse complement strand
GCGGGCAGATGAAGTGGATGTGGGTGTCGATGCCGCCGGCGGTGACGATCATGCCTTCGCCGGCGATGATCTCCGTGCCCGGGCCGATGACGATGTCGACGCCCGGCATCACGTCGGGGTTCCCGGCCTTGCCGATGGCGGCGATGCGCTGGCCGCGCAGGCCGATGTCGGCCTTGACGATGCCCCAGTGGTCGACGATGAGCGCATTGGTGATGACGCAGTCCACCGCGTCGCCGGCACCGGGGCCGTTGACGCGCTGACTCTGGCCCATGCCGTCACGCACGGTCTTGCCGCCGCCGAACTTGACCTCTTCGCCGTAGCCGCCGGCGCGCAGGGTGTAGTCGGCTTCGACTTCGAGGATGAGGTCGGTGTCGGCCAGACGCAGGCGGTCACCGACGGTGGGGCCGAAGATTTCGGCGTAGGCGCGTTTTCCGAGGGTGGCCATCAGAGTTTTCCTTGCACGAGACCGCGAAAGCCCCAGACCTGCCGGTCACCGGCCAGCGCCACCAGCTCGACGGTGCGCTGCTGCCCGGGCTCGAAGCGCACGGCCAGACCGCTGCCGATGTTCAGGCGCATGCCGTGTGCGGCGGTGCGGTCAAAGCGCAGGCCGGCGTTGGTTTCAGCGAAGTGGTAGTGCGAGCCGACCTGGATGGGGCGGTCGCTGGCGTTTTCGACCACCAGCGTGACGGTGCGGCGACCAGGGTTGAGGGCGAGCTCGCCCTCGTCGGTGAAGAGTTCTCCGGGAATCATGCGTGCCTCACGGTTTGGTGCGGAGGCCGCTGAGTAGCGGCCTGACGTGGTGCGTCATGCAATAGGTTGGTGCACGGTCACCAGTTTGGTGCCATCCGGAAAGGTCGCTTCGACCTGGATTTCCGGAATCAGCTCTGCGATGCCGTCCATCACATCGGCGCGGGTGAGCACCGTCTTGCCCTCGCTCATCAGCTCGGCCACGGTCTTGCCGTCGCGGGCGCCTTCCAGAATCGCCGCGGTGATCAGCGCCACGGCCTCGGGGTGATTGAGCTTCAGGCCCCGCGCCTTGCGACGCTCGGCGAGCAGGGCGGCGGTGAAGATCAGCAGCTTGTCTTTTTCGCGCGGGGTGAGTTCCATGGCGATCGACTTTGCACGATGAATGCCAGTTTGAGCGAAGTTGGTGCGGATCTTGATGCAGGGGGGCGTCATGCAGATGCCCGAGCCGTCCGTCGCCCCCCTGCTCCCGTCGATGGGGGAGGCGCCGCAGCGCGTCATCAAGATCCGCCGCGACTACAACGCCTGGGTGGCCAGCGAGACGCTGGAGGACTACGCGCTGCGCTTCACCCCGCGGGCGGCGCGCAAGTGGTCGGGCTGGCGCGTGGCGAACACCGCGTTTGGGGCCTCCTCCTTCCTGGTGCTGGAAGCGGTGGGTGCGACGCTGCTGGTGCAGTACGGCTTCGTCAATGCGGCGCTGGCCATCCTGGCGACGGGGCTGCTGATTTTCCTGGCCGGGCTGCCCATCAGCGCCTACGCCGCGCGCTACGGCGTGGACATGGACCTGCTCACTCGCGGCGCGGGCTTCGGCTACATCGGCTCGACGCTGACCTCGCTGATCTACGCGAGCTTCACCTTCATCTTTTTCGCGCTCGAAGCGGCGGTGATGGCCTACGCGCTGGAGCTGGCCTTCGACATTCCGCCGGCCTGGGGCTATCTGGTCTGCGCGCTGGTGGTGATTCCGCTGGTGACGCACGGCGTGACGGTGATCAGCCGCCTTCAGGTGTGGACGCAGCCGGTGTGGCTGGTGCTGCTGATCCTGCCTTATGTGTACGTGTTCGAGCGCAATCCGGGCATCGTCGGTGAGCTGACGGGCTACGGTGGCACCGCGGGGCTGACGGGGTTCAACGGCCTGGCCTTTGGCGCCGCGATGACGGTGGGCATCGCGCTGATCACGCAGATGGGCGAACAGGCCGACTACCTGCGCTTCATGCCCGAGGGGCGGCCGGGGGCGCCGATCCGGGCGCAGGGGTGGCGCTGGTGGCTGGGCACGCTGGTGGGCGGTCCGGGCTGGGTGATTCCAGGCGTGCTGAAGATGCTGGGCGGGGCGCTGCTGGCGTTTCTGGCGCTGCAGCGCATGGTGCCGGCCACGCAGGCGGTGGACCCGAACCAGATGTACTTGGCCGCCTTCGAGGACGTGTTCTCGAACTACGAGTGGGCGGTGGCGGCGACCACGGTGCTGGTCATCGTCTCGCAGCTCAAGATCAACGTCACCAACGCCTACGCCGGCTCGCTGGCCTGGAGCAACTTCTTCTCGCGCGTGGCGCACAGCCATCCGGGGCGGGTGGTGTGGGTGGTGTTCAACACCTTGATCGCCCTGATGCTGATGGAGCTGGACGTGTTCCAGGCACTGGGGCGTGTGTTGGGGCTGTACGCCAACATCGCCATCGCCTGGATCATGGCGGTGGTGGCGGATCTGGTCATCAACAAGCCGTTGGGGCTGTCGCCGCCGGGCATCGAGTTTCGGCGCGCCTACCTGTACGACATCAACCCGGTGGGTGTGGGTGCGATGGGCATCGCGTCCGTGTTGTCGGTGGTGGCTCACCTGGGTGTGTTCGGGGAGATGGCGCAGGCGTGGTCGGCGCTGATTGCGCTGGTGGCCGCGCTGGTGACCGCGCCGCTCATTGCCTGGAAGACGAAGGGGCGCTATTACTTGGCGCGGCGCCCCACGGTGGTGGCCGACGCGGGACTGCCGCCGATGCCCGCCGCAGAGGCCGGAGTCGACGCAGGTGTCCGCGAGGGATTCCGTGCAGGAGCTGCACCGGCAACCGGTGCGGGGGGCATCAGCGATCCCGATGCGGCCCCGTATGCCCGCCTGGGCCAGCCGGGCGTGCTGCGCCTGCACCGCTGCTGCATCTGCGAGCGCGAGTACGAGCGCGAGGACACGGCCCGCTGTCCGGCCTACGAGGACGACATCTGCTCGCTGTGCTGCACGCTGGACGTGCGTTGCCACGACCTTTGCAAGCCGGACGCCCGCCTGTCCGCCCAGTGGGCGCGGGTGCTGCGCTCGGTGCTGCCGCGGCCGCTGGAGGCGTCGCTGGAGCGTGGACTGGGGCACTTTCTGCTGCTGATGCTGGCCGTGGTGCCCATGCTCGCGCTGCTGCTGGTGCTGCTGTACCAGCACGAGCGGGTGGGGCTGCGGCTGGAGCGCCCGGACGTGGCGGCGCTGCTGGAGCCGGCCTTGAGAGGGGCGTTTCTCAAGGCCTACGCGGCGCTGCTGCTGGTCTCGGGCGTGGCCGTGTGGTGGCTGGTGCTGGCTCACCAGAGCCGGCGGGTGGCGCAGGAGGAGTCGAACCGCCAGACCGAGGCGCTGAACGCCCAGACCCGGGCCCTGAGCCTGGAGGTCGAGCGCCGCCGTCAGACCGACATCGAGCTGCAGGCCGCCAAGGCCGAGGCCGAGCGCGCCCAGGCCCAGGCCGAAGCGGCCAACCAGGCCAAGAGCCGCTACATCTCGGCCATCAGTCACGAGCTGCGCACGCCGCTCAACAGCATCCTCGGCTATGCGCAACTGCTGGACGAGGACGAGGCCATTCCGCCGCACCGGCGCCAGGCCGTCAGCGTGATCAAGCGCGGGGGCGATCACCTGCTGTCGCTCATTGAGGGCACGCTGGACATCGCGCGCATCGAAAGCGGCAAGCTGAGCCTGGATCCGGCACCCATGCTGCTGCGCGAAGGGGTGGAGCAGATCGCCCGGCTGTTTGAGCTCCAGGCGGCAGCCAAGGGCATCCGCTTCGCGGCCGAGCTGGACCCGGCGGTGCCGCAGGTGGTGCGCGTCGACGAGAAGCGGCTGCGCCAGATCCTCATCAACCTGCTGGGCAATGCCGTCAAGTTCACGCGCGAGGGCGGGGTGACGTTTTCTGTGGGCTACGCGCTGCAGATGGCGCGCTTCGAGATCCGCGACACCGGGCCGGGCATGGACGAGCAGGAGCTGGCCCGCGTGTTCGAGCCCTTCGAGCGCGGCGGCGCGTCGGCGGTCGTCAGCGGGGGGACCGGGCTGGGCCTGACCATCGCCCGCATGCTGACCGATCTGATGGGCGGCGAAATGACCGTGGAAAGCCGGCCCGGCGTGGGCACGGTGTTCCGCGTGCGGCTGTTCCTGCCCGAGCTGCGTGCGGCCGAGGCGCGGCGGGTGCTGCGGGCGCCGGTGCGCACGGGTTACGTGGGGCCCCGGCGCCGCCTGCTGGTGGTCGACAACGAGGAGGACGATCGCGGCCTGCTGGTGAGTCTGCTGACGCCGCTGGGGTTCGAGCTGCGCACGGCGCCCTCGGGCTCTGCGGCGCTGGAGTTGCTGCGAGTGCTGCCTGCCTCGCAGCGGCCCGACGCCATCTTCATGGACCTGGCCATGCCCGGCATCGACGGCTGGGAGACACTGCGCCGCATCCGCGCCGAGGGATTGAGCGGTGCCCCCGCCGCCATTGTGTCTGCCAACGCCTTCGATCAGGCGCTGGACAACGATGTGGGCATCACGGCCCAGGACTTCATCGTCAAGCCGGTGCGTGTGGCGCTTCTGCTCGATTGGCTGGGGCGCCGGCTGGCGCTGGAGTGGATCGCTGCGCCGGAGCCCGCGACTGGACCTGCGTCACCGGTGGATGTCAGGTGTCCTCCGCTTGTTTCCACTGCGCTTCCCGACACGCCCTGCGCTGTCCCTCTCCCTGGGCGGGAAGACCTGACCGCCCTGCGCGAGCTGGTGGCGCTGGGCTATGTTCGTGGCCTGATGCGCAAGCTTGACGAGATCGATGCCGAAGACCCGGCCGCCGGCACCTTCACCGCGCGGCTGCGTGACCTCGCGCGCAACTTCCAGCTCGATGGGCTGGGCACCCTCTTGGATCAGGCCCTGCATGCGGATGACGACCTCAATGCCCCCTCCTGACACGCCCCTCTGGCCCGGCTTGCCGGCGAGCGCCCTCGACCGCACGCAGGGCGAGGTGGTGCTCATCGTCGATGACGTGCCCGACAACCTGGCCGTGCTGCACGACGCGCTCGACGAAAGCGGCCACACCGTGCTCGTGGCCACCGACGGTCCCACGGCACTGCAGCGCGCCGCCCAGGCCCAGCCCGACGTCATCCTGCTGGATGCGGTGATGCCGGGCATGGACGGTTTCGAGGTGGCGCGTCGCCTGAAGGCCGACGGCCGCACCGCCGGCATCCCCATCATCTTCATGACGGGCCTGACCGAGACCGAGCACGTCGTGGCGGCTTTTCAAGCGGGCGGCGCGGACTACGTGACCAAGCCGATCCGGGCGCGCGAGGTCATCGCCCGCATCGCTGCGCACACGCACACGGCCCGCGAGCAACGGCAGGCGCGCAACGCGCTGGACGCCTTTGGCCACGCCACCCTGGTGGTGCGCGTGAGCGATGGCCGCCTGATCTGGCAGACGGCGCTGGCCCGGCAGATGCTGGACGCGCACTTCCAGGGAGACGGGCGCCACGCGCCGCAGGCCCTGCAGGTCTGGTTGATGCGGGAAGCGGCACGCCTGGGGCCGGTCGAGGGGGTCGTGGCCGATCCGCCTTCGGTGACGCTGGAGGCGTCCGGCAGCGGGCGCCGCCTCAAGTTCACGCTGCACGAGTGCACGGGCGAGGGCGAATGGATGATCGTGCTGCGCGAGTCCGACGATGCGGCCGCGCTCGACGCTCTGGGCCTGGTCTTTCGCCTCACCCCGCGCGAGGCCGAGGTGCTCTACTGGGTGGCCAAGGGCAAGACCAACAAGGACATTGCCGACATCGTCGGCTCCAGCCCCGCCACGGTGAAAAAGCACCTGGAGCACGTCTACGAGAAGCTGGGGGTGGAGACGCGCAATGCCGCAGCGGCCTTGGCGTTGTCCAGGGTGCCGCAGATGGGGCGGTGATTCACGGACCTACGCCATCCGGCGTATTCCGTGAAATTCCCCCGAGCCAGACACTGAGTGCACTTCCTCAGCCAACCCGGAGTCACTCAGACATGAACGCTCAGTCTTCTTCCCGTCGCTCCTTCGCCGCCAAGCTGTCCGCTGTGGCGGTCGGCGTGGCCGCCTTCTCGCTGCCGCTGTTCGCCCAGGCCGCCGACACCATCAAGGTCGGCATCCTGCACTCGCTGTCGGGCACCATGGCCATCTCGGAAACCGTCCTCAAGGACGTGGCCCTGATGACCATCGACGAGATCAACGCCAAGGGCGGCGTGATGGGCAAGAAGCTGGAGCCGGTGGTCGTGGACCCGGCCTCCAACTGGCCGCTGTTCGCCGAAAAGGCCAAGCAGCTGATCGACAAGGACAAGGTCTCGGTCGTGTTCGGCTGCTGGACCTCGGTGTCGCGCAAGTCGGTGCTGCCGGTTTTTGAAGAAAAGAACTCGCTGCTGTTCTACCCCGTGCAGTACGAGGGTGAAGAGCTGTCCA
>CAYRBG010000168.1:0-6400 GCA_964422355.1 uncultured Sphaerotilus sp. | reverse complement strand
TCTGACCCCCGTGGCCGTGACCGGCACGATGACGATCCCGGTGGGGCGCATCCGCAAGTTGGCCATGGGGCCGGAGTACGTCGGTGCCTTCACCATCGGAGACCAGTTGCTGTGGGGTGCGGCTGAGCCGCTGCGCCGCATGCTGCGCATCCTGCTGGACGCTTGACCAGGTACCAAGGCGTTTCCCGGTCGTTGTGGCAGTCCAACGAAGTGCAAGATCCTGCACGGTTGACGGTTCCAAGGGGAACGTCAGCCGCTGCATGAGCTTGTCTTTGTATCTGCTTGATGCTATTGTGTTTTTGCTTATTCCGGGCGGCATGCGCCCGGTCCGACTGAAGTTCGACGTGTAACAGAACGTCGGGCTGCGTGGGAGACGCCTTGAAAACTCACATGAAACATGTTCGTGGGACGGTCCTGAATCGCGGTGCAGTCGTGGCCGCTGCGGCTGCCCTGTTGTGTGCAGCCCCCTCGGTCTGGGCGCTGGGTCTGGGTCGCTTGTCGGTGCAGTCGGCCGTCGGCGAGCCACTGCGTGCCGAGATCGACGTGACCAGCCTGACCCCCGAGGAGGCCTCGAACCTGCGCGCCCGTGTCGCGCCGCCCGAGTCTTACCGTGTGGCCGGGGTGGACTACAGCCCCGTGCTGCCCACGACCAACGTCGTTTTGCAGCGCCGGCCGGACGGCAGCGCATTCCTGCGCTTGACCAGCGACCGCCCGGTGCAGGAGCCGTTCGTCGACGTGATTCTGGAGTTGAGCTGGGCCAGCGGGCGCCTGTCTCGCGAATACACGTTGCTGTTCGATCCGCCCGTGGGCTCGCGTGCACCGGCACCCGCAGTGACCACGCTGCCTGTGGCCCCCGCTCCAGTGGTGTCCGCGCCTGTGACTCCGCCGCCGGCGGTTGTTGCTCGTCCGGCACCTGCGCCTGCTCCGGCCGCCCGTGAAGAAGAGGTGGTTTCGGCGCCGCGCAAGGCTGCGGTGCGCGAGAAGCCGGCTCGCGTCGAGCGTGAAGAGTCCGCCCCGTCCGGCGATCAGCGCTACCGCGTGCGTCCTGGCGACACTCTGTCGCGCATCGCGGCGCGAGTGCCGCACAAGGGCGTGTCGCTCGACCAGATGCTGGTGGGTCTGTACCGCAACAACGAGTCGGCGTTCATCGGCAACAACATGAACCGCCTGCGTTCGGGAGTGGTCCTGAACTTGCCTTCGGCTTCTCAGCTGGATGATGTTTCTCCGGCCGAGGCCCGCAAGGTCATCAGTGCCCAGAGTTCTGATTTCAACGGTTATCGCCAGCGTCTGGCCAAGGCTGTGCCGGCGACGACGGAGGCCGCTGCCCCGAGTCGACGGGCCGCAGGCAAGGTGCAGACCGAGGTTGAAGACCACAAGCAGACGACCGCTCCGACGCAGGATCGCCTGAAGCTGGACAAGGGCCGTGTGGCTGCTTCGGGTCCCACCCTGGAAGACAAGGTGGTCAAGGAGCGTGCGTCGAAGGAAGCTTCCAGTCGCGTTGAAGAACTGAACCGCAACGTGGCGGCGCTGAAGCAGCTTCAGGCCGGTGCCTCGGCTGCCGGTGGTGCCGCGTCGGCTGCCACGGGTGCCGTGGTCGGCAAGGTGGTTTCCGCAGCGTCCTCTGTCGCTGCCGCGCCTGCCAAGGCTGCTTCGGCGGTGGTTTCGACGGCGGCTTCGGCTGCGGCATCGGCGCCCAAGGTGTCCGTGCCCGCTTCGGCCCCCGTTGTGCTGCCCAAGCCTGCTTCTGCTCCGGTGGCTGCGTCGGCGCCTGTCGTTCCGGCTTCGGCGTTTGTGCCCGCATCGGCACCGGTGGTCGAGCCTCGCAAGACCGAGCAGCCTGCACCGCCGCCCGTGGTTCAGCTTCCGGCCGAAGACTCCGAAGGTGATCGCTCCCTGATGGAGCGTGTGGCCGAGAGCCCGTTTGCGCTGCCGGGCGCCGGCCTGCTGTTGGCCGGTCTGGTGGGCCTGGGTTGGTACCGCTTCCGCGGTCGCAACAAGGACGAGCCGGGCGTGACCTCTTTCCTTGAGAGTCGTCTGCAGCCGGATTCCTTCTTCGGTGCCAGTGGCGGTCAGCGCGTGGACACGCGAGACAGTGGCGCTGCCTCCGGCTCGTCGCAGATGAGCTATTCGCTGAGCCAGATCGACGCCATCGGTGACGTTGATCCGGTCGCGGAAGCCGATGTCTATCTGGCCTACGGTCGCGACCTGCAGGCCGAGGAAATCCTCAAGGAAGCCATGCGCTCCAACCCGGAGCGTCTGGCCATCCGCACCAAGCTGCTGGAGGTCTACGCCAAGCGCCGCGACACCAAGGGCTTTGAACTGCTGGCTGGTGAGCTCTACGGGCTGACCGGCGGCCAGGGTGAAGACTGGGCCAAGGCTCAGGAAATGGGGCGCTCGATCGATCCGGACAATCCGTTGTACGAGCCGGGTGGCCAGCCGGCCCATGGTTCGACCGCTGAAGCCGGTGGTGGCGAGATGCTCGGTGCGGCCACAATGCCGCAGACCGTGGTGCCGACGTCCAGCCGTCTGGACGACGTGCCGGACATCACCTTGGAAGAGGCGGGTCCGTCCAGCATCATGGACCTGGACATTTCCGAACCAGGCCCGATCACGGACATGCCTGAGCCGACCGCTTCCGGTTTCCAGGTGTCGTCGTTGCCTGATCTGGACCTATCGGAAACGGTGGCTTCGGCCCGTGCCACAGGGGTGACCACGACCTCGGGTGCGCTCGACTTCGAGCTCAGCGACATGCCCACCGCACCGGTCCAGGCACCGGTCACTGCGCCCTCCCTGGATCTGAGCGACATCTCGCTGGATCTGGACAAGCCATCGACGATGTCCGAGCCGGCACCGCTGACCGGCATGTCCACTTCGGGCATGGGTCTGACCGGTCTGGACGATCTGGAAGACGACACCGATCCTCTGGCCCGCAAGCTGGAGCTGGCGGAGGAGTTTCACCAGATCGGTGATTACGAAGGTGCCCGCGATTTGCTGGCCGAGGTTCTCGAGAAGGCCGAAGGCCCGCTCAAGGCCAAGGCCCAAGCGATGTTTGACAGCCTGAACTGACCCGGAACCTTTGCGTCTCGCTCTCGGAATCACCTACCGGGGCACCGACTATCACGGCTGGCAGAGCCAGTCGGATGGTCGGACCGTCCAGGACCATCTCGAATCGGCGCTCTCGCAATTTGCGGCAGCGCCGATTCACGTTGTGTGCGCGGGGCGCACGGACACGGGCGTTCATGGGCTGAACCAGGTCGTGCATCTGGATACTGATCGTCAGCGCGATCTGTATTCCTGGGTTCGAGGTACAAACGCGTACTTGCCCAAAGACATCGCGGTGCAGTGGTGTCGCGAGGTGCCGGACCATTTTCACGCCCGCAATTTGGCCCGCGGCCGTCAGTACGCCTACATCCTTCAGGAGTCGGTGGTGCGACCTGCCATGGAGTTTGGACGGGTGGGCTGGACGTTTCGCCCGCTCGATGGCCAGCGCCTGAAGGATGCCGCCTCCGTGTTGATCGGCACCCACGATTTTTCCGCGTTCCGCTCGGCCGACTGCCAGGCCCTCAGTCCCGTCAAGGAGCTGCGCCGCATCGATGTGTCGCGGCATGGCGTGTTCTGGCGCTTTGACTTCGAGGCCAGTGCCTTCCTGCATCACATGGTGCGCAACCTGATGGGTTGCCTGGTGATGGTGGGCAGCGGTGTGCGCGATGTGGATTGGCTGCGGGGCGTGCTGGCCTCGCGCAACCGGGCCCTCGCCGCCCCCACGTTTTCCCCGGACGGTCTGTACTTTCTGACCGCCCTGTACGATGAAGAATTGGACCTGCCGCGGCGCACGCCGGCCTTCGATGCGCTGCCCGGTGGGCTGGTAGGAGACTGTGCATGAGCCGTACCCGCATCAAGATCTGCGGCCTGACCCGCGAGCAGGACGTGGACGCTGCGGTTGAGGCCGGAGCGGACGCTCTGGGCTTTGTCTTTTACCCCCGCAGCCCACGCCATGTGACGATCGAGCGGGCGGCCGAGCTGGCCTTGCGTTTGCCGCCGTTCGTCACCCCCGTGGGTCTGTTCGTCAATGCATCGAGCGAAGACATCGCGCACGCCTGCGAGGCCATTCCGCAACTGCTGCTGCAGTTCCATGGCGACGAGACGCCGCAGGCATGTCGGACGGCCGGTCGTCCCTGGATGCGTGCCGCGCGCATGACGGCCGGTTTCGATTTGTTAGACTTTGCCCAACAGTACGCCGGGGCGCAGGCCCTGCTGCTCGATGCACACGTCGAGGGCTACGGCGGTGGTGGAAAGGTGTTCGATTGGTCGCTCATTCCCAATGCAGGCGTCACCGCTCCGGTCGTTTTGTCTGGTGGGTTGAATCCTGCAAACGTGATCGATGGGGTGCTGCAGGTCAGGCCCTGGGCCGTTGATGTGTCTTCGGGCGTCGAGGCGTCCAAGGGCGTCAAGGATCCGGCCCTGATGCGCGAGTTCTGTGCCGCCGTGCGCGAGGCCGATGCCCGCCGGTTCGAGGCCCAGAACGGATATTGAGCGGGGCGCAGGCCCCAGCAGAACACCTTACCGGATGTGCATCCGGTGTCTCACAGGACGTTTCAGATGTTTGACTATCAGCAACCCGATGCCCGCGGGCATTTTGGGGTCTACGGCGGCAGCTTTGTCGCCGAAACCTTGAGTCACGCCTTGGATGAACTGCGCGCTGCGTACGAGCGCTACCGGAACGATCCGGAGTTCATTGCCGAGTTCAAACGCGAACTCAAGCACTTCGTTGGTCGCCCGAGCCCGATCTACCATGCTGACCGCATGAGCCGGGAGATGGGTGGTGCGCAGATCTACCTCAAGCGTGAAGACCTCAACCACACCGGCGCCCACAAGATCAACAACGTGATCGGGCAGGCCCTGCTGGCCAAGCGCATGGGCAAGCCGCGTGTGATCGCCGAGACCGGTGCGGGCCAGCACGGCGTGGCCACGGCCACCATCTGCGCCCGCTATGGACTGGAGTGCGTGGTCTACATGGGGGCGGAGGACGTCAAGCGCCAGAGCCCCAACGTCTACCGCATGCACCTGCTGGGCGCCAAGGTCGTGCCGGTGGAGTCGGGCAGCAAGACGCTCAAGGACGCGCTCAACGAGGCGATGCGCGACTGGGTCACCAACATCGAGAACACCTTCTACATCATCGGCACGGTGGCGGGTCCGCATCCGTATCCGGCCATGGTGCGTGATTTCCAGAGCGTGATCGGCGAGGAGTGCTTGACGCAGATGCCCGAGCTGGCCGGTCGACAGCCGGACGCCGTCGTGGCCTGCGTGGGCGGCGGCAGCAATGCCATGGGCATCTTCTACCCCTACATCCCTTTTGAGCACACGCGCCTGATCGGCGTGGAGGCTGCAGGGGAGGGCATGGACACCGACAAGCACTCCGCCTCGCTGCAACTGGGCAAGCCCGGTGTGCTGCACGGCAACCGCACCTACATCCTGCAGGACGCCAACGGCCAGGTCACCGAGACGCACTCGGTGTCCGCCGGTCTGGACTATCCGGGCGTGGGGCCGGAGCATGCCTACCTGAAGGACATCGGCCGTGCCGAGTACGTCGGCATCACCGACAAGGAAGCGTTGGCCGCGTTCCACTACCTGTGCCGCACCGAAGGCATCATCCCCGCGCTGGAGTCCAGCCACGCCATCGCCTACGGCATGAAGCTGGCCAAGACGATGCGTCCGGACCAGATCGTGCTGATCAACCTGTCCGGCCGCGGCGACAAGGACATCGGGACGGTGGCCGACCTGTCCGGCGTCGAGTTCTACGCCCGTCCGTCGGAGCGCGGCATGAGCGTCAAGGGCGGCGAGCAGTTTGCGGCCGAGCGCCGTGAAGGAGGTGCCCAATGAGCCGCATTCAAGCGACGTTCGCCCGCCTGGCCGCCGAGGGCCGCAAGGCGCTGATTCCGTACGTGACCGCAGGCGATCCGTACGCCGACGTCACGGTCGACCTGATGCACGGCATGGTGGCCGCAGGCGTCGACGTGATCGAGCTGGGCGTGCCGTTCTCGGACCCCATGGCCGACGGCCCGGTGATCCAGCGCGCCAGCGAGCGGGCCCTGGCCAAGGGCATCAGCACGACCGACGTGCTGGCCATCGTGCGCCGTTTCCGCGAGACCGACAACGTCACCCCGGTGGTCTTGATGGGCTATGCCAACCCGGTCGAATGCTACGGCCCAGACCGCTTCGTGGACGACGCCAAGGCGGCGGGCGTGGACGGCGTGCTGATCGTCGACTATCCGCCGCAGGAGTGCGAGGCCTTTGCGCAGCGCCTTCGTACGGCCGAGATGGATCCGATTTTCCTGCTGGCGCCCACGTCCACCGATGCGCGCATGGACGAGGTCGGGCGAATCGCCACCGGCTACGTCTA
>CAYRBG010000167.1:0-6400 GCA_964422355.1 uncultured Sphaerotilus sp. | reverse complement strand
CCGGTGTTCGAGCCGCTGCAGCCGCCGCTGGACCGCATCCACCGCGAGGTCCGCGAATCGTTCGATCCGGACCGCCTGTTCAACCGCGGCCGCTTTCTGACGGAGCTCTGATGCAGACCCATCTGGCGCCCGAATACGACGGCACCCCGGACGGCGAGGCCGCCGAGGCCATCCTGCGCCGCTGCGTGCACTGCGGCTTCTGCACCGCGACCTGTCCCACCTATCAGTTGCTGGGTGACGAGCTGGACGGCCCGCGCGGCCGCATCTACCTCATCAAGCAGGTGCTCGAAGGTCAGACGCCCACGCGCAAGACCCAGCTGCACCTGGACCGCTGCCTGTCCTGCCGCAACTGCGAGACCACGTGTCCTTCCGGTGTGGAGTACGGGCGCTTGGTGGAGATCGGGCGCCGTCTGGTGGAGGCCAAGGTCGAGCGTCCAGCGGTCGAACGCGGGGTGCACTGGATGCTGCGTGAAGGCCTGACATCGCCGGCGTTCGCTCCGGCTGTGCGTGTCGGACAGAAGGTCCGTGCCCTGGTGCCGGAGCCCTTGAAGTCCAAGCTGCCGCCGCCGGCGTCGGCCGAAGCGCGCGAGCGCGCCACCCGCTGGCCAACGCGCACGTGGCCCCGCAAGGTTCTGTTGCACCAGGGCTGCGTGCAGCCCTCGCTGGCCCCCAACATCAACCCCGCCACGGCCCGGGTTCTGGACGCCTGCGGCATCCAGACCCTGATCGCCGACAACGCCGGGTGCTGCGGCGCGGTGCGCTCGCACCTGCACGACCACGCAGGCGGGTTGGCGAACATGCGCCACAACATCGACGCCTGGTGGCCGTTGGTCGAGGGGCTGGGCGATGTGGAGCCGGTCGAGGCCATCGTCTTCAATGCCTCGGCCTGCGGCCTGACGGTCAAGGAATACGGCCAGGCGCTGGCCGACGACTTGGAGTACGCCGAAAAGGCCCGCCGCGTCAGCGCGCTGGCCAGGGACCTGTCGGAGCTCCTGCCCGACCTGATGCCTGCGCTCAAGAAGCGTCTGCCGGCCCTGCCGGAAGGACAGTCTCGGGGGCGCCTCGCGTACCACCCGCCCTGCACGCTGCAGCACGGCCAGCGGCTGCGCGGGGGCGTGGAGGGGGCCTTGGGCGAGCTGGGCTTTGATGTTCGACTGGCCGGCAACGACAGCCACCTGTGCTGCGGTGCAGCGGGCACCTACGCGCTGCTGCAGCCGCAACTGTCGACGGCGCTGCGCGACCGCAAGGTCGAGGCGCTCGAGGCCCGCAATCCGCAGGTGCTGGTGTCGGCCAACATCGGCTGCATCCAGCAGCTGCAGTCCGGTTCGGCCTTTCCGGTGAAGCACTGGGTTGAGGTGCTGGACGAGGCCCTTCACCCCTAGGCGGGCGGTGCCTGCAGGTCCCGCGCGGGCGCTCGGTTCTTGCGTCAAATCATGTCGTTGATCGATCGAAGGTTGTCAATAAGAACGATTCCTGTTTAAGATCGATGCGTTGACCCACCGGATCTGGCCCATGGACCTGTTTGAGCTGCCCCTGCGAGTGCCTGCGCGCATCACGAGTGTCCAGGCGCGTCACGCCGAGGACGAGATCGCTCAACGTCTGGACGAGCTGGGTTTTGTGCCTGGTGAGCAGGTTCGGGTGATTGGGCGTGGGCCGCTGGGGCGTGAACCCGTGGCGGTGCAGGTGGGGCACACCCGCTTTGCGCTTCGGCGCACCGAAGCGGAGCGTGTGCTGGTGACGGCGAGCGAGGCGGCCGCCCGATCATGAGCCCGGTGGATGCCGCCACGTTGCCCTGGACCCGCATCGCGCTGGTCGGCAACCCCAACTGCGGCAAGACCGCGCTGTTCAACCGCCTCACCGGCAGTCGCCAGAAAGTGGCCAACTACGCCGGTGTGACCGTCGAGCGCAAGGAGGGGCGCATGATCGCGCCCTCCGGCCACCGTTACCGGGTGCTCGACCTGCCTGGCACCTACAGCCTGCACCCCAAGAGCCCGGACGAGGCCGTCACGCGCGCTGTGTGCCTGGGCGAGCTGCCCGGTGAAACCCAGCCCGACGTGCTGGTGTGCGTGGTCTCGGCCACCAACCTGCGCCTGAACCTGCGTTTTGCCCTCGAAGTGCGGGCGCTGGGTCGGCCCATGGTGCTGGTGCTCAACATGATGGACGATGCGCGGCGCCTGGGCGTGCACATCGACCGCCAGCGCCTGGAGCAGGAGTTCGGCGTGCCGGTGGTCGAAGCGGTGGCCGTGCGGCGCGACGGAGCGCACGAGCTTGTGTCCCTGCTCGACGGGCGGCGCATCGAGGTTCCCAGCCGAGGGGCGGTGGCCGACCTGCATGCCGAGGTGGGACGCCTGATGTCGCAGTGCGTTCAGGCCCCCGCGGCTGAGGACTCGTTCGACGAGCGCATCGACCGCGTGCTGCTTCACCCCTGGTGGGGCATGGCGATCCTGGCGGTGCTGCTGTTCCTGATGTTCCAGGCGGTGTTCACCTGGGCGGTGCCGCTGATGGACGGCATCAAGGCCGGCGTGCAGTGGTCCAGCGACTTCGTTCAGGCGGCCATGGCGCCGGGCCCGCTGCGCAGCCTGCTCACCGACGGCATCCTGGCGGGCGCGGGCAGCGTGCTGGTGTTCATGCCGCAGATCCTGATCCTTTTCCTGTTCATCCTGGCGCTGGAGGAATCGGGCTACCTGCCGCGGGCGGCTTTCCTGCTGGATCGCCTGATGGTGGGTGCGGGGTTGTCGGGGCGGTCCTTCATCCCGCTGCTGTCGAGCTTTGCCTGTGCGGTGCCGGGCATCATGGCCACGCGGTCCATTCAGCATCCGCGCGACCGCCTGGTGACCATCCTGGTCGCACCGTTGATGACCTGCTCGGCCCGGCTGCCGGTGTACGCCCTGTTGATCGGGGCGTTCATCCCGGCGCGTTCGATCGGTGGGCTGTTCAATCTGCAGGGCTTGGTGTTGTTCGGGCTGTATGTGGGCGGGGTGGCTTCGGCACTGGTGGTGGCGCTGGTGCTCAAGCGCTGGGGGCATGCGCCGGGCGGTGAACATCCGCTGATGCTGGAGCTGCCGGCCTACCGTTGGCCCCACCCGCGCGACCTGGCTCTGGGTCTGCTGGAGCGGGGGCGCGTTTTTGTGCAGCGTGTCGGTACGGTCATCATGGCCTTGACGGTGCTGTTGTGGGGCCTGGGCAGCTTCCCAGGGGCGCCGGAAGGGGCCACGCAGCCCGACATCTACTACAGCGCGGCCGGCTGGATCGGCCGAGCGCTGGAGGTGGTGTTCGCGCCGGTGGGTTTCAATTGGCAGATCTGCATCGCACTGGTGCCGGGCATGGCGGCCCGTGAGGTGGCGGTGGGGGCGCTGGCGACGGTGTACGCGCTGTCGGCGACGGGTGAGCAGGCCGCCGAGCAGTTGGCGCCGCTGATCGGTGCGCAGTGGGGGTTGCCGACGGCGCTGTCGCTGCTGGCTTGGTACGTGTTCGCGCCGCAGTGCATTTCAACGCTGGCGGTGATCCGCCGCGAGACCAATTCGGTCCGCACCATGTGGGCGGCGGCTGCGTATCTGGCGGTGTTGGGTTACGGCGCCGCGTGGCTGACGTTTCACGTCAGCCGGTGGTTGGGGGCCTGAAGGTGGTGGCCGCGTCGTCGGTATGGGGGCAGTGGGCCGTCGTGGGCCTGGTGTCGGTGTGGGCAGTGCGGGCCATGGCATTGCGCTGGGTGCCGGCTTGGCGCCGTGTCGAGTGGGGGTGTCTTTCCCACATGGCTCGATTCATGGGCGCCCGGGGCTGGGCGCAGCGGGCGGAACAGCGCCGAGCCGACGCCCGTGGGCCCGCGTCGTCCTGCGGCTCGGGTTGTGGCGGATGCGCGTCGCGTTGTGGAGCGTCGGTGGCGGTCCACCGGGACGGCGCGCCTCGCGTCTGATCGCTGTGCGCTGCTGAAGGTCGTGTTCAGCGTGGTCGGCAGGCCGCCAGGTCCTGGGTCGTGGTGCAGACCTCGCGGCCCAGCCAGACCTCATACTCGTCGCGTCCTTCCGCTCCACGCCGCGTCGCCAGCACGGTCGCGGCTTTTTCACCGGAGCTCAGCATGGCCTCCTGGCGCAACCAGCGTGCCACGCCCAGGTGACTGCTGCCCATGGGGCGGATCTGGGTGTGTTCAGGCCCGGCCAGTTCTGGGGCCTGAATGGCGGTGCCGCTGAGTCCCGCACGGTTCAGATGGGCGACGAAGTGATCGGCCCAGGGGCGTTGACGCGGGTCGGTCAGGATCACGCGCACCGTCGGCACCGCGGCTGTACTTTGGCTGAGCCGCGTGCGCAGGTGCTCGGCCTGTTGGCCGATGTGCTGCCCCCACCGAGGCGTGCTGATGGGTGCAAGCAAGGCCTCCAGGGGTTTGCGCTGATCGGTCAGGGTCAGGGCACTGGCGGCGAGGGCCAGATGCAGGGTCGACGACAGGGCATGGGCCGCCGCCATGTCGGTTTCCCGTCCGGGACGGGTGAGGGCCAGGGCTTTGCCGAGGACCAACGGCAGGGCATCCGAGGTCGCGCTGGGGGTGGCGGCCAACAGGCTGGCGGCGTGCAGGCGTTGGTCCGCCTCGGCGTCGAACAGGTTCTGCACCAGCGCGCGGGTGTCCTGAACCTCGGCGTTGGTCGGGGGCACGGCACGTGCGATGCGCAGTGGGCCGGAAGTGTCCAGACTCCACGTGCCCGAAGGTTCGTGGCGACCCTCGATCAGGGGCAATTGGGGCAGGGGTTCAGGGGTGTTCAGTCGGGCGAGAAGCTGCTGGGCCATGTCGCGTTGTGCATTCGACAGGCCGGAGCCGCCTTGCAGCGCGGCGGTGATCGATGCTCTGGCGTCGTTCACATGACCGAGCATCACCCTCAACTGAGCCAGGTGGTAGTGGGCCACGGCGTCCTGAGGCCGCAGGCGGACGGCCTCGTTGAGCTCGCGCAGGGCCTCCGCAGGCTGAGGTTCCGTCGCCAGCATCAGGCGCAGGCCGGTGTCCCGATGATGATGGGCCGACAGGCGCTCCTGCAGGTCCAACGCCGCCCAGGTGACCAGGGTCAGCCCCGCGATCACGGCCAGGGCACGCCAAGCTTTGCGGGGCCAGGTCGGACGCTGCGGCCGGGTGTGCGACATGGACGAAGCCGTGCCCGTCATGGCGCTGCGTTTTCGGCCGCGTTGTGCGGCGGGCGTGGCGTTCCACAGGCGGCTGCCCTGAACCGCGCGCAGGATCTCGTCCCGCACCACGTTGAGCCGTTCATCGGACCAGCCGCCGTTGGCCTCGTCCATGTGCAGGGTCTGCAGGGTGCCGATGCCGTGCGGAACCTCGGTGTGATCGGTCTGCAGCGGCAGCACGAATCCGGACTTGCGGGCCTGGGCGCATTCCGCCTGGACTTCCGGCGAGATGGCAGCACTGTCCGACCAGATCACGCAGGTCAGCCGCGCTGCCGCCGGATGTTTGGCGATGCGCAGGCCCAGCTGTCCCAACGCAGCGGCCAGCCGCTGCGCCGCAGGTCGATCCTGGGGCGTGTGACTGATGTAGACGTCCGCAGTGGTCGTGGGCTGTTTCATTCAGGCTGGCGCAAATACGACGGTTTTTTCCCGGTGCCGCAAGGTAAACGAAGGGATCGGATCCTGTCGAGCACGGGTTCGCGCCGGTGTCGTGGCGATGATCACACTTGAGATGTTGCTAATGTAAGCAAGTGTGGATGTCGCGGCTTTTGCTCAGCCTCAGTCGAACAGCAGGGCCGGTTGTGTGGAGTCGGGCGTGTTGCGCGGCGTGGTCCCGTTGTTGGGGCTCATGGGGCGACCGGCGGTGTGTCGCAGGAACACGGTGGCGTCCGCGCCGGACAGGGGCGGAGCGAAATGGAAGCCTTGGACGATGTCGCAGCCCTGCTGCAGCAGGAACTTCAGCTGCCGTTGCGATTCGACGCCTTCGGCCACGACCGGCAGGCCCAGGGCATGAGCGAGTGCGATGGTGGCCTGGACGATGGTGGCACTGTTGGCATTGACGTTCAGGTCACGCACGAAGGATGGATCGATCTTGATCTGGCCGATGGGCAGCCGCTTGAGGTGCGACAGCGATGAATAGCCGGTGCCGAAGTCGTCCAGGGCCACGTCCACGCCGATTTCCCGCAGCTCCATCAGCAGTTGTTCAAGGTGTCCGAGGTCGGACATGGCGGTCGATTCGGTGATCTCGACCTTCATCAGTCTGGCCGGCACCTTGTGTTCTTCAAGGGCCCGCATGATCACGCGGGGAAGGCTGCGGTCGAGACACTGGCGCGCGGACACATTGATGGACACCGGCGCCACCTGCAGCCCGGCGTGAAGCCATTCGCCGATCTGCCGGGCGGTTTCGTGGATGACCCAGTTGCCCAAGGGGCGGATCAGGCCGCTGTCCTCCGTCAGCCCC
>CAYRBG010000166.1:0-6467 GCA_964422355.1 uncultured Sphaerotilus sp. | reverse complement strand
CCTTGAGGCCTGCGCTGGTGCTCAACCCCAGGGCAGCCACGTGCGCACCCAACGCAAAGTCCGGCGCCAAGGCCTGGGCCACGAGCTCGGGGCGCTGCGGCTGCACGCGCACGTCCACATGGCGGCCCCAGTAGCTGTAGGGCCAGCCGTAGAATCCGCCCGGCTTCACCGAGGTCAGGTAGTCCGGCACCAGATCATCTCCCAGGCCGTCACGCTCGTTGACCACCGTCCACAAGGTCTGGGGACTGCCCGGTGCCCACGCCAGTCCATTGGGATTGCGCAGCCCCGAGGCGTAGACGGAGGCCTTGCCGCTGGAGCGGTCAAACGCCCAGATCGCCGCCCGCCCCTCTTCTTCGGCCATGCCCTTTTCGCCGATGTTGCTGTTGGAGCCGACCGTCACGTACAGCGTGCGCCCGTCCTCGCTGGCGATCACGTTCTTGGTCCAGTGGTGGTTGCGGCCGGCCGGAAGGGCCAGCTCGTGCCGGGGCGACTCCGCAGCCTGCGTGGCTCCCGCTGCATAGGGCACCGACACCAGTGCGTCGGCATTGGCGATGTAGAGGCGGTCGCCCACCAGCGCCATGCCGAAGGGTGAGCGCAATCCGTCGAGGAACACGTGGCGCTCGTCGGCGACCCCGTCACCGTTGGTGTCGCGCAGCAGCGTGATGCGGTCGGCGCTGGCGGAGCCGGCGCCGGCGCGCTTCATGAAGAACTGCGTGACCCAGCCCTTCACGCCCGACACCGACGGGCCGGGCCGGTTGGCCTCCGCCACCAGCACGTCACCGTTGGGCAGCACATGAATCCAGCGGGGGTGGTCCAGCCCGCGGGCGTAGGCTTGCACCTCCAGGCCGTCGGCCGGCTCCGGCTTCTGGTCCTGCACCCAGCCGACCGCGGTGGCCACGCGCACCGTCGGCACGAGCTGCGACTGCGGCGCGGGCAGGCGGGGATCTGCGCCGACGACGGCGTCGGGCGGCTCGCTCCACACCGGCGCACCGGCCTGCACCGCACCGATCACCCCCATCCATCCCCAGACCACCATCCGGCGCGCGATCGCCGCGACCGAGGAAGCGCCACACCCACTTTGCGTGTCACGACCGAACCGAACCATGGGTTCACCTCCACCCTGCGGGATCCATCCCCCAGGCATCTTGGCACCATCGCCGCCGAAGCGCCACAGGATCGGATTCAAGCCCCACACAGGCGATGGCGGGCCTGGGCGTACTCATGCGTCCAGCGCGCCACACGTCCTGCCACGGGCTCCACCGCTTCCACAGCGGCAATGCCCTGACCGCAACCCCAAATGTCCTTCCAGGCCTTGGCCGCCGTGTCGCCACCGAAGTTCATGGCCTCGGGCGTGCGCTCGGGCAGGTGGTCCGGGTCCAGCCCGGCGGCCACGATGGACGGCCGCAGATAGTTGCCCGACACCCCCGTGAAATGGCTGGTGTAGACGATGTCGTCGCTGGTCGAGTCGACGATGCACTGCTTGTAGGCGTCACTGGCCCGCGCCTCGGTGGTCGCGATGAAGGGTGAGCCGATGTAGGCCAGGTCTGCGCCCATGGCCTGCGCGGCCAGAATCGCGCCCCCCGTGGCGATCGATCCCGACAAGGCCAGCGGTCCATCAAACCAGCGGCGGATCTCCTGCACCAGTGCAAACGGGCTCTTGACGCCCGCGTGGCCCCCGGCTCCCGCCGCGACGGCGATCAATCCGTCGGCCCCCTTCTCCACCGCCTTGCGCGCAAACGCGTTGTTGATGATGTCGTGCATCACTAGGCCGCCCCAGCCGTGCACGGCTTGATTGACATCCACACGGGCGCCCAGCGAGGTGATCACCAGCGGCACCTTGTACTTCTCGCACACCGCCAGGTCCTGCTCCAGCCGCGTGTTGCTCTTGTGCACGATCTGGTTGACAGCAAAGGGTGCCGCCGGGCGCTCGGGATGCGCCGCATTCCAGGCCGCCAGCGTCTCGGTGATCTCGGCCAGCCAATCGTCCAGCTGCGACGCCGGCCGGGCATTGAGCGCCGGCATCGAGCCGACGATGCCCGCCTGGCACTGGGCGATCACCAGCGGCGGATGGCTGACGATGAACATCGGCGACCCGATCACCGGCAGACGCAGGTTCGCAAACAGGGCAGGCAGGGACACGGAAAGCTCCTCTCGTTCGATCCGGTCAATGACGGCCTTGCCATTGACCCCTTGCGTACCAGTCTAGGACCGAAGCCCCGACGCCACCACCCGCAAAGACCCGGCGGTTATGCTCGCTGGCCGCGCCGTCGCGCCCCACTCCGCCGCTTCGCAGCGGCCCCGCCATGCAGACCGGCATCCTCCAGGCCACCGCCGCCTACGTCATCTGGGGACTCTTCCCCATCTACTTCAAGCAGCTCCAGAGCGTGGCCCCGCTGGAGACGCTGGCCCACCGCATCGTCTGGTCACTGCTGTTCGTGGTGGGCGTGCTGGCTTGGAAACGCCACGGCGCCTGGCTGCGCGCCGCCCTGCGCGACCCGGCCGTGCTGCGCCGCTTTGCCGCCACCTCGCTGCTGATCGCGGCCAACTGGTTCATCTACATCTGGGCGGTCACGAACCACCGGGTGGTGGATGCCTCTCTGGGCTACTTCATCAACCCGATCATGAACGTGCTGATCGGCTGGCTGGTGCTGAAGGAACGCCTGAGCCGGCTGCAATGGGCCGCCGTGGCTCTGGCCGCGGCCGGAGTCGCCTGGATGACCTGGCAGCTCGGCAGCCTGCCTTGGATCGCGCTGGCCCTGGCCATCACCTTCGGCGGCTACGGCTTCCTGCGCAAGACCGCCAGCCTCGGCGCCCTCGAAGGTCTGACGATGGAGACCCTGCTGCTCGCCCCCGTGGCCTTGCTGGGCTTGGGCTGGGCCGGCGCACACGGCCATTCCGACTTCCTGGCCACCTCCCCCACCGTGCAGATCCTGCTGATGCTGGCCGGGCCGATCACCGCCATCCCACTGCTGCTGTTTGCCTCGGGCGCACGCCGCATCCCCTTTTCGCTGCTGGGCATGCTGCAGTACGTCGGCCCCACGCTGCAGTTGCTGCTGGGGGTGTGGCTGTACCACGAGCCCTTTGCGGGGGCGCGGGCACAGGGCTTCGTGATGATTTGGCTGGGGTGTGCGCTGTTCAGCCTGGATCTGGTGAAGCGAGGATGGCGCTAAGCAACGGGCTCTTAACAGACCCGCTGCTCACATCGATCAGAAGGCGTCCACCCCCAGGGCACACACCGACTCACCTCCAGCCACGATCGCATCCCGCATCCCCGGCACCTTCGTCAGCAGGTGCTCGGCAAAGAAGCGCGCCGTGGCCATCTTGGCCTGCATGAACGCGGTGTCCTCGCCTTCGTTGAGGCAGTCCTCGGCCGCCAGCAGGGCGCGGCCCATCTGCCAACCGGCCACGACGTGGCCCGCCAGCATCAGGTAGGGCACCGAGCCGGCAAACACCGCGTTGGGCTGGGTCTTGGCGTTGGCCACGACGAAGTCCACGACCTCCAGGAAAGCCTGCCTTGCCGCCTGCAAGTGCCGCGCAAACGACTGCGCCCCCGCGTCGGAGCGCGCGGCCAGCGCCACTTCGGTCAGCTCGACCTGTGCCGCGATGGCCTTGGCCGTGGCTCCGCCGTCGCGCAGCGTCTTGCGCCCCACCAGATCGTTGGCCTGGATGGCCGTCGTGCCTTCGTAGATGGCCAGGATCTTGGCGTCGCGCAGGTACTGCGCCGCGCCGGTCTCTTCCATGAAGCCCATACCGCCGTGGACCTGGATGCCCAGCGACGCCACGTCCAGGCTCATCTCGGTGCTGAAGCCCTTGATCAGCGGCACGAGGTATTCGTAGAAGGCCAGGCTGGCCGCACGCGTCTCGGGGTCCGGATGGTGGTGCGCCGTGTCGTTGGCCGCCGCGCCCACCAGCGCCATCGCGCGGGCGCCCTCGGTGTAGGCGCGCATCGTCATCAGCATGCGGCGCACGTCGGGGTGGTGGATGATGGCCACGGCCTCCTTGGCAGAGCCGTCCACCGGACGCGACTGCACGCGCTCGCGGGCGTACTGCACGGCCTTCTGGTACGCCCGCTCGGCCACCGCGATGCCCTGCAGGCCCACGGCGAAGCGCGCGGCGTTCATCATGATGAACATGTACTCCAGCCCGCGGTTTTCCTCGCCAACGAGGTAGCCCACCGCTCCCCCGTGGTCGCCATACTGCAGCACGGCCGTCGGGCTGGCCTTGATGCCCAGCTTGTGCTCGATGGACACACAGTGCACATCGTTGCGCGCCCCCAGTGAGCCGTCCTCGTTCACCAGGAACTTGGGCACGATGAACAGGCTGATGCCCTTGACCCCGGCCGGCGCCCCGGTCACGCGTGCCAGCACGAGGTGGACGATGTTCTCGGCCATGTCGTGCTCGCCCCAGGTGATGAAGATCTTGGTGCCGAAAACCTTGTAGCTGCCGTCACCCTGCGGCTCGGCCCGGCTGCGCACCGCCGCCAGGTCGGAGCCGGCCTGGGGTTCGGTGAGGTTCATCGTGCCGGTCCAGGTGCCGTCGATCATCTTGGGCAGGTACAACGCCTTCTGGTCGTCGGTGCCGGCCGTGAGCAGCGCCTCGATGGCCCCGTCGGTCAGCAGCGGACACAGCGCAAAGCTGACGTTGGCGGTGTTGACGATTTCGCTGCAGGCCGCGGCGATCGTCGCCGGCAGGCCCTGGCCGCCGAAGTCGGTCGGGTGCCGCAGCCCCTGCCAGCCGGCCTCGACATACTGCCGGAAGGCAGGCTTGAAGCCCGGCGTGGCGGTAACCCCACCGTCCTTGAACCACGAGGGATTCTTGTCGCCCTCATGGTTGAGCGGCGCCACGACCGCCTCGTTGAACTTCGCGCACTCCTCCAACACGGCCTGGGCGGTGTCCAGCCCGGCCTCCTCCAGCCCCGGCAACTGCGTCAGCCCCTCCAGGCCGGCCAGTTCCTTGAGGTTGAAGAGATAGTCCTTGACGGGGGCGCGATAGCTCATGGTTTGTCTCCTATTCTTGATGGTGAGAGGTGGCCCGCCACGCAGGGCCGGCCACGCGAACGACGGATACAAAAAGGGCGCCGCAACCAGAGGTCGGGGCGCCCATTCGGGTCACGCGACTGGCGCGCGACGTCGGATCACAGCGCCTTGACCAGCTCCGGCACCGCCGTGAAGAGATCGGCTTCCAGACCGTAGTCGGCCACCTGGAAGATCGGGGCTTCCGGATCCTTGTTGATCGCCACGATCACCTTGGAGTCCTTCATGCCCGCCAGATGCTGGATGGCGCCGCTGATGCCGCAGGCCACGTACAACTGCGGGGCCACGATCTTGCCGGTCTGACCCACCTGCCAGTCGTTGGGCGCGTATCCCGCATCCACCGCCGCACGGCTGGCACCGAGGGCCGCACCCAGCTTGTCCGCCAACGGCGTCAGCACGGCGTTGAACTGCTCTTCGCTGCCCAGCGCACGGCCGCCCGAGACGATGATCTTGGCCGCCGTCAGCTCCGGACGGTCGCTCTTGGTCATCTCGCGCGTGACGAAAGCGCTCAGGCCGCTGTCGGCCACCGCCGCCACGCTCTCCACCGCAGCGCTGCCACCGATGGCCGCTGCGGCGTCGAAGTTCGTGCCGCGCACGGTGATCACCTTGACCGCATCGGCGCTTTGCACCGTCGCCACGGCGTTGCCGGCGTAGATCGGGCGCTCGAAGGTGTCGGCGCTCACCACCTTGGTGATTTCGCTGATCTGCGCCGAGTCCAGCAGCGCAGCCACGCGCGGGGCAACGTTCTTGCCCGCGGCCGTGGCCGCAAACAGGATGTGGGTGTAGCCCCCAGCCACAGCCACCACCTGGGCGGCGACGTTTTCCGCCAGGCCCTGCTCCAGGGACGGACCGTCGGCGTGCAGCACCTTGGCCACACCGGCGATCTGCGAAGCGGATGCAGAGACGGCACCAGCGTTACCACCAGCCACCAGCACATGCACTTCGCCCAATTGGGCCGCTGCAGTGACGGTGTTGAACGTGGCGCCCTTCAGAGACGCGTTGTCGTGTTCGGCAATGACGAGAACGGCCATGTTCAGATCACCTTCGCTTCGTTCTTGAGCTTGTTCACCAGGGTGGCCACGTCGGGCACCTTCACACCGGCGCTGCGTGCGGCCGGTTCGCTGACCTTGACCGTCTTCAGGCGCGGAGTCACATCCACGCCCAGGTCGGCGGGCTTGACCGTGTCCAGCGGCTTCTTCTTGGCCTTCATGATGTTGGGCAGCGTCACATAGCGCGGCTCGTTCAGGCGCAGGTCGGTCGTGACGATGGCGGGCAGCGCCACGGTCACGGTCTCCAGACCGCCGTCCACTTCACGCACCACGGTCGCCTTGCCGTCAGCCACTTCGATCTTGGAAGCGAACGTGGCTTGCGGGCGGCCCGTCAGCGCGGCCAGCATCTGGCCGGTCTGGTTGGCGTCGTCGTCGATGGCCTGCT
>CAYRBG010000165.1:0-6469 GCA_964422355.1 uncultured Sphaerotilus sp. | reverse complement strand
TTCGTGATGTCGTCGTCGTTCGCCAACCAGACCATCGCGCAGATCGAGCTGTTCTGCCACTCGGAAGGCTACGACGTGGGCAAGGTCTACGTGCTGCCCAAGCACCTGGACGAGAAGGTCGCGCGCCTGCACCTGAAGAAGGTCGGCGCCATGCTGACCGAGCTGACGGACGAGCAGGCCGCCTACATCGGCGTGCCCAAGCAGGGCCCGTACAAGCCTGACACGTACCGCTATTGATCGTCTGCCCCGGCGCCCGGCCTCCCGGGTGCCAACGATCGGCGCATTGCTCCGGATGAACCGGGGCGGCGCGTCGATCCTCAATGAAAGCCTCCTCATGCGCATCGATCAACGGATCGTCCAACTGGGCCTGGTGCCCACCCGCTCGGCCGCTCAGCGACTCATCGAGCGCAAGGCCGTGCGCTGGCTCGGCCCCAAGGGCTGGGTGGTGCCGACCAAGGCCGGCGAAGACGTGCCGGAGGGTGCGCAGGTCGAGATCACAGACGACGCGGAACTGCGCTTCGTTTCGCGCGGGGGTCTCAAGCTGGAGGGGGCCATGGCTCAGTGCGGGATCGACGTGAAGGGCCGCGTCTGCCTGGACGTGGGCCAGAGCACCGGCGGTTTCACCGACCTCCTGCTGCAGCAAGGCGCCGAGAAGGTGGTGGGCCTGGACGTGGGACACGGTCAACTCGCCGCCAAGCTCAAGGACGACCCGCGCGTGGTGAGCTATGAGGGCATCAACGCCCGCGATGTCAGCGGTACGCCGTTTGCAGCCGAGTGGCCCGAGGGCAGTTTCGGCTTCATCACCGCGGACGTGTCCTTCATCTCGCTCACCCACATCCTGCCGACGCTGTTCCGCTACCTGGCCCCGACCGGCGAACTGCTGGTGCTGGTCAAGCCTCAGTTCGAACTGCAGCCCGAGCAGATCGGCAAGGGCGGCATCGTGCGCGACAAGGCCCTGTTCAACGAGGTGGAGACGCGTGTGCGCCAGTGCTGTCGCGACGCGGCCATCAAGGTGAAGGCCTATTTCCAGAGCTCGATCACCGGCGGCAACGGCAACACCGAGTTTTTCCTGCACGCGCGCCATCTGGCCGAAGGCGACAAGCCCATCGCCAAGTCGACGCCCAAGAAGGCGACCACCTGAGCGCTCTCGGTCGACGCCTGCACCCTGACATTCCGGATTCGACATGAACCCTTTGACTTCCCTCCCGATCAGCCTGGAGTTCTTTCCACCCAAGACGCCCGAAGGGGCCGTCAAGCTGGCGGCTGCGCGTCAGGAGCTGTATGCCCTGAAGCCGCAGTTCTGCTCGGTGACTTACGGTGCGGGCGGCTCGACCCAGGACGGTACCCTGCAGACGGTGCAAGCCATCCTCGACGAGGGCCAGGACGGTGCCTCGCACTTCACCTGTGTGGGTGCCACGCGCGATTCGGTGCGCGAGAAGCTGGCGCTGTTCCAGTCCATGGGCATGCGCCGCATCGTTGCGCTGCGCGGCGACCTGCCCAGCGGCTACGGGGGCCAGATGGGCGAGTTCCGTTATGCGGCGGACCTCGTGTCCTTCATCCGCGCCGAGACGGGTCACCACTTCCACATTGAAGTGGCGGCCTACCCCGAGATGCACCCGCAGGCCAAGTCGCCCGAAGCCGATCTGCAGGCGTTTGCCGCCAAGGTGAAGGCGGGGGCGGATTCGGCCATCACGCAGTTCTTCTTCAATGCCGACGCGTACTTCCGCTATGTGGACGACGTGCGCAAGCTGGGCGTGGACGCGCCGGTGGTACCGGGCATCATGCCCATCACCAACTCCAGCGGCATCCTGCGCTTTGCAGACGGCTGCGGCGCCGAGGTGCCGCGCTGGGTGCGTCTGCGCCTGCAGAGCTTTGGAGACGACACAGCCAGCATCAAGGCCTTTGGCCTGGATGTGGTGACCGAGCTGTGCGAGCGGTTGGTCCGGCAAGGCGTGCCCGCGCTGCACTTCTACACGATGAACAGCAGCGCCACGGTGCTGGAGATCTGCCGCCGGCTGAATCTGAGCGCTTGAAGTTGTGGCGACTGGGAAACGCCTGTTGCGTGTAGACATCGTCTTGGTGGCGTCGCAATTGATATCAGTCAACTGCTACACGGTGGATACCCGGAGAGACGGCGCGTTTGAGGTCGCGCAAGCGCCACAACGCGTCACATCGGTGTAATGGGAAGCAGACCCGGCCCAAGAACCCATGCCGGGCCGAGTTTCCTAACACAGGAGTCCTACCATGATGAAGAAGCTTGCTATCGCCCTCGCTGTCGCCGCTCTGGCTCCCGTCGCCATGGCTCAGTCGGCCGGTGACATCGTTGCCCGTTTCCGTGCCGTGAATGTCGATCCCGCCAACAAGGACGACGTCGCTGGCGCGGATGTCCGCCTGAGCAGCAAGGTCATCCCTGAAGTCGACTTCAGCTACTACTTCACGCCGAACATCGCGGCTGAGCTGATCCTGACCTATCCGCAAAAGCACAACGTGTCGGTCAATGGTTCCGCGTTTGGCACCCTGAAGCACTTGCCCCCGACGTTGACCGCTCAGTACCACTTCACCGGCCTGCCGTACGGCATCAAGCCCTATGTCGGTGCCGGCGTGAACTTCACGCACCTGTATGGAGTGAATCTGCAGCCTGGTTACGACCTGAAGAACAAGAGCTGGGGTCTGGCCCTGCAAGCCGGTGTGGATGTGCCGTTGAACAAGCAGTTGTCCTTGAATTTCGACATCAAGAAGGTCCAGATGGACTTCATGCTGAGCAAGGATGGCGCGGATGCTGGCAAGGTCAAGGTTGACCCGCTGCTGGTCGGCCTGGGCGTCGGCTACAAGTTTTAAGCCTGACAAGCGCACCGCCTGCCCCATTTGGAGGCGGGCGTGCTGGAGGGAAGGGCCGCATCTTGCGGCCCTTGTTGTTTTTGGGATCAGCGATGCGTGTTGAGTACAGACGCCTCTGATGCGATCGATCAGTGATCGCGATCCCACACCGGACCGTCTTCGGTCAGCATGGCGTCGAGCGGCACGTCGTGCGGCTCGGCGGTCAGCCACGGAACAAACCCGTGCGCATAACCCACGCCCGCGGTAAAGGGCTTGGGTCTCAGTGACGCCAGTGTGCGGTCATAAAAGCCGCCGCCGTATCCCAGGCGCACCCCCTTGGGGCCGAAACCGACGCAAGGCACCAACAGCAGTTCGGGGTGAAACTCTTCGGTGTCCTTCGGCTTGAGGATGCCGAAGGCGTCTTCTTCCATCGGGCAGCCGGGGTACCAGACGTGGAAGCGCAGGTGCTTGGTCTGGCGATCCATGACGGGCAGGCCGATGCGTCGCTTGGGGTCGACTTCGGCCCAGCGGTACAAGGCGGGCAGGGCGTCGAACTCGCCCTTGATGGCCCAGAACGCGCCAATGGTCTTTTCCTCGCGCGCGAGCAGCCACACCCGCAGCACTTCTTGCAGATGCACCGAGCGCTGATGCCGATCCGTCATGCCCATGCGTTCGGCCTGCAGCTGCTTGCGCAGCGTGGCCTTGTCACGGGAGGGCTCTGGCAGCTTGAACGGCAGGGTGCTCATGGCTGGGAATTGTCCGTATCTTGCCTGCCAGCGGCAATGTGTCGGGATTGGAAGGTGTCGCGTGGAGGAGCCATTGTTCAGACCGTTACCATCGGACTGGATATCGATCACAACAAAGGAATGGCAATGCGGTGGGTGCAGGTGTCTTCGCGTTGGCGATGCTCGGCGGTGAGCATGGCCTTGAGTCTGGTGCTGGCGGGATCGAACGTCTCGCCGGTGCTGGCGCAAGAGGCGCCTCTCGGTGAAGCTGCTTCCGCTGAGGAGCGGCTGCTGGACAGGCGGGTCGTGAGCGCGCGCGAAGCGTGGCGCAGGGGCGACCGTGCACGCCTGGCGACGGAGCGCGACGAACTGATGAACGCGCGGCACCGCTTGGCGTCGTGGGCCGACTACTGGCTCCACCTGGCTCGGATCAAGGAACTGACTCCGGACGAAGCCGATGCGTTCCTTGAGCGCTGGCCCGGCAGCTATGTGGAAGACCGCTTCCGCAACGACTGGCTGTTGGAGTTGGGCAAGCGGCGCGACTGGGCGCGTTTTGCCGAGCATTACCCGCGTTTTCGGATGAACGACGACCGCGAGGTCACCTGTTACGCGCTGTGGTCGCGGACCTTGGCCGGGGAGGATGTTCGCGAGGCCGCTCGGGGGGCCTGGGCGGCGCAGCGCGACGGCGATGACGGCTGCCTGCAGATGGCCCGTCAGCAGTTGAGCGCGGGTCGCTGGGGGACCGAGGAGGTGTGGCTCAAGGTGCGGTCTGCCGCGGATGCCGGGCGCTTGAAGGCGGCTCGACAGGCGGTGGCCTTGATCGACGAGGGCTCGGCTCGAACGGTGTTTCCGACGCTGTGGGAGCAGCCCGGGAGTGTGTTGACCCAGTGGGCAGACGGCGGTGTGGCGGTGGAACCGAACTGGGTGGCGCTGGGGCTGATCCGCTGGGCCGTGGTCGATCCCGCCGCTGCGGCCTACGCCATGGAAACCCGCTGGCAGCAGACGATGCCGGGGCCGCTCAGGTCGTCGGTCTGGGCGTCCATCGCGCGTCAGGCGGCGATCCGATTGATGCCGGAAGCCCATGGTTGGTTCAGGCAGGCCGCAGCCATTCCGGATGCCCGTGGGGGAGATTGGGGGGACGACACGCACGCCTGGCGAGTCCGTGCAGCGCTGCGGCAGGCACCCGGCGGCCCCGCCTGGAAGTACGTGCTGGAAGCGGTGGCGGCCATGTCGCCGGCCGGCCAGGCGGACCCGGCCTGGGTGTACTGGAAGGCGCGAGCCCTGCAAGCCACGGCGGTTCGGGGCTCGGGCGGGGACGATCAGCGGTCGGCCGCACGCGCGCTCCTGGAGGGGCTGTCGAGCCAAGCGCATTTTTACGGCAAGTTGGCGGCCGAGGACCTGGGGCGTTCGCAACGCTTGCCTGCGGCACCTGCCGCATTGGGCGACCGGGAGCGGGTGCTGGCCGCGCAGAACCTCGGGCTGAATCGCTCGTTGGCGCTGTTCGGCCTGGGACTGCGGGGTGAAGCCGTGCGCGAATGGAACTACGCCCTGCGTGATCTGGGCGATCGGGAGCTGCTCGCGGCGGCCGAGCGCGCCTGCGAGCGCCAGATCTGGGATCGCTGCATCAACACGAGTGAGCGCACCAAGCAAGAGGTGCACATGACGCAGCGTTTCCCGACCCCGTTCCGCGACGAGGTGCTGGGCGTGGCGCAGGAGGTGGGCATCGATGCGGCATACGTCTATGGATTGATCCGCCAGGAGTCGCGCTTCGTCACCGACGCGCGTTCCAACGTGGGCGCCTCCGGCCTCATGCAGGTGATGCCCGCCACGGCACGGTGGACGGCTCGCAAGCTGGGTCTGCCCTACGGCCCCGGCCAATTGACGGACCGGGTGGCCAATCTGCGCCTGGGCATGGGCTATCTGCGTCTCATCCTGGATGACTTCGAGGGCGCCCAGGCTCTGGCTGCTGCGGCCTACAACGCGGGACCCAATCGTCCGCGCCGCTGGCGTCAGGGTCCCCCGCTGGAGTCGGCCATTTGGGTCGAGAACATTCCATTCGCCGAGACGCGTGACTACGTCAAGAAGGTGTTGTCCAATGCATCGGACTATGCCGCCATCCTCGGCGGCCAGCAGGTGGTGCAGCTCAAGCCGCGTCTGGGGAGCCAGGTGGTGCCCAAGGACATGCCGGCGAGTGCTGCGCCCGATGTGAGTGAGGTGACGGAGCCCACGCCATGACAGGTTCAGCCGGTTTCGAAGTTCAGGTGCGACCCCGCCGAGTGCTGGTGTTGGGTGGAACGGGGTTTGTGGGCCGCGCTTTTGCGGCGCACTGGACCCGAATCATGAACGGCGCGTCTTCCCTGCGGATTCCGAGCCGGAATCCAGAGCGCCATCGTGCCCTGGCCAGCTTGCCGGGCGTGGAGTTGGTGCGTGCGGACGTGCACGATCCGAACGAGCTGGAGCGGCTGCTGGTGGGTTGCGATGCGGTGGTCAATCTGGTGGCCATCCTGCACGGGACCCCGGCAGCTTTCGAACACGTGCACGTGAAGTTGCCCGAGATTCTGGGGGTGGCGTGCCGACGTGCCGGCGTGTCGCGTCTGGTGCACATCAGCGCTCTGGGGGTGCCCCTGCAAGATGGCGATCCCGCGCCCTCCCATTACCTGCGCACCAAGGCGCGTGGGGAGCGGGTGTTGCGGTCCAGCGGGCTGGATTGCACGGTGCTGCGGCCCAGCGTGATCTTCGGGGCCGAGGACCGGTTCATGAATCTGTTTGCCGGCTTGCAGCGCGTGTTTCCGGTGATGCCGCTGGCGGGGGCTTCGGCGCAGTTTCAGCCGGTGTGGGTCGGGGATGTGGCCCGGGCCATTGCATGCTGCCTCATGCGTCCGCAGACCGCCGGGCAGATCTACGAGTGCGCCGGCCCGGATGTGTAC
>CAYRBG010000164.1:0-6531 GCA_964422355.1 uncultured Sphaerotilus sp. | reverse complement strand
CGCCCACTCCACCTGACGCAGGTGCTCCAGCTCGGCCTCGAACAGTCCGGGCGCCACTTCCGCCCCCAGGTCGGCCTCCGCACCGGACGGCGTCTCCAGCCAACGCACCACACGCGACCCATACGCCCGCGCAATGCGCCGCACCCAGGCCTCGGGCCGGCGGGCGTGCCGGTGGGCCAAGGCCCGAGCGAACCGGTCGAAATCAACATCGGGGCGCTGCAAGACGCCCACCCAGGGCAGCAGATCTCCGCCCGGCAGCACCGCCGATTCGGTCCACGCCGCACGGCACTGTCCCAGGCGCTCACCGACACGATCGGCCGCATCCTGCGACAGTTTTCGGAAAGTCGTGATCTTGCCGCCCCACACCGACAACAGCGGGGGCAGGCCCTCAGGACCGTTCTCCAGCAGATAGTCCCGCGTCACCGCCGACGCCGACCCTGACGCATCGTCCAGCAGCGGGCGCACGCCCGACCAGCTCCAGACCACCTCTTCGGGCCGCACCGGCTGACGGAAATAGCGGTTGACCTGTTCGCAGAGGTAGTCGATCTCGCCCGGGTCGATCTGTACCGAAGACGGGTCCCCCGTGTACTCCTGGTCCGTGGTGCCGATGAGGGTGTAGTCCTGCTCGTAGGGCAGCGCAAAGACGATGCGCCGGTCCGGGTTCTGCAGCAGGTAGCCCTGCCCATGCTCGAAGCGCCGGGGCACAACGATGTGGCTGCCCTTGACCAGACGCAGGTGGCGCTGGGTCGCCCCCCCACCCGTCACCCCCTCGCGCAACCAACGCTCCACCCACGGCCCGGTCGCGTTCACCAGCGCGCGGACTTGCACCGAGGTCACGTTCTGTCCCGCGCCATGGCCCTGCAGACGCAACCTCCAACCCATCGACCCCAGAGGCTCAGCCCCCAGGCACCGGGTGCGCGTGCGCACCGTCGCCCCGCGCTCCGCCGCGTCCAACGCACACAGCACCACCAGACGGGCGTCATCCACCCAGGCGTCGGAGTAGGCGAAGCCTTCGTGATAAGCCGTCCGCAAGGGAGCGCCAGCGGGGTGGAGACGCAGATCGAGGTGCTCGCTGTCAGGAAGCCAATCGCGGTGCGCCAGGTGGTCGTACAGGAACAGGCCCAGCCGGATCCACCCCGCGGGACGCAACACCGGATCGTGCGGCATCACGAAGCGCAGCGGCCGCATGATGTGAGGCGCACTGCGCAGCAGCACCTCGCGCTCGTGCAGCGCCTTGCGCACCAGCGTGAACTCCCCGTGCTCCAGGTAGCGCAGCCCGCCGTGGATCAACTTGGTCGAGGCCGACGACGTGTGCGAGGCCAGATCGTCCTGCTCCACCAGCAGCACCCGCCAGCCCCGCCCCGCCAGATCGCGAGCGATGCCGCAACCGTTCACGCCCCCACCGATCACCGCCACGTCGAAGTCGGTGGCGTGCTCAGTCACGGCGGAAGGGGTTGGCAATGCAGGCATGCACCGTTTCTAGCGGAAGCGCGCGCCCGAGACAACCGGGATGACCGGCCTTTGCCCGTGTGGACGACACGCTATCCTGACCGCCACCTCCCCGCCGGAGCCGCACCATGCCCCGATACCTGCTCGCCCTCGATCAAGGCACCACCAGCTCGCGCAGCATCGTGTTCGACGACCAGGGCCGGGTGTGCGCCATGGCCCAACGCGAGTTCAGCCAGCATTTCCCGCAGCCAGCCTGGGTCGAACACGACGCCATGGAGATCTGGACCACCCAGCTCGCCACCGCCCGAACCGCCATCGCCCAGGCCGGTCTGACGGCCGCGGACATCGCGGCCATCGGCATCACCAACCAGCGCGAAACCACCGTGGTGTGGGACCGCCGCACAGGTCAGCCCATCCACCCCGCCATCGTCTGGCAGGACCGCCGCACCGAGCCCCTGTGCGCCGACCTGCGCAACGCGGGTCACGCCGAAGGAATTCGCTCCCGCACCGGGCTGGTCATCGACGCCTACTTCTCGGCCACCAAGATCGCCTGGATCCTCGATCACGTTCAGGGGGCCCGCGCCGCCGCCGAACGGGGCGAACTGGCCTTCGGCACCATCGACAGCTGGCTGCTGTGGCAGCTCACCGGTGGGCGGATCCACGCGACCGACATCACCAATGCCTCGCGCACGCTGCTGTTCAACATCCACACCGGCACCTGGGACGACACCCTGCTGGCCCTGTTCAAGGTGCCGGCCGCCCTGCTGCCGGAGGTCCGGCCGAGCAGCCATGTGTACGGACACACCGCCCCGGCCCACTTCGGCGCCCCCCTTCCCATCGGCGGTGTGGCCGGTGACCAGCAATCCGCCCTGTTTGGCCAAGCCGGCATGCAGCCCGGGGTGGCCAAGAACACCTACGGCACGGGTTGCTTCACGCTCCTGCACACCGGCGCGCACGGCCAGACCAGCTCACACGGGCTGATCACCACCCGCGTGGCTCAGCTTGGCCCCGACGCACCGCCTGAATTTGCGCTCGAAGGCAGCGTGTTCATCGGCGGCGCAGTCGTTCAATGGCTGCGCGATGGCCTGCACGCCATCCGCACCAGCGGCGAGGTCCGAGCCTTGGCCGAGAGTGTTCCCGACAACGGAGGGGTGGTGTTTGTCCCGGCGTTCACCGGGCTGGGCGCCCCGTATTGGGATTCGGAGGCCCGAGGTGCCATCGTCGGCCTCACGCGCGGCTCCACGACCGGCCACATCGCCCGCGCCGCGCTGGAAAGCATCGCCTTCCAGAGCGCGGATCTGCTTCGCGCCATGAACCAGGACGCCCTCGCCGGAGGCGCCTGCGCCATCCGGGAGCTGCGCGTCGACGGTGGAGCCAGTGCCAACGACCTGCTGATGCAGTTTCAGGCCGACCTGCTGGGCATCCCGGTGATGAGGCCGACGGTGATCGAATCCACCGCCTGGGGCGCCGCGGGGCTGGCCGGCCTGGCCGCGGGCGTGTACGACCACCCCCAAGAGTTGGCGCGGTTGCACCGCATAGACCGCCGCTTCGAGCCGCAGATGGGCCGCGACGAGGCCGAGGCCCGCACCGCCTTCTGGGACCGGGCGATCCGGCAGGTGCGCAGCCGCTGAGCCTCGATTCCCGGCCCGCGCGACCAGGCCCCGTTTTCCAGTTCTTTTCAAGCGCATGGCCGAGCGACACAGCGCTCGGCAGGCCTGCCGCGCCGCAGGCACAATCGCCGCGTCTTCGAGACTCCGAACCCTCCACGCCGCGGCCCCGACCATGAAATTCGCCACCTGGAACGTCAACTCCCTGTCCGTGCGCCTGCCCCAGGTGCTGGACTGGCTGGCCGCCAATCCGGTCGACACCTTGGTCCTGCAGGAAACCAAGCTGACCGACGACAAGTTCCCCCATGCCGAGATCGAACAGGCCGGCTATCGGGTGCAGTGGTTCGGCCAGAAGACCTATAACGGGGTAGCCCTCCTCAGCCGCACGGAAACGTCCGACCCGGTGCGCAACATCCCCGGGTTCGCCGACGAGCAGGCCCGGGTGATCGCAGCCACCGTCAGAGACGTGCGCGTCATCGGCGCCTACTTTCCCAACGGCCAGGCCCCCGACTCCGACAAGTTCGCCTACAAGATGGCGTGGCTGAACGCCCTCCACGACTGGGTGACCGACGAACTCACCCGGCATGCGAAGCTGGTGCTCATGGGCGACTTCAACATCGCTCCGGAAGACTGCGACGTGTACGACCCCGTTGCCTGGGCCGGTCAGATTCACTGCACGCCTGAAGAGCGCGCGCAGTTCCAGCGCCTGGTCGCGCTCGGTCTGACCGACGCATTCCGTCTGTTCGAGCAGCCCCCCAAGAGCTGGTCGTGGTGGGACTACCGCAACCTGGCGTTCCGCAAGAACCAGGGCCTGCGCATCGACCACATTCTCGTCAGCGAGGCCCTGCGCCCGCACGTCGCAGCTTGTGCGATCGACAAGGCGCCGCGCCGCAACGAACGCCCCAGCGACCATGCGCCGGTGATCGTTGATCTCGCCATTTGAGACGCCTCACCCTGCCTCATGTCCCGATGACCGATGTGTGAAAACCGTCACCGGCGTGACAAAACGTGGCACACTCGCGCCCGTTGACCGGTCAGATCCGCTGCCGGTGCGACACGAGCGCGTCCGTCGTTGAAGCAGTTTGGACGCCCCGGCCCCTGTGGCCTTTCTCCGGCAGGAGTTCCCCGGTTCCCGAAAAGGGCACTGGACGGCACTCCCACTGGACACCACCGAGACCGTCGTATGCCCGCACTGCTGTCCGCCCTCGCGCGCGTCCTGCACAACCGGCGACCCCTGCCTCCCATCGCCCTCGCGGTGGGTGTGGCACTGGCCTCTGGAGGGGCTGCCGCCTCTGTGCGCACAGAACCTGTGGCGGATGCCCCTTCCGCTGCGGCGTCCGCCCCCCGTACCGAAGCCGAGCCCCTCATTTCGGCCGACGAGCTGGTCACCACCCCGCTGGTCGAAGACACCGTTGCACCGATCGATCCGATGGAAGCTGCACCGCTGATGGTGCCGCCTCCCGCCTCCGCGCCGTCTCCGCACCTCAAGGCCGAGCCGACCCTGCCGACGGATGCACAGCGCGCAGACTGGAACATCCTGTCGCCCAACGCCTCGGGAACGCGGCAGACCGGGATCGCGTCCTGGTACGGCCCCGGCTTTCACGGCAAGCTCACCGCCAGCGGCGAAGTCTTCAATCAGCACGGCATGACGGCCGCCCACCGTACGCTGCCCATCCCGAGCTACGTGCGCGTGCGCAATCCGGCCAACGGCAAGAGCGTCATCGTGCGCATCAATGACCGCGGCCCCTACCACGGCGACCGGATCATCGACCTGTCGCGCGCCGCGGCATCCAGCCTGGGTGCCTCGACCCGCCCGACCAAGGTCGAGCTCGAACCGCTCAGCGCCGATGCCATTCGTGTCGGTCAATGGTCCGTGAACACCGAGCCCGGTCACAAGACCGCCCACGTTGCCGACAAGCCCAGGACCAAGACAGCGGAAAAAGCCGTCCTGAACGCCGAGTCGTCTTCCGTCACCTCGACCGCGAAGGCTGATGCCCCGGCCCCCCACTTGATCGCCTCTGCCGCCACACAGTCCGGGGCCCATCTTCCGTCCGCCACCCGCAGCGGTGGACTCCAGACGCTCACGCCCGAACGTGCCGGCACGACCCAAGGGCGCGGCTGGTGGCTGCACTTGGCCGCTTTCCAGAGCCAGGACAGTGCCGACTCGTTCTATGGTCAGCTCGGCAAGCTGGTCAAGGGTTTCGACCCACTGCTGACCATGTTCCAAGGCAAGTCCGAGCGCACCATCCAGGCCGGTCCGTTCTCGACCAAGGACGAAGCCTCCAAATTCGGTACCAAGCTGCGCGAAATGCTGCGCATCAGCCCGGCGCTCATGGAGCGCAAGTGAGCAAACACCCTCTCTGCAACAAAGAAGGGGCCTGAACGGCCCCTTTTTTATTACGCAGAAACAAGGTTCTGCGTGCGTCGTCCCGGCATCGCCGGGCACCCCACCATCACCCCACCACCACAGGCTCGGGCTCCAAGCGAATGCCGAAACGGCCATAAACGCTCTCCTGGATCGCTCGGGCCAACGTCAACACCTCTGCGCCCCGCGCCTCGCCGCGGTTGACCAACACCAGCGCCTGCTTTTCATAGACACCTGCACCGCCCACGCTCTTGCCCTTCCAGCCGCAGGCATCGATCAGCCAGCCGGCGGCCAGCTTGAAATGACCGTCGTCCATCGGGTAGTGCACGAGGTGCGGGTCGCGCGCGATGATGTCGCGGCACTGCTCGGCCGTGACCACCGGGTTCTTGAAGAAGCTGCCGGCGTTGCCGATCACAGCCGGGTCCGGCAACTTGGCACGGCGGATGGCCACCACCCAGTCGAAGATCTGCCTGGCATCGGGCTCGTTGATGCCGGTCTCTTCCATCTTGCGCTGCAGGTCCAGGTAACCCAGCATGGGTCGCCACGGCCGAGGCAGGCGCAAGCGCACCCGCGTGACCACGCTCTTGCCGGCCAGACCCTGCTTGAAGATGCTGTCGCGGTAGGAAAAGCGGCAGGCCGCCTTGTCCAGCGTGACGGTGCGGCCGGTGACCAGATCCACGGCGTCGAGCGACTCGAAGCGGTCCATCAGTTCCATGCCGTAGGCGCCGATGTTCTGCACGGGTGCCGCGCCTACGGTGCCGGGGATCAGGGCCATGTTCTCCAGACCCGGAAGGCCCTGGTCCAGCGTCCACTGCACCAGACCGTGCCAGGATTCGCCCGCCCCCGCCTCGACGATGACGGCATCGTCGCGTTCCTCGACCACACGCAAGCCAGGAATCTCCATCTTCAGCACCACCGCCGACGGATCCCGCACCAGCACGATGTTGCTGCCCCCGCCCAGGATCAGCTTGGGCGCACGGCCGTACTCGGGGTGATCGACCACCCGGCGCACGTCGGCCGGCTCCTCGATGCGAATGAGCGTGGCGGCCACGGCAGGCAGGCCGAAGGTGTTGCAGGACTTGAGACTGACGGCGGATTCGATGCGCATGG
>CAYRBG010000163.1:0-6553 GCA_964422355.1 uncultured Sphaerotilus sp. | reverse complement strand
ACCTGTTCAGCCAGGCCGAGCACGACGAGCTGGCGCAAAGCATCCTGCTGTGCCCAGACGCCGGCTACATTGCCAAGGTTCAGGCCGAAATCGACCGCCTGCTGCCGACCATGCCGCGCGCCGACATCATCCGCGCGTCGCTGGAAGGGCGGGGTGCCTTGATCCTCACGCGCAGCATGGAAGAGGCCTGCGAGATCAGCAACCGCATCGCGCCCGAGCACCTCGAAGTCAGCAGCAACGAGCCACACCAGTGGGAGCCGCTGCTCAAGCACGCCGGCGCCATCTTCCTGGGCGCCTACACCAGCGAGTCGCTGGGCGACTACTGCGCGGGCCCGAACCACGTGCTGCCGACGTCGGGAACCGCGCGCTTCTCGTCGCCGCTGGGCGTGTACGACTTCCAGAAGCGATCCAGCCTCATCGAGGTGAGCGAGCAGGGGGCCCAGGTGCTGGGCACCATCGCGGCCGAACTGGCCTACGGCGAAGGGCTGCAGGCGCACGCCCAGGCCGCCGAATTCCGCCTGCGTCGCGACTGAACCCCGAGGAGATCCCATGAGCCGCTACTGGAGCGACATCGTCCGCGAACTGACGCCCTACGTGCCGGGCGAGCAGCCCAAGATCGAGGGCCTGATCAAGCTCAACACCAACGAGTGCCCGTATGGCCCCAGCGAGAAGGTGCTGGCCGCCATGTCGGCCCAGAACACCGAGGCGTTGCGCCTGTATCCGGACCCGCAGGGTTCGGCGCTGAAAGCGGCCGTTGCGGCCTACCACGGCCTGCAGCCTGACCAGGTGTTCGTCGGCAACGGTTCCGACGAGGTGCTGGCGCACATCTTCATGGGTCTGCTGCGCCACCCGGCGCCGCTGCTGCATCCGGACATCTCCTACAGCTTCTACCCGGTCTACGCCAAGCTGTACGGCATCACCACGCGCCAGATCCCGCTGGACGAGTCCTTCGCCATTCGGGTCGACGACTATCTGGGTGCCGGCCCCAACGGCGGCATCATCTTCCCAAATCCGAACGCGCCCACCGGCATGGCGATGCCGCTGTCGGAAGTGCAGCGCCTGCTCGACGGCAACCCGGATTCGGTCGTGGTGATCGACGAGGCCTATGTGGACTTCGGCGCCGAGACGGCGGTGAGCCTGATCGACCGTTACCCGCAACTGCTGGTGGTGCGCACGCTGTCGAAGTCGCGCGCGCTGGCCGGTCTGCGCGTGGGCTACGCCGTGGGCCACCGCGACCTGATCGAGGCGCTGACCCGCGTGAAGGACAGCTTCAACTCCTACCCGCTCGATCGCCTGGCCATCGCTGGCGGCGTGGCGGCGATGGAGGACGTGGCGTGGTTCGAGCAGACTTGCGCGCGCATCATCGCCACCCGCGACCGCGTCACGGCGGCACTGCAGGCGCGCGGCTTCGAAGTGCTGCCTTCGTCGGCCAACTTCGTCTTTGCCCGCTTGCCCGGACACGAAGGCGCGGCTTTGGCCGCGGGCCTGCGCGAGCAGCGCGTGCTGGTGCGACACTTCAGCAAGCCGGCGCGCATTGCCGATTTCCTGCGCATCACCATCGGCACCGAGGCGCAGTCCGATGCGCTGATCGCCGCGCTGGATCACGTGCTCGGCCGCTGAGGCCGTCGCGCGCTCCCGGTTATCCTTGCTGCTTCACCTTTGGGCCCCTTCATGCGCATCGCCGAAGTCACCCGCAACACCAACGAGACGAAGATTCGCGTCCGCGTCAATCTGGACGGCACCGGCACGGCCAAGCTGGCCACCGGCATCGGCTTCTTCGACCACATGCTCGACCAGATCGCCCGCCATGGTTTGATCGACCTGGAGATCGAAGCCGACGGCGACCTGCACATCGATGGCCACCACACGGTGGAAGACGTGGGCATCACGCTGGGCATGGCCGTGGCGCAGGCCGTGGGCGACAAGAAGGGCATCACGCGCTACGGCCACAGCTACGTGCCGCTGGACGAGGCGCTGTCGCGTGTCGTGGTCGATTTTTCGGGCCGTCCGGGTCTTGAGATGGACGTGAAGTTCACCGCCGGCATGATCGGCTCGCTGGACACGCAGCTGGTGTTCGAGTTCTTCCAGGGCTTCGTCAACCACGCCGGTGTCAGCCTGCACATCGACAACCTCAAGGGCCACAACGCCCACCACCAGTGCGAGACCATCTTCAAGGCCTTCGGCCGAGCGGTGCGCATGGCGCTGACGCCCGATCCGCGCAGTGCGGGTGTGATTCCGTCCACCAAGGGAACGCTCTGAGATGAGTGCTGCGAAGAAAGCCCGTACGGTGGCCGTCGTCGATTACGGCATGGGCAACCTGCGCTCGGTGTCGCAGGCGGTGATCCATGCGGCCGAGGGCTCCGGGGTGCAGGTGATCGTCACCTCGCGTCCCGACGAGGTCCGCGCGGCCGAGCGCGTGGTGCTGCCTGGTCAGGGTGCCATGCGGGACTGCATGCGCGAGTTGCACGACTCCGGCCTGAAAGAGGCCGTGCTCGAAGCCGCGGCCACCAAGCCGCTGATGGGCGTGTGTGTGGGCATGCAGATGCTGCTCGACCACTCCGAAGAGCAGGACACGCCCGGCCTGGGCCTGATCCCTGGTCGCGTCAAGCGCTTTCGCCTGGAGGGGCAGCACCAGCCCGATGGCAGCCGCTACAAGGTGCCGCAGATGGGATGGAACCGCGTGTTTCAGAAGGTGCACGACGGTGCCGTGCACTCCATGTGGGCCGGCGTGCCCGATGGCGCGTGGTTCTACTTCGTCCACAGTTACCATGCGGACCCGGAGCGCGGGCTTCACACTGCCGGCGAGACCGAGTACGGTGTGCGCTTTACCTGTGCGGTGGCGCGGGATAACATTTTTGCCACCCAATTCCACCCGGAAAAGAGTGCCGACCACGGTCTGGCCTTGTACCGCAACTTCCTGAACTGGCAGCCCTGAGTCGCCACACGCGGCGCCTGCCATTCGGTCCGAAGACGCTTTCCTTTTTCTTCACTCCACTGCCTTAGACAGCCATGTTGCTGATCCCCGCCATCGATCTCAAGGACGGTCAATGTGTACGCCTCAAGCAGGGCGACATGAATGTGTCCACCACCTTCGGTGAAGACCCGGCCGCGATGGCGCGGCGCTGGGTCGATGCCGGCGCACGCCGCCTGCACTTGGTGGACCTCAACGGCGCGTTCGCCGGCAAGCCGGTCAACGAGGCCGCCATCAAGGCCATCCTGAAGGCCGTGGGTGATGACATCCCGGTGCAGCTCGGCGGCGGCATCCGCGATCTGGACACGATCGAGCGCTACCTGGATGACGGCATCAGCTACGTCATCATCGGCACGGCCGCGGTGAAGAACCCCGGCTTCCTGCGCGACGCCTGCACCGCGTTCGGCGGCCACATCATGGTGGGTCTGGACGCCAAGGACGGCAAGGTCGCCACCGACGGCTGGAGCAAGCTCACTGGCCACGAGGTCGTGGACCTGGGCAAGAAGTTCGAGGACTACGGCGTCGAAGGCATCATCTACACCGACATCGGTCGCGACGGCATGCTCAGCGGCATCAACATCGACGCCACCGTCAAGCTGGCGCAGGCACTGTCCATCCCTGTGATCGCGTCGGGCGGCCTGAGCAACATCGCCGACATCGAGGCCCTGTGCGGCGTCGAAGACGAGGGCGTGACCGGCGTCATCTGCGGTCGGGCCATCTACACCGGTGACCTCGATTTCGCGGCAGGCCAGAAGCGCGCCGACGAACTGCGCGGCAACGCCGCCTGAGCACGGAGCACGACCGGCATGCTTGCCAAGCGCATCATTCCTTGCCTGGACGTCACGGGCGGCCGCGTCGTCAAGGGCGTCAACTTTGTGGAACTGCGTGACGCGGGTGACCCGGTCGAGATCGCGGCCCGCTACAACGAGCAGGGCGCCGACGAGCTCACCTTTCTCGACATCACGGCCACCAGCGACGGTCGCGATCTGATCCTGCACATCATCGAGGATGTGGCTTCACAGGTCTTCATTCCGCTGACGGTGGGTGGAGGTGTGCGCACCGTCGAGGACGTGCGTCGCCTGCTCAACGCCGGGGCTGACAAGGTCAGCTTCAACTCGGCCGCGATCGCCAACCCGCAGGTCATCCACGATGCGTCCGACAAGTACGGCTCTCAGGCCATCGTGGTGGCCATCGATGCCAAGCGTCGCCAAGGCGCCGATCTGGAGGCCCGCGGAGCCGGCTGGGACGTGTACAGCCACGGCGGACGCAAGAACGTCGGTCTGGATGCGGTCGAGTGGGCCCGCAAAATGGCCGAGCTGGGTGCGGGCGAGATCCTGCTGACCAGCATGGACCGCGATGGCACGCGCATCGGTTTCGATCTGGAGCTGACCCGTGCCGTGGCCGATGCCGTGCCGGTGCCGGTCATCGCATCAGGCGGCGTGGGCAACCTCGACCATCTGGCCGATGGGGTGCAGCAGGGCGGTGCCGATGCGGTGCTGGCTGCGAGCATCTTCCATTACGGCGACCATACAGTGGCTGAGGCCAAGGCGGTGATGGCCGCACGGGGCATTCCTGTCCGGATCTGACCCCGGACTCAGCAGTGTGTGATCAGGGCGGCAATCAGCACGGCCCAAAACGCCACCGTGGCCAACACCACCCAGCGGGTCGACGCGCTGTCGACGGGGGGCGTCTGCTCGTCCTGGGTGAGCGGTGCCGGCACCTGTTCGTCGGCGGCCGGCGGATTGAGGTTGGTTTTTTTTTGATGTCCCGGTGACATGACACTGCGATGCCGGACGGTCCTTGTTCGCGGACCGGAAGGGCGAAGTCACGACAGGCAGGACTGTAGGTTCAAATCTGAATTTCAGATTTGCCAAATTGAGTCAAACCGTAAGCGGCTTTGGTGGTGTGATCGGGGGATTGACTCCCGGTGGGGTTACGAGGGTTGAGGCGCGCTGGTTCTGGATTGTGCGGCTGCCAAAGGGTGCGCCGAGCGGGCGGTGCTGCTGGCGGGGAACGCGGTCTTGACCAGAAATTGCTGGGACCGCAGGCCCTCGCCTTGGAGTGGGGCCATGTTCACCACCAGTCTTCCCCGTTCCAGGGCTTGCCGGTCGCGCTGCCACAGCACCACGCTCAGCTCGGCGTGTCCCCCGGCCGGAATGACCACCTTGGAGCGGGCCCATTTGCGGGCCTTCCCTCCTATCTTGCCGCCGCACGGCAAGAGGCCTCGGGCTCCGAGTGGTGCCAGCAGCAGGGTCGGCACCCACCAGCGGGGCACGGCCAGGGAGTGGGCGTGGAACGCGACGTCCACGGAGCTGCAGTTGCGCAGAAGCAGTCTCGTCAAAATGCCTTCTTCCTGACCGCTCAGGGAACTGCGCCGCAGGAGGCGCGGTTCGTCCACGCTGGCTTGCAGGAGGGGGTGTGACGCCGACCTCAGTTTCCACAGCTCCCTGACCACGAGGCCGGTCGACAGCAGGGCTGCGTATGCGCTGATGAAGTCCTTGAGTTCCATGGTCGGGTGCTCCTGTTCAACGATCGTTGTCGTTGCCAGGATCATCATCGGCCAGGATCCGGGGGGCCATCCCTCGCGCGCTGGGGCAGGGCTGCCGAAATGCGCACGCAGTTGAAATTCCGGAAATGGGCGCAGACAAGGCAATCCCCATGTTCAAGTCGCAGGGGCGCTGAGATGCGGGCGCCTGACATCCACGCGACTCGTGGGCGGCCTTCGTGGAGATGACCACCCACAAAGAAAAACACCAAGTCCCATCAAGGACTTGGTGTTGATTTGGTGGGCCGGGGACACAGAAACTCTAGAGGGAAAAATCTATCCAGGCTCTCCAGTTACTGCATGAGTTACTGCATGGGGACCAGAGCCTTCGCGGCCTCCAACGCAGCGCTGACGCTGTCGAATGTGTATCCACCTTCGCGCTCTGGGATTCTTGGACATCCAGCGGGCGTGACCGCTTCGATGGTCCACCGACCGGGTGTGTACTGCGTCATTTCCACCCAGACTTCTTTGCCGTCGACGATGGTGGTCCAACCCTCTGTCTCCGGCCGATCTTCGATTTTCTGCATGTGCCGCTCCAGCGCAAAGAGCAGTGTGTACGACTACTTCAGGTAGGTGTAAAGGGTCTGGCGCGAAATGCCGAACTCGCGCGCCAGCGCAGCCCGGCCCTTGCCGCCCTGCGCTTGATCACGCTGCTTCAGCTCCGTCACTCGCTCGGGTGAAAGGGTAGGGGCGCGGCCCCGGTAGCGGGTCTTGTCCTGCTTGGCGATGGCGATGCCTTCCCGCTGACGCTCCCGGATCAGTGCCCGCTCGAACTCAGCGAAGGCCCCCAGCATGGACAGCATCAGGTTCGCCATGGGGTTGGCGCCCTCGGGTGTGAAGGTCTGGCCTTCCTTGACGAACTCGACCGACACACCGCGCCCGGTCAGCTCCCGCACGATCCGGCGCAGGTCGTCCAGGTTGCGAGCCAGGCGGTCCATGGAATGAATCACCAGGGTGTCACCCGCCCGGACGAACTCCAGAGCCTCGGCAAGCTGCGGCCGGTTGGTGCTGCCGCCGCTGGCGTGATCCGTGAACAG
>CAYRBG010000162.1:0-6557 GCA_964422355.1 uncultured Sphaerotilus sp. | reverse complement strand
ACACGTCCTTGAACTGGTTCATCCCGGCGTTGGTGAACAGCAGGGTCGGGTCGTCGCCCGGCACGACCGGGCTCGAAGCCACGATGGTGTGGCCCTTGGACTCGAAGAACTTCAGGAAGGTGGAGCGGATCTCGGAGGCGTTCATCCGGGACTTTCGGCGGTTGGCACTGGGGGCGCCGCCGGTCGTTCACCGGGCGGCAGCGAACTGCGCATTATAGAAGTCGGCCTTCGTTTTGACCGGTACGACAGCGGCCCGTGCGCAATTGCGCAGACATGACGCGTTTGTGGGTTCAATCTCAGAAAGAGGCACAGTTCTCGCCCAAAGTGACAGATGTGAACATCAGTCAAGGCTCCTTGGAGCCGAAATGGGCACAAGGTGGTACGCATGCTCATTCCCATCCGATCCGTTGCAGGGGTGACCTTGGTGCTGGGGGCACTGTGGGGTCTCCCAGCCCTGGCCCAACCTCCCCTCACCCTGGGGCTGATCCCGATCGAAAGACCGGAGGTCCTTGCCGGGCAATGGCGCCCCATGCTCGAACACATCGAGCAGACCCTGGGCGTGACCATCCGCATGGACTTCTCGGACAACTACGCGGAAGTGCAGCGCAAGTACCAGTCCGGGCGACTGGATCTGGTCTACGCGGGCCCCTTGTTCTACACCGAGCTCCGGCAACACGACGCCCACACGACACCGGTCGTTCACTTCAAGGAAAAGAACGGCAGTGCCAGCTACACCTGCTCGATCTTCAGCACCGGCCACGCGCGCGTGCGGGATCTGAAGGGAAAACGCATCGCCGTCATGCAGCCGCTGTCCACCTGCGGCTATCTCATGATGGAACACCTGTTCAAGCAGGACGGCGCCTCTCTTGCACAGACCCGGTTCCGCTACTTTCAACAGCATGATGTGGCCGCGTTGGCGGTGGCGCAAGGGCAGTTCGACGCGGCGGGCGTCAAGACGTCCATCGGGCAGAAGTACGCCCACCTGGGGCTGCATGCCATCGTCGAGTCGCCGCCCCTGCCTGGCTTGGCCCTTGTCGCCAACGGGCGCTCGGTCCCGGCGGAGCTGATCGAAAGGCTGAAGGCTCTGCTGACCCACACGTCCGAGGCGCAGCGCGCGGCATGGGGCGACAACCTGCGCCACGGCGCGGTCGAAGCCTTCGACCGCGACTACGACGCAGTGCGCGCAATGAAGCTGCGCACACGCATCCCGGACCAGGACACGGATCGATGAACGGTCCGGGCATGACCGCCATCCATGCGCAGCGCACAGGAAGTGCGCTGTGGCTGCGGCTCGGTCTGGCCTTCGGGCTCGTCTGGGTGGCCCTGATGGCCGCGCTGGTGAATCACCGACGCGAGCAGGAGCAGGCGCAGTTCACCAAGAACCAGGCGGTGCTCCAGACCACCTACCAGGCCAGCGTCGAGATGCACGCACTGAACTCGGCGACGATCTTCCAGCAGGCCATCCTGCAGCCCGCCGTGCTCGAACTCTTCGCCCTGGGGGTGAACGGTCAAGGCGAGGCAACATCCACCGCCCGGGGGGCGCTCTACCGCACATTGACCCCCCTGTATGACAGCCTGCGCAAGCAAGACATCCAGCAACTGCAGTTCCACACTGCCGAAGGCGAGAGCTTTCTGAACTTCCTCAACCCACAGCAGGTGGGGTCCTTCGACAGCGATCGTCGGCCGCTGGTGCGCCTCGTCCAACGGGAGCGTCAGGCCGTCTCGGGTTTCGAGATCGGGCGCAGCATCGCGGCCTTCCGCTTCGTGCATCCCATCGAGCATCAGGGGCAACACCTCGGCTCCGTGGAAACCGGCGTGACGTTCCGGTTCATCCGCGACGCGATGTCCCGGATCGACAACTCGCGCGAGTACAACTTCGTGCTTCGCCGCGACACGATCGACCGCGCCCTGGCCTCGGATCTGCGCGGCACCTATGTCCGCTGGGCGGGCAACAGCGACTATGTGAGCCACGACACCACCCTGAACCTGCCCGATGCCCCCCCCGCGCTGTCGCAGCAGGCCCAGCTGATCGAGCGATCCCTGCAGGCGCACACAGGCCTGCGCAGCGCCATGGCCGAGGGGCAGGCCTTTTCCCTTGTCAGCGATGCCACCGGAGACCCCTGGTCCATCACGCTCCTGCCGGTTCGAGACCTGACCGGCACGGCGGTGGCCTACATCGTCGCCTTCGACGAAGAGCCCGTGTTCGCCACGCTGCGCCGCGACTTCTACATTGCCGCAGTGAGCCTCACGGTGGTGCTGGCTGCCCTGGCCCTGCTGGCCCACCGCATCCTGCACGCGGGGGCCCAACTTCGGCAGCAAAAGAAACAACTGTCCGTCATCACGGAAACCATCGCCGATGGCCTGTACGTCATGGATGACCACGGCATCGTCACCATGGTGAACCAGGCCTTCACCGACCTGCTCGGCTACCGCAGGGACGAGGTGCTGGGGCACATCGGCCACGACCTGTTCCACGTGCACGAGTCCCATGAATCCCACGAGACCCTCCCCCTGCACGAATGCCCGATCTACACGGCCGTGCGTGGCGGCGGCAGCTACGCGGGCGAACAGGTGTTTCTGACCCGCGATGGACGGCACCTGACGGTCGAGGTGTCCAGCCGGCCCCTGTGCGACGAATGGGGGCAGCGCCTGGGCGGCTCGGTGACTGCGTTCCGGGACGTGACCGAACGCCGCAGGGCGCAGGCCGAAATCCAGCACCTGGCCTTCCACGACCAGCTCACCGGCCTGCCCAACCGGCGCCTGCTGCATGAACGTCTGGCCGAAACCCAGGTCCGCAGCGCACAGCACGGCACCCACGCGGCCCTGCTGTTCATCGATCTGGACCACTTCAAGTCGCTCAACGACACGCGCGGCCACGAGATCGGCGATCGCCTGCTCGAAGCCGTGGCGCACCGGTTGACCCGCACCGCCCGCCCGGGAGACCTGGTGGCCCGGCTGGGCGGAGACGAGTTCGTGGTGATGCTGGAGGGCCTGGACCCATCGCCGATGCAGGCCGCCACTCAGGCCCGGATGGTGGCCGAACGCCTGCGCGAGGCCCTCACCCAGCCCTATACCCTGGCCAGCGAAGCGGGCCCGGTCGAGCACCCCATGACCGCCAGCCTGGGCGTGGGTCTGTTCCGCGGCCAGAGCGAGTCGGCGCACGATCTGCTCAAGCACGCAGACCTGGCCATGTACGAAGCCAAGAGCGCCGGGCGCAACGCGGTGCGCTTCTTCGATCCGATCATGCAAGAGACGCTGAACCGGCAAGTCGGCCTGCTGACCGACCTGCGGCAGGCCCTGGCGATGGGACAGTTCGACCTGGCCTACCAAGCCCTGATCGGTCCGGGGGAGAAAGTTCAAGGGGTAGAGCTGCTGCTGCGCTGGAACCACCCCACCCTCGGTCCCATCGCGCCCAGCGAATTCATCGCGCTGGCCGAAGACTCGGGACTCATCGTTCCGATCGGTGCCTGGGTGCTGCGCAATGCCTGCCGGCAGATCCGTGACTGGTCGACCAGCGACCGCACCCGGCACCTCAGCGTGGCCGTGAACGTCAGCGCGTTGCAGTTCCGCCACCCCGACTTTGTCGATCTGGTGCGCGAGTGCCTGCTGGAAACCGGAGCCGATCCCGAACGGCTCAAGCTGGAGTTGACCGAGAGCGTGGTCATTCACGACTTTCCGGCCACGGTCGAGAAGATGAATCTCCTGCGCCGACTGGGGGTGCGCTTCTCGCTGGACGACTTCGGCACGGGGTACTCGTCGCTGTCCTACCTCAAGCGACTGCCGCTGAGTCAGTTGAAGATCGACCGCTCGTTTGTGCAAGACCTGCAGGACGACCCCAGCGACGCCATCATCGTGCGCACCATCATCGGCATGGGCCACAGCCTCGGTCTGGACGTGGTGGCCGAAGGCGTGGAAACCCAGGCCCAGCAAGGATTCCTGCAGCAGCACGGCTGCCGCTCGTTCCAGGGATACTTGTTCGCCAGGCCGGTCCCTCGCGCCGAGTTCGAGCGCACACTGCAGATGGCGGAGCTCTCCACCGAGCCGGCTTCCGCCTGACCTCACCACCACCTCCACCAACGCGATGACGCAGATGCCCCCGCCACGCCATTTCGCCGCTGTCCACATGGGTCACTTCCAGCCGGTGCACCAGGGGCACGTGAAGGCGTTGCTCCTCGGTCTGGAAGAGGCCGACCACCTGATCGTGGTACTGGGCACGGCCCGTCAGGCCCGCAGTCCGCACCACCCTTTCACCACCCAGGAACGGCGCGAGATGATCCGGCTGGCCCTGCCGGCCGAAGTCCGGCAGCGGGTGCATTTCCTGCCTTTGCGCAAGCACTACGACGATGTGCGCTGGAGCCGGGCCGTGCAGCAGGGCGTGGACCGCATCATCGCCACCCTGATGCCGGACGGCGCCACGGCGCAAGCGCCGTCGGTGGTCTGGGTCGGCACCTTTTCCGCTCCCCTGTCCACACCTCAGGACCATTTCCCGCACTGGCATCGCCTGCATTGCGAACCCGGCAGCCCCTTGGGCGCGCATGACATTCGCCGGGCCCTCTACGCAGGCCACCCCCGCGCCATCGACGCCACACTGGCAGCGCTGGGCCCCGCGCTGCCGGCCAGCACCACCGACTTCCTGAGGGCCTGGATGACCCTGCCCTACCTCGGCCAGATGGTTCGCGAATGGCAAGCGCTGCAGTCCTATCAAGAAGCCTGGGCGGCTTCTCCCTACCCTCCCGTGTTCGTCACGGTCGACGCGGTCGTCCGATGTGCGGGGCACGTCCTGCTGATCCGCCGTGGGCAAGCGCCCGGCGTCGGCCTGTGTGCCGTGCCGGGAGGTTTCATTGAGCAGCGTGAAACGGCCTACCAATCGGCCGTGCGCGAGCTGATCGAAGAAACCCGGCTCGATGTGCCGCCCTCAGAGCTGCACTCCCACCTGCAGGCCTCGGCCGTTTTTGATCACCCGGACCGCAGCCCTCGCGGCCGCACCATCACCCACGCGTTTTGCTTCGATCTCGGTGAACGCGACCTGCCCCAGGTGCAGGCCGACGACGATGCGCTGGCGGCTTTCTGGGCACCGATCGATCGTCTGGTCGACATGGAAGACCAGTTCCACGACGATCACTTCCACATCCTCGACCACTTCATCGGACTGCTGCCCGATCCGGCGGATTGACCGGCCTCAGGCCACTGGCGGGGCACCCCACCCGGGCCTGGAGTTCGTGCGAGGAAAAAAGAAAACGCCCGGGTGAAATTTCACACGGGCGTCCAAGGTCGCGCGTCCAAGTCTCCACGACCGCCGCCCCAGGGAGGAAAGGGCAGACCACGAAGCGAACGTGGTGCAGCCATCCTAGGGGGCAGCGGACCACGCGGCCATACGTGAAGACCACATGACCCAGGATTCGCAGGGAACACCGTCTTGCGCAGCTGAAAAACCTGCGCAAACCTGCAGAACCGCAGGACATCGCCCCATGGTCACGAGCGGGCCGCAGGGCTCGCTTGCTGAGCCCGAAGTTGACGCTGAGTCACATCGCGACACACCGAGGTCACGCCCACCACCTGCCCCGACGCATCCTTCAGCAAACCGAAGCTGGCCTCGATGTAGATGACGTCCCCGGATTTCCGGACCGCCTTGGTCAAGCGAGCGCCGCCCTGTGGCGATGTTTGCCCACTCTCCACCGCACGCCTAAAACCCTGCCAGTGCGCCTCACGCAGACGGACCGGGATGATCAGGTCCAGGCCCTGCCCCACCGCCTCGTCTGCGGAAAAACCGAACAAAGATTCGGCGGCCCGGTTCCAATGCGTGATGACCCCCACCACGTCGGTGCACACCACCGCGTCGGGCAGCTGATTCAGGATGAGCGACAACTCATTCATGGCAGACGGAGTGGTCACAGCATGGCCTCCCCGATCTTGTGTTTGATGCCATCCCCATTCATGCGTTCACCATTTGAATCAATTTGTGACCATGGTAACGCAAAGAACAATCACACCAACACCCGGCGATGGGCGGCACATCACGCCAGAAACCAAAAAAGCCCAAGTGAATGAATCACTTGGGCTTGATCTTGGCGGAGACGGAGGGATTCGAACCCTCGATGCGCTTTTGGCGCATACTCCCTTAGCAGGGGAGCACCTTCGGCCACTCGGTCACGTCTCCGAAGAATTGAGATTCTATACCGAATCTCGTGAAACTGGCAAGTCAGCCGCGCTTACTGGTCCAGCTCAAAAGCGCGGTGCAGTGCACGAACCGCCAGCTCCATGTACTTCTCGTCGATCACGACGGAGGTCTTGATCTCGCTGGTGGTGATCATCTGGATGTTGATGCCCTCTTCGCTCAGGCAACGGAACATCTTGCTGGCCACACCCGCATGAGAGCGCATGCCGATGCCGACGATGGACACCTTGCAGATGCGGTTGTCACCGGCCACCTCAGCGGCACCCAGCTCCTGGGCCACCGACGACTTCAGCAGATCGATCGTGCGCTGGTAGTCGTTGCGGTGGACGGTGAACGAGAAGTCCGTCTTGCCGTCGTGCGAGACGTTCTGGATGATCACGTC
>CAYRBG010000161.1:1603-6624 GCA_964422355.1 uncultured Sphaerotilus sp. | reverse complement strand
TCAACTGGGGCTATGCCGCCTGGGATTCGGTCAAGCTCTACGACGCCAAGCAGGCCGTGACCACCGCACCGATCTGGAAGGGCAAGGAATCGACCGTGCAGCTCGGACTGACCCAACCGCTGATCGTCACCGTGCCCAAGGGCCAGGCCGCTCAGATCAAGACCCAGATGGTGCGCACCGACCCGCTGCTGGCCCCGCTGACGGCCGGTCAGAAGGTCGGCACGCTCAAGGTGATGATGGGTGCGACCGCGCTGGCCGAAGCGCCGGTGGTGGCCGTCGAGGCGGTACCCGAGGCCGGCTTCTTCGGCCGCCTGTGGGACAGCATCCGCCTGATGATCAAGTGATGCCGACGGAGTCCGACATGAGCATCCCCGAGAAGCCGCCTGAGATTCCGCCCGAAGCCTCCTTGATCGAGTACCCCTGCGACTTTCCAATCAAGGTGATGGGATTGCACGTCGAGGGGTTTGTCGAGGCCATCACCGCGGTGGCGGTGACGTTCGACCCCGAGTTCCAGGCCGACCGCATCGAGCACCGTCCGAGCACCAGCGGCAAGTACCTGAGCCTGACGATCACCATCCGCGCCACCAGCCGGCCCCAGCTCGACGACCTCTACCGGGCGCTGACCTCGCACCCCATGGTCAAGATCGTGCTCTGAGCATCCTCTCGCCGGTGGCGCTTGCGGTCACAGGCCCATGACCCAGGCGATGATGTTCTTGGCGATGAAGCCCAGCATGCCCACCGACAGCACCAGGAACAGCACGAAGGTGCCGAACTTGCCGGCCTTGGACTCCCGGGCCAGCTGCAGGATGATGAACATCATGTAGAGGATGAAGGCCCCCACGCCGAAGGTGGCGCCGAACTGGGCAATCTGCTCTTCTGAGTAGCCGAACATGGGGGTCGATCCAGGGCCTGAGGGACAACGAAGGGACAAGGGCCCGAATCATAGTGGGATCCGTCACGCCATGACCGAAGTCATGGCCTCCGGCGCTGGCTGCGCATGCGCCGACTCCCCATACTTGGGATCCCTCTCCGACGGCGATCCTGCACCATGTCCCAACCCGGCCTGGACCTGACCGAGCTGCCCGTCCTCGACGACACCGTCGACGAGCTGGAGAACCTGCGCCGCATCGAGGACCGCTGGGGCACCGTGGATGCGCGCACCCTGGCCACCGTCGTGGTCAATGACCCCCTGATGACCTTGCGCGTGCTGGCGGAGTCGGCCCACCAACGGTCTGCCCACCAGAGCAGCGACACGGCCACCATCACCGCCGCCGTGCTGATTATGGGCACAAGCCGCTTCTTCGAGCTGGCTTCCCGCCTGCACCGGGTGTCCGAACGCCTGCCCGACGGCAGCGCCGGTGCGATGGCGCTCGATCGCGCCCTGACCCAGGCCCGCCGCGCGGCCACTTTTGCAGCCGCCATTGCGCTCGAACGCCAGGACGGCGAGGCTGAGCGCATGCAGGAAGCCGCGCTGCTGCTCGACGCGGCCGCGTGGATCGACCTCCTGGACCATCCAGAGTGCGCCGGCGCGCCGGACACGCCTTTCTGGACAGACCCCACCCACGATCCCTGCCCGGGCGCCACCTTGAACCGCGTCCGGCAAGGTCACCTGCCCGAACGCCTGCTGCCCCTCATCGACGCCCAGGCCGAACGCGCCGCGTTGTTCGAGCCGCAACGCCGGGTGGTGCTCTGGAGCCGCGAGCTGGCCTGGTGCACCGCCAACGGCTGGCCCGAACTCGACCTGACGGCGGTGGAGGCCCCAGCCTTTGATGCGCCGGATCCCGAACTCGAACTTCCTCCTCAGGAACGCTCCGTCCCGAGCGATCCGGCCAGCCGGCACTACCACCAACGGGTGCTGCCGACGCTGTCACTGCTGATGAACCGCTCACCCGTGGCGACCGACCATTTCCTGCGCGCCATCGACGACTGACCCCCCATCCATCGGACTTGCGCACACCTGTTGTCCACCGGCGGGGAAAACGTTGTCGACAGCCCCGCATGGGCACTCGCTGCGGGGTCGGCGCCACGTTTCGGTTTGATTTTCCACAAGACCGTCCACAGCTGGAGGCCAAATCTCGGGGATATCCCCTGTCGAAACAGCGCCGCAGCTCGGTCACAGGCCCCCGGATTCGAACAACACTGTGGACAGTGATGGAGCAAACGGGACCTTGTTCACAGGGACCGGCTGAACGCCCATACATACTGGATGACTGCGCGCGACTTGCCCAGTGGGTCGCACACAGGGTTGATCACGCTTCAAGTGCTTGAATCGATGAGAAAAAGTACCGTTGTCCACAGCACGGACGCCGCTCTATTACTACCACCACCTTTTTAAATTCAATTCCTTAAATAACAGGAAGAACAACTCCAATTCCTGAAGAGGGCCCCGTGGACCAGCACCTTCTGACGCCTTTGTTTTCTCCCAAGACGGTGGTTGTGTTCGAAGACACGACCACCGACCACTCTGGACCGACGGAGCTCGTGATGCAGTCGCTCCTGGAGGGTGGTTTTGAGGGCCACATCGAAAAGGTCTCGCTCGATCGGGTCGGAACACTCTCCGAGCTTGCATCGTTCAAGGCCGATCTGGCGGTGATCGCACTGGATGAACAGGAAGTTGCCCAGGCCCTGGAAATCGCGGGAGGGATCCATTGCCGATCGGCGGTGGTGATCGGCAGACACACCACCGCATCTACGGCCGAAGCGCTGCACACGATCGCCCGGCGCCACGACCTCCTGCTGCTCGGGCCCAATTCACAGGGCTTTCAACGACCGCACCTGAAGCTCAACGCCAGTGTGTCCGGTCCCCTGGCCGCACCGGGATCGCTGGCCCTGGTGACGCAGTCCGGCGCTCTGACCGCATCCATGCTGGATTGGGCCCGAATGAACAAGGTGGGTTTTTCCGCCGTCGTCACGTTGGGACCGCATTCGCGCATGGACCTGCCGGACGTGCTCGATTACCTCGCTGCCGATCCGACCACGCACAGCATCCTGTTGTGCATGGAAGGCATCCGCAACGCGCGGCGTTTCATGAGTGCCCTGCGGGCCGCGGCGGCTTCCAAGCCGGTGGTGGTGATGAAGGCAGGCCGTCGACCGGTCGGTGCAGAGGCTGCCGCCACGCACAGCGGCGCCATGGTGGGTTCGGACGAGGTGTTTGAAGCGGTGCTGCGCCGTGCCGGAGTGGTGCGGGTGCGCAGCTTCACACAATTGTTTTCGGCGGCAAAGAGCCTGGCGTCGAGGTTCAAGCCGGTCGGCAAGCGTCTGGCCATCGTGTCCAACGGTGGCGGACCGGCGGTGCTGGCCGCGGACTGGGTGGACGAGATCCAGCTCCAGGTGGCGCGCCTTGACCCTGAAATTCGCCAAGATCTGGCGGGCAAGGTGTCGGAACACGCGCAGCTGGATCCCATCCTGGATCTCACCGAAGCGGCCACGCCGGCCCAGGTCAAGGACACTTTGCTCGCCTGTGCGCGGGACCGCAACGTGGACGGTGTCGTGGTGGTCTATTCGCCCGTGCCGGGCAGCGACGGCGACGGCATCGCCAAGGTCCTGGCCGAAGTGCAGGGCCGCCTGGGCAAGCCGCTGCTGACCTGCTGGATGGGTGATGAGCAGGTGCGCTCGGGCAGGGCGCTCCTGAACGCCGCCCACATTCCGACCTTCCGAACGCCCGAAGCGGCGGTGGGGGCCTTCAACAACATTGCGAGCTACTACCAGAACCAACAGTTGCTTCTGCAGACCCCCTCGCCGTTGTCGAGCCTGGGCAAGCCCGACGTCGAAGGTGCGCGGTTGCTGATCGAGGGCATGCTGTCGGAACGTCGCCATGTGCTCACGGAGATGGAGTCCAAGGCCCTGCTGTCGGCGTTTCACATCCCCGTGACGCGCACGATGCTGGCGCGAACCGCCAGCGAGGCCATGCTGATTGCCAATCAGTTGGGTTATCCGGTGGCGCTCAAGATCGATTCCCCTGACATCAGTCACAAGTCGGACGTCGAAGGGGTGGTGCTCAACGTCGGCAGTGCCACGCGGGTGCGCGATGCCTACAACGACATGCTGGCGTCCGTGAAGAACGCGCAGCCCCAGGCCCGCATCAATGGCGTGACGATTCAGCCCATGTGCGTCAAGAAGCGGGGCCGCGAGCTCTGCATCGGAGTCAAGACCGATGCGGTGATGGGGCCGGTGATCACGTTCGGCGCTGGTGGGACGATGGTCGAGCTCATCGCCGACCGGGCCTTGGCGCTGCCGCCGCTCAATCCGTTCTTGGCGCTGCGCTTGATCGAGCGCTCCCGGGTGTTCGAGACCTTGGGGGAATGGCACGGTGCGCCGCCGGTCGATCTGGAGGCCTTGGAGCAGATCCTGCTGCGCGTCTCGGAGATGGTGTGCGAGCTGCCGCAGCTGCGCGAGCTGGACATCAACCCCATCATCATCGACGAGCACGGAGCGCTGGCCGTGGATGCCTGCATCGTCATCGAGCAGGCGCCGACCTCGACGCGGCCCTATTCGCACCTGGCCGTCCTGCCCTATCCGGCCACCTACGAGCGCGAATGGCCGATGAAGGGCGGCGGCTTCTACAAGGTGCGGCCCATCCACCCGGAAGATGCCCAGGCGCTGCAGAAGTTTGTGCGCGGGCTGTCACCGGAGAGCCGCTATTTCCGCTTTGCCAGCGGCATGGCGGAGTTGCCCGCACGCATGCTGGCCCGCTATACGCTGATCGACTATGACCGGGAAATGGCCCTGGTGGCCGAGCACCGGGTGCGCGAGCCCGACGGTGAAGGCGGCTTCACCGAGCGATCCGCCATCATCGGCGTGTCGCGCTACATCACCAATCCGGACCAGACCACTTGCGAGTTTTCGTTGGTGGTGGCCGATGACTTTGCCGGGCAAGGCCTGGGATCGCGCCTGATGCTGTCGATCATGGACTTTGCGCGCGACAAGGGACTGGCCGCCATCGAGGGTCTGGTGCTGGCCAACAACCACAACATGCTCAAGCTGATGCGGGGGCTGGGCTATGCGGTCCAGGCCTGCGAGGA
>CAYRBG010000161.1:0-1503 GCA_964422355.1 uncultured Sphaerotilus sp. | reverse complement strand
TTGCTCGGATTGCGCGTGTTGGACCTTCCGCCCGGTGGGCGGGCTCGGTATCACGCAGCCGCTGGTCATGCCGCCAGCGGCTTGCTGGCGGTGCTGGAAGAAGCCCGCCACCTGTGGGCCAGTCTGGGCTGGGACGAGCAGGCCTTGATCGACGCGTTGCTTCCCCTGTCGCTGAACACCCTGCATGTGGCCGGTGCGCGGGGTCTGGGTGCTGCGGTGTCGGGCCCGGTGGCCCGTGCGGACGCCGGGGTCATCGCCCGTCAGCGCCGCGATCTGGCGCAGTGGGACGGCCAGGCCCTGGCTTTCTACGACGTACTGGCATTGCGCCAGTTGCGGGCGCTGGAGCGGGTGAAGCGCCTGGACCGCACCGCTGTGCGGCGGGTCCAGGCGGTGCTGTCTGCCCCACCCTTGAAGGATGAAGCTCAGCTCGACTGATCGGGCCCGGTGGTGGCCGAATTTGGTGGCGGGTACTTTCGGGCGTTGAGTTCGATCTTTCGATCCACCGCAGACGGGATATCAATGCCGCAGCGGTCGGCGATCTGCACCAGGTAGACCAGCACGTCGGCAATTTCTTCGCCGAGGTGCTGCTGCACCTCCGGCTTCGAGGCCACTTGGGTCGATTCCTCCGGCGTCATCCACTGGAAGATTTCCAGCAGCTCGGCCGACTCGACCACCATGGCCATCGCGAGGTTCTTGGGCGTCTGGTAGGGCTCCCAACGGCGCTCTGCGGAGAATCGCCGCAGGCGCAGCATCAGTTCGGTGAGGTCAAGGTTCATCGTCGAATTTCGAGAATTTCTTCCACCCGATGGCCGGTTCAGGCTACAAACGCACTGCTTAAGTGCTGTCGGGCGGGCATCGGGCTTGCGTGGCACCTCCGGATCTTGTTTTCAAGCGGCTTCCAAGACCGTTTCGGGACCTTTATGGACATTTTTGTACAGCAGATCATCAACGGTCTGGTGCTGGGCAGCATGTACGCGCTGGTGGCGCTGGGCTACACGATGGTCTACGGGATCATCAGCTTGATCAACTTCGCCCATGGCGAGGTGCTGATGGTCGGCGCCATGGTGAGCTGGACCGTGGCCACCGCGATCCAGGATGCCGGCTGGGCGTGGCCGGGGTGGGTGATCCTCATCGTCTCGATGCTGGCGGCGGTGGTGGCCTGTGCGGTGCTGAACTATGCGATCGAGAAGGTGGCTTACCGCCCCCTGCGCAACGCGCCCCGCCTGGCTCCGTTGATCACGGCCATGGGCATGAGCCTGCTGCTGCAGACCCTGGCCATGATCATCTGGAAGCCCAACCCCAAGCCCTTCCCGCAGTTGCTGCCCGACGACGTCTTCAGTCTCTGGGAGGACGGACCGGTGATCACCGTCACCCAGATCCTGATCCTCGTCGTGACCGTCGTGGTGCTGTCGGCGCTGCTGTGGCTGGTGAACAAGACCAAGCTGGGTCGGGCCATGCGCGCCACGGCCGAAAACCCGCGCGTGGCGGGTCTGATGGGCGTGC
>CAYRBG010000160.1:0-6674 GCA_964422355.1 uncultured Sphaerotilus sp. | reverse complement strand
GCACCGCCGCCGACTGACCGATACTCCGAACACCCCTCCAGACGCCATCGCCATGACCGATCACCCTTCCCCTGCCTCCCCCGCCCAGGACTCCGCGGTGCTGGACGCCACGCGCGAGTGGCTGGAAAAGGCGGTCATCGGCCTGAACCTGTGTCCCTTTGCCAAGTCGGTGCACGTCAAAAAGCAGATCCGCTGGGTGGTCAGCGATGCCGCCACGCCCGATGCTCTGCTGGAGACACTGGTGGGAGAGTTGCAGGTCCTGTCCCAGGCCGATCCGGAACAGATCGACACCACGCTGCTGATCCACCCCCACGTCCTGCAGGACTTCGCCGACTTCAACGACTTCCTCGATCTGGCCGACGGCGCCGTGGAAGCCCTGAACCTGGAGGGCGTCCTGCAGGTGGCCAGCTTCCACCCCGACTACGTGTTCGGCGATGTCGAAGATCCCGACGACATCAGCCACTGCACCAACCGCTCGCCCTACCCCACGCTGCACCTCATTCGCGAGGACAGCATCGCCCGCGCCGTCGACAGCCTGGCCGATCCCGACGAGATCTACGAGCGCAACATCGAGACGCTGCGCCGCATGGGGCACGAAGGCTGGAAACGCCTCTGGACGACCTGAAGTCCCGTCCGACATGAGCGCTTACCTGCTGCGCCGGCTGCTGCAGATGGTGCCCACGCTGCTGGGCGTGGTGGCGCTCGTGTTCCTGCTGTTCAAGGGTTTCGGCGGCGACCCGGCCGAGATCCTGGGTGGGCTGGACGCCACGCCCGAGCAAGTCGCCGCCATCCGCGAGCGCCTGGGGCTGGATCTGCCGCTGTGGCAGCAGTTTCTCGGCTTCCTTCAGCAGATCGTCACCTTCGACTGGGGCCGCTCCTGGGCCACGCAGGAGCCTGTGGCCGAACTCTTCGCCTCACGCCTGCCGGCCACGCTCACGGTGATGCTGCCCATCCTGTTGCTCGATGCCGTGCTGGCCCTGCCGCTGGCCCTGCATGCGGCTCGCTGGCGCGGCACCTGGAGCGACCGCGCGCTGATGATCTCCACCACGGTGGCGCTGTCGATCAGCTTTCTGGTCTACGTCATCATCGGGCAGTGGCTGTTCGCGTTCCAACTGGGCTGGTTTCCGGTGCAGGGCTGGTCCAACGACCTGTGGACCAACCTCAAGACCTACGCGCCGCTGCCTGTGCTGCTGGCCGTGACCGTGGGTCTGTCACCGCAAACCCGGCTGTACCGCAGCTTCTTCCTCGACGAAATCGGCCAGGACTACGTGCGCACCGCCCGCGCAAAAGGTCTGAGTGAAACCCGCATCCTGTTCAAGCACGTGTTGCGCAACGCGCTGATCCCCATCTTCACCAACGTGGCGGTGCAGTTGCCGGGGGTGTTCGTGGGCTCCTTCCTGATCGAGGTGTTCTTCTCGATCCCGGGGCTGGGGCGAGAGGTGCTGCTGGCCGTCAACCGCAGCGACTATCCGGTGATCCAGGCCGTGACCGTCTACCTGGCCATGATCACCATGACCATCAACCTGCTCACCGACCTGCTGTACCGCTGGGCCGATCCTCGGGTGGTGCTGAAGTGAGCGGCGGCGTCTGGTCCACCGCCGCCCACCGATTGCGGTACGACCGCGTCGGGCAGGTGGCCATCGCTGTGGTGATCGGCTACCTGCTGCTGGTGGCCGTCACGGCCCTGGGCGGTGTCGCCGCCGACTGGCAGACGGAGAAGGGGGTGTCGTACGCGCGACCCCATCTGTGGCATGGCCCGGCTCAAACCGCGGCGCCCGCGCCCGCTCCATCCCGAGCCGACTCGACCACCCCCATTCTCGACATGCGCGACGTGGACCCGCTGGCCCCCCGCTACGCCCAGTGGGCAGCACGCACTGCCGCACAACCCGACACCTTCACCTCCCGCGCCGACACGCTGGTGCTCGGCGGCGACCGGCTCGGCCGCGACGTCTGGGCCAAGGCCCTGCAGGGTTCGCGCATCTCCATCCTCGTGGGGGTGCTGGCCGCGGTCGTCGCCACGGCGATCGGCACGGTGCTGGGCGCACTGTCGGGCTTTCTGGGCGGCCGGGTGGGCGACGCGCTGGAGTGGGTCTACAACGTCTTCACCTCCATTCCCGGCATGCTGCTGATCTTTGCCCTTGCGGCGGTGACGGGGCGCGGCGTGGACAGCGTTGTGCTCATCCTCGGGCTGACGGGCTGGACCGGCATCTACCGCCTGGTGCGGGCCGAGTTCATGAAGCATGCCGCACGCGACTACGTGCGCGCCGCCGAGGCCATCGGCGCGGGTCGGAGTGCGCGCATGTTCCGCCACATCCTGCCCAACGTCAGCCACGTCGTGCTGGTGCAGTTGTCGGCGCACGTGGTGGGATTCATCAAGTACGAGGTGATCCTTTCCTACCTGGGGCTGGGCGTGAGCGTGGACCAGGTGAGCTGGGGCACGATGCTGGCCGAGGCGCAGAGCGAGCTCATCCTCGGCCACTGGTGGCAGCTCGTCACCGCCACCGTCCTGATGGCGGGCTTCGTCACCGCGTTCTCGCTCATGACCGACGCCCTGCGCGACGCCCTCGACCCGCGCCTGCGCGGCCTGGAGGCCTGAACCGTGCTGCTGCGGATCGAAGACCTGCGCGTGCGCTTTCGCCTGGGTCGTGAGAACGGCCCCGGTCCCCGCTGGACCGACGCAGTGGGGCGTGACGCGCAAGGCGTGAGCCTGGACGTCGGCGCCCGCGAAACCGTGGCGCTGGTGGGCGAATCGGGCTCGGGCAAGAGCGTCACCGCGCTGTCCATCCTGAACCTGCTGCCCGACAACGCGGAGCGCCGGGGCCGCATCCTGTTCGAAGGCGAAGACCTGCTTCAGGCTTCGGACGCACGTCTGCTCCAACTTCGGGGACGCGACATCGCCTGCGTGTTCCAGGACCCGATGAGCGCCCTGAACCCGGTGCTTACGCTGGGCGACCAACTCACCGAGCCCCTCATCGGTCACCTGGGCCTGTCACGCAAGGCGGCATGGGCCCGCGCCGAGGCCCTGCTGGAAGAAGTGGGCCTGCCCGAGCCCAGCCGCCGCCTGCGGGCCTACGCCCACGAATTGTCGGGCGGACAGCAGCAGCGCGTCATGATCGCCATGGCCCTGGCCTGCCAGCCCCGGCTGCTGATCGCCGACGAACCCACGACCGCCCTGGACGTCACCGTGCAGCGGCAGATTCTCGATCTGCTGCGCGACCTCCAGCGCCGGCACGACACCGCCCTGCTGTTCATCACCCACGACCTCGGGGTGGTCGGCGAAATTGCCGATCGCGTCGTGGTGATGCGCCACGGCACCGTGCGCGAGACCGGCACGGCACAGGCCATCTTCACCGCCCCCCACAACGACTACACCCGCGCACTGCTGGCCTGCCGCCCGTCGGCCAACCCGCAGGCCCATCGCCTGCCGACGCTGGACGATGCACATCGGGTCAGGCACACGTCCCCGGCTGCACCGACGCGCCCCATTTCGGCACGAACCTCGCCCCGGGACGGCGCACGCGCGCTCATCGACGCCCGCGATCTGTCCAAAGCCTATGTGAGCCGGGGCCCGGGCTGGCGACGCCACACCTTCCAAGCCTTGCACCCCACCCAGCTCACGCTGAGCAAAGGGGAAACGGTGGGCATCGTCGGCGAGTCCGGTTCCGGCAAGTCAACCCTGGGACTGACCTTGATGGGGTTGATTCCGGCTTCCGGCGGATCGGTCCGTTTCGATGGCGAAGACCTGCTGAACGCCCGAGGCGCCGCCCGACAGATCCTGCGACGGCGTCTGCAGATCGTCTTCCAGAACCCCTACGCCTCGCTCAATCCGCGCTTCACCATCGGCCAGACCCTGCTGGAGCCGCTGCGCATCCACCGCCTGGGCGAGAGCGAGCGCAACCGGGAGCATCAGGCGCAGGCGCTGCTGGAACGGGTCGGCCTGAACAGCGAGGCGTGGACCAAGTACCCCCACGAATTTTCCGGCGGCCAGCGCCAGCGCATCGCCATCGCACGGGCGCTGACGCTTTCCCCCGAGGTACTGATCCTGGACGAGGCGGTGTCCGCGCTGGACGTGTCGGTCCAGGCCCAGGTGCTCAACCTGCTCAAGGACCTGCAGGAGGAGCGAGGGCTGGCCTACCTCTTCATCACCCACGACCTCTCGGTGGTGCGCTTCATGGCCGACCGCATCCTGGTGATGAAGGCCGGCCGGGTGGTGGAAGAAGGCCCCACCGAAGCCGTGATGAATGCACCAACTCGGGGCTACACCCGACGCTTGCTCCAAGCTGTGCCCAGAGGGTGGACACCACGCCCCGGTGGCCCTGAGACCCCCGACCCGGTCCTGCCCCCAACGGACGATTGAGGCCCGATTTCCAGCGCTGTTTCGCGTTTTCCACCCAGGCCGCAAGGAAGAAGATGGCCGGCAGGAATCACGCAAAGGAGCCTGCCATGCCGGACCGAACCCGCATCCACTGGATCCACTGGCTGATCGCTGCCGTCCTCACCCTGGGCCTGGGCGGTTTGTCGGCTGCCGAACAACTCAACCCTTCGGCCCCCCTCGAAACGCCGCTGCCCCCGCCTCCGCTGTGAACAAGTTGCGCCCCGCAGTCTGGCACGTCTTCTGCTTAACCTGTTGCATCGGTATCGCATGCGCGACGCCTTCACGGTTAGCCAACGGAGCCTGACCATGAAATTCCGAATTGCCGACTGGGCCGCCGCTGCGGCCGTGATCCTGGCCCTGGGCGCACTGGCCGCCGCCGACGGGGAGCCTTCCGGCCCCCAACTGGCGCTGGCACGCTGAGCAGGATCGCACTGTTTTTCTTGAATCTTCGCGAGTTTCTCCTCCTCGCGTAAGCCTTGGGGCTGGCATCCGCAGCCCCAGGGGAAGCGGGCCGCCTCAAGTTGTAGAGCGAGCTCGGGGACCGTGTCCCGCTTCCCCATACTTTTTCCACAGGCCCCGCCGCAATCCCCCCTGTGCCGTCGCGCACAATGGCACCCACGCCTGCCTTGCCGGGCCCTCCCCACACGCCTCGCCTGGAGTCTCCATGCCCGCCTTGATCTGCGGCTCGCTCGCCTTCGACACCATCGCCAACTTCCATGGCCGCTTCGCCGACCAGATCCTGGCCGACCAGATCCACATCCTGAACGTGTCCTTCCTGGTGCCGACGATGCGCCGCGACTTCGGAGGCTGTGCCGGGAACATCGCCTACAACCTCAAGGGCCTGGGCGGAGTGCCGCGCATCATGGCCGCACTGGGGCGCGACGGTGACGGCTACCTCGACCGCCTGCGCTCGCTCGGCATCGACACCCACCACATCCTTCAGGTGGATGAGGCCTACACGGCGCAGTGCCACATCACCACGGACGCCGACAACAACCAGATCACGGCCTTCCACCCCGGCGCGATGTCCGACGCCGCACGCCTGACCGTGCCCACGCAAGCCGATGACCTGGCCGTGGCCATCATCGCGCCAGACGGCCGCGACGCCATGATCCAGCACGCCGAGCAACTGCATGCGGCCGGCATCCCGTTCATCTTCGATCCGGGCCAGGGCCTGCCCATGTTCAACGGCGACGAGCTGCGCCGCTTCGTCGGGCAAGCCACTTGGGTCGCCCTGAACGACTACGAAGCCCGCATGCTGTGCGAGCGCATGGACACGACGCTCGAAGCCCTGTCCCGCTCGCACCTCCAGGGCGTGATCGTCACGCTGGGTGCCGAGGGCTGCGACCTGTGGATCCAGGGCGAAGTGCAGCGCATCGAAGGCCTGAAGGCCGAGGCCGTGCTGGACCCCACCGGCTGCGGCGACGCCTTCCGTGCCGGCCTGCTGTACGGGCTGGAACGCGGCTGGTCGCTGGACCGCTGCGTGAAGCTGGGCAACCGCCTGGGCGCACTCAAGATCGCCTCCCAGGGCCCGCAGAACCACGTGATCGACGCCGAGGCCCTGCTGCGCGACCTTTGATCGCCGCGTCCGCACGCACACCTTGGCACGGCCATAAAAAACGCCCGACATCGCCGGGCGCTTTGTTTGCACGAAGGGAGCCGGCAACGCCGCCCCCTTCCTTGTGGCTCAGGGCTTTTCGCCGGTCGGGAACGGCCATGCGGCTTGCGGGCTCAGCGTGGTCTTGGCTGCCGCCGTCTTCTTCGCAGCAGCCTTCTTGGCCGGTGCCGCGGTTTCGGCCTTGGCCGCAGCCTTCACGGCGGGCTTCGGAGCCGGAGCTTCCTTGGCTGCGCTCTTGACGGCTGGCTTGGGCGTCGCAGCCTTCTTCGCTGCGGCCTTCTTGGCCGGTGCAGCGGTTTCAGCCTTGACTGCAGCCTTCACGGCGGGCTTGGGAGCCGGAGCTTCCTTGGCCGCGCTCTTCACTGCGGGCTTGGGCGTGGCGGCCTTCTTCGCTGCAGCCTTCTTGGCCGGCACTGCGGTTTCAGCCTTGGCCGCAGCCTTCACGGCAGGCTTGGGAGCCGGAGCTTCCTTGGCTGCGCTCTTCACTGCAGGCTTGGGCGTGGCGGCCTTCTTCGCTGCGGCCTTCTTGGCCGGTGCAGCGGTTTCAGCCTTGGCCGCAGCCTTCACGGCGGGCTTCGGAGCCGGAGCTTCCTTGGCTGCGCTCTTCACTGCAGGCTTGGGCGTGGCGGCCTTCTTCGCTGCGGCCTTCTTGGCCGGTGCAGCGGTTTCAGCCTTGGCCGC
>CAYRBG010000159.1:0-6724 GCA_964422355.1 uncultured Sphaerotilus sp. | reverse complement strand
GCACGATGCGGCCGTAGCCGGTGGGGTCGGCCAGCTTGACGGTCAGCAGCGCCAGGCGCTCGCCACCGCAGGAGTCGATCAGGGCCTGGGCCGTCTCGGGCCTCACCAGCGGGGTGTCGCCGTTGAGGATCAGCGTGGTTCCGGCATCGGGCAGCTCGGGCACGGCCTGCTGCACGGCGTGGCCGGTGCCCAGTTGAGGCTCCTGGCGCACGAAGGCCAGCGGGGCCTGGGGCAGTTCTGCACGCATGGCGGTTTCGACCATCTCGGCGCCGTGGCCGGTGATGGTGATCAGTCGCTCGGCACCGAGGCTCAGACCCATGTCCAGCACGTGACGCAACAGGGCCTTGCCCGCCAGGGTGTGCAACACCTTGGGGCGGGCGGACTTCATGCGTGTGCCCTTGCCGGCGGCCATGATCACGATGTCGAGCTTCATGCGCTGTTCCTCTCTCTGAGCGTGCGGTAACTGTGACCGAATGTGAACCCGGGATTATGGGCAAGCTTCGTGTCGCGTCGCCCCCCGGTTGCGTGACCAAGGCAACGGAACACGACGCGGATCAAGCCCCGGGGCGGCGCGACACCCAAGTGATGGGGGCCGCCTCGTCCGTGTCGGCCGGTGCCGTCACCGGCGCACAGCCCTCGTCGTCCTCGTCAAAGGCCTTGTCACCTTCGGGGTCGGCCACGCCGGTCGGCCGGAGGGTCTCGAACGGGAAGAGCTGCCGGTCCAGCAGGTGCGAGGGCACGACGTGGCTGAACGAGCGGTGCATGTTGTCGATGCGGCCCGGGTACTTCTTGTCCCACTCGCGCAGCATCTGCTTGACCTGCACGCGCTGCAGGTTCTCCTGGCTGCCGCACAGGCTGCACGGGATGATGGGGAACTCGCGGTGCTCGGCCCACACCTCCAGGTCCGTCTCGGCCACGTAGGCCAACGGACGGATCACCGTGTGCTTGCCGTTGTCGCTGACCAGCTTGGGCGGCATGCCCTTGAGGCGGCCCTGGAAAAACAGGTTCAGGAAGATGGTGCCCAGGAAGTCGTCGCGGTGGTGGCCCAGCGCGATCTTGGTCGCGCCCAGCTCGCCGGCCACGCGGTACAGGATGCCCCGGCGCAGGCGCGAGCACAGGCTGCACATCGTGTCGCCCTCGGGGATGAGGCGCTTGACGATGGAATAGGTGTCCTGGTTCTCGATGTGGAACTCGACGCCGCGCGACTTCAGGTAGTTGGGCAGCACGTCGGCAGGGAAGCCCGGCTGCTTCTGGTCGAGGTTGACGGCCACGATGCTGAAGTTGATCGGGGCGCGCTGCTGCAGGTTGAGCAGGATGTCGAGCAGGCTGTAGCTGTCCTTGCCGCCCGACAGGCACACCATGACGCGGTCGCCCTCTTCGATCATGTTGTAGTCGGCAATGGCCTGGCCGACCTGGCGGTGCAGGCGCTTGCTGAGCTTGTTCATCTCGTGGGCGGCCTTCTTGGCGGCACGCACGGCTTCGGCGTCGACGGCCTCAGGCTGAGCGTCGGTCAGGGTGGGATCGTTGGCGTTCATTTCGATCAGTTCGTCGACTTGAGGTGGAAGACCTCGACGCCCACCGCCTCGCAATCGGGGTAGACGTCGGGCTTGCAGGTGGCCACGCGCACGGCACGCACCTTGGGGTGGGCCAGCATCAGTGCGGCGACGTCGTCGCACAGCGTTTCCTGCAGGTGGATGTGGCCGCGCGAGACGCGCTCGGCGATGGTGCGCCGGATGAAGTCGTAGTCCACCACCTCGTCGAGCTCGTCGTGGGTGGGCGTGGTTTCGGCCAGCGGCACGAACAGGTCGACGTTGACCAGCACCCGCTGCTCGCCACGCTTCTCGAAGTCGTGCACGCCGATGTTGATCCAGATTTCGTAATTGGAGAGAAAGACCCGCCGGCAATCCATCAGGGCCGGGTGGACAAGCAGGCTGTGCATTCAGCGATCCTTGACGAGGTAAAGCACGTCGCGCGCCTGGCGCGACAGGTGCTGGCCGCCATCGACCAGCAAGGTGGTGCCGGTGATGGCCGGCGATTCGAGCGCGAAGCGCACCGCGTGGGCGATGTCTTCAGAGGTGGAAGATCGGCCCAGCGGCGTGAGTTGGTGCGCCTGGCTGAATTCGCCCTCGGACATGGGACCGGACACCAGCGTCACCCCCGGCGAAACGCCCACGACACGCAGCGTGGGCGCCAGCGCCTGGGCCAGCATCACGCCCGCCGCTTCGAGGGCCGCCTTGGAGAGCGTGTAGGAAAAGTAGTCCGGATTGGGGTTGGCCAGCTTCTGGTCCAGCAGGTTGACCACACAGCCCTGAGCACGGCGCGACTGCAGGTGCTCGCACAAGGCCTGGGCGAGCATGATGGCGGGCGCGGTGTTGGCGCGCCAGTGGCGTTCCATGGCCTCGTGCGAGAACGTGGCCGCGCTGTCGTACTCGAAGGTGGACGCGTTGTTGACCACCGCATCCAGGCGCCCCAGGACCTGCACGGCCACCGGCACAAGACTGCGGCACGCCGCCTCGTCGGACAGATCGGCCACCAGGACCGTTGCCCTGCCGCCCAGCGCCCGCACGGCATCGGCCACCGCCTCGGCCTCTTCCCGCGACCGGCGGCAATGCACCGCCACGTCCCAACCGGCCCCGGCCAGCGTCTCGGCAATCTCGCGGCCGATGCGCCGCGCGCCCCCCGTCACCAGCACGACGGGACGTGCCACCTCCCCTCCGGCCTGCGGCTGGGGGACGGACACGGCCTGGGGATCATCGATCGCCGTGGGGGTGTTCAAGGTGGAGGTGATGTTCATGGCATGAGCGCCGCAGCGAGTCCCGGTCGACCTCGACACTGTCGCGCAGACGGAGAGGCCGTCCACGGCACGAGGCTTTACCGGCAGGGCTTCCTACAATGACGGGCCCGGGTGACGACTGCAACCCGCCAGTGTATCCAGCCGTACAGGATTTCCCTTGAATCCCCTCCTGACCCAGATCGTCCAAGACATCCGCCAAGCCGGCGGCTGGATCGGCTTCGAAGCCTACATGGCCCGCGCCCTGTACACCCCGGGCCTCGGTTACTACGCCCGCAGCGATCGCCAGTTCGGCGCCCTGCCCGAGTCGGGCAGCGACTTCATCACCGCACCGGAACTGAGCCCGCTGTTCGGTCGCGCGCTCGCCCGGCAGGTGGCGCAGGCCCTGGACGAGACCGGCACCGACGAGATCTGGGAGTTCGGCGCCGGGTCCGGCGCCCTCGCGGCCCAGTTGCTGGACGCCCTGGGGGACCGCATCCGCCGCTACACCATCGTCGATCTCTCGACCACCCTGCGCGCCCGTCAGCAGGCCACGGTCGCGGCACGGACACCGCAGCACCTGGACAAGCTCGCCTTCGCCCTGGAGTTGCCCGAGGCCATCCGCGGCGTCGTGGTCGGCAACGAACTGCTCGACGCCATGCCGGTCGCGCTGCTGCATTTTGATGGGCAGCAGTGGTTCGAACGGGGCGTGACTTGGGAACCCGCCTCAGACGCCCCCTCGGCCGACGGCCGCCTGGCATGGTCCGACCGCCCCACCGACCTGCGCCCGCCGGCCGAGGCCCTGGCCCGCGGAGGCTTCGTGCCCGGCACCACCATCGAGCTGCCCCGCCAGGCGAACGGTTTCATGCGCACCCTGGCGGCCACGCTGGCGCAAGGCGCGGCCTTCTTCTTCGACTACGGTTTTCCCGAGCTGGAGTTCTATCACCCGCAGCGCACCGGCGGCACGTTGATGTGCCACCGCGCCCACCAGGCCGACACCGAGCCGCTGGAAGACCCGGGCGACAAGGACATCACCGCCCACGTCAACTTCACCGCCGTGGCCCTGGCCGCGCAGGACGCCGGCATGAACGTGCTGGGCTACACCACGCAGGCCCACTTCCTGTTCAACTGCGGCATCACCGAAGACCTGCAGACGGCCCACGCCACCGGCGACGTGCGCACCCTCGCTGCGGCGCAGAAACTGTTCACCGAACACGAGATGGGCGAGCTGTTCAAGGTGCTGGCCGTGGGCTCGCAGGACGTGAGCTTCGAGCCCATGGGCTTTGTGCGCGGCGACCGCATGCACACCCTCTGATCGGCTGCCCATGCGCTGGCTGCTCATCTGGATCGCGGCCTTCGTGGTCTTCAACGGCATGCACCATTGGCTGCGACGCATCGGGCTGGGTCGTGTCCCTGGGGATTTCAGCGTCCGCCTTCGCGGCCGGGACTGGCATTTCCCCTTCGGATCCTCGGTACTGCTGACGCTGATCGGGCTGATCCTCGCCAAGTGGCTTTGAACGGCGGAGCCGCATCGGCCGCGCTGACACCCTGATCCTGGCCGGCTCCCGGAACACCGCTTGAACGCGGGCCCCAGGGTTCAAGCCACAGACATCAGGCCCGCACGCGGTCCAGTCAAACTTCGGCGGAATCCCCTGCCCCACCGGCAAAGCCGGCCCCTTCGACCGCCTGCACACGGGCATCGTGCAGCGCCCGTCCGATGGCCGGCCCCTTGGCCCCCCGCGCCAGCGCCTCGGCCGTGGCCTGCGCCGCATCGACACCCTGTGCCACCGCCCATGCTGCACGCAGGCGCCGACCGGCCTCGTAGGGCCGATCCTCAAAGCCCAACCGCCCCCGGGCGTCGCATTCGCAGGCCTGCAGCATCAGCTCGAACCGCTCTGGGCGCCGGCACGCATCGCAGCGGTCCATCAGACGCACCAGCGCTGCAGCGCCAAACCCAGCGCTCTGGTGCACGTTGCCGTGCTCCCGGGCCACCAGATCGGCCAGTTCGCGACAGTCCGTCGGCACCCTCAACCGCTCGCACAGGGGTCTGAGCAGCTGCGCACTCCGGCCCTCGTGACCCATGTGGCGTGGAAGCACCTCGGGAGGCGTTGTGCCTTTGCCCAGGTCGTGCGTGAGCGCCGCAAACCGCACGGGGAGGCTGACCTCCAGGCGCGCCGCCTGTTGAAGCACCATCATCACATGGACACCGGTGTCGATCTCCGGGTGGTACTCCGCGCGCTGAGGCACGCCAAACAGGCGGTCCACCTCCGGCAACACCCGCGCCAAGGCACCGCACTCGCGCAACACCTCGAAAAAGCGCTGGGGATGGGCTTCCATCAATGCCCTTGCCAGCTCCTGCCAGACCCGCTCGGCCACCAGCGCATCCACTTCTCCGGACGCCACCATCGACCGGCACAACGCCATCGTCTCCGGCGCCGCCGTGAAGTCACCGAAGCGTGCCGCAAAACGGGCCAACCTCAATATGCGAACGGGGTCCTCTGCAAAGGCCGGCCCCACATGTCTCAACATCCGCGCCGCCAGATCCCGCTGCCCGCCATAGGGATCGACGATCCGCCCATCGGCATCCTGGGCCATGGCGTTGATCGTCAGGTCGCGTCGCGCCAGATCCTCCTCCAGCGTGACCTCGGGACCGGCATGAAAGACAAAGCCGCGGTAGCCGGGTGCGGTCTTGCGCTCGGTGCGGGCGAGGGCGTATTCCTCGTGGGTCTGGGGGTGGAGGAAAACGGGGAAGTCCTTCCCGACGGGCGTATACCCCTCGCCGAGCATGTCTGCCACCGTAGCTCCCACAACCACCCAGTCGCGATCCACCACCGGACACCCCAGCAAGGTGTCACGGACAGCCCCTCCAACGACAAAACAAGTCGCACCTTGCGCATGGAGGGTCGTGCATTTTTCATTTCTTCTCATTCCACCCCCCCGAAAAGCGGTAACACCCCCTTAAGCAGGCGCCTTTATCAACCAACGTCAAATCCATTTGCCACTTAGAGTAACGAACATCTCAGCCCTTCTGCCGTGTAACACTTTTTCGAACAGTGTTACAGTTCCTGCAGACGTTACCCACAGGGAATCAAAATGAACTCGAATGGCCTGTCGACCCGTCTGATTGCTGCCACCTTAATGTTGGGCAGTCTCCACGCTGCCGCCGAAGCAGCCGAGCCCTACTTCGATACCACGTCAATCACCGCCAGCGCCCCCGGCACGTGGACACTCTCCGACACACTGAGCGGCGCAGACAGCACAGACTACATGACGTTCACCCTCGGCGCAGGCTTGACTGCGACCCTGGACCTGTCTGTGGACTCCGGTAAGCTGGCCTTCTGGCTGCCCAGCAGTGGAAACCCGGCTCTGACCTACGCGGCCGCACAAAACGGCAGCTATCTACTGAGTGGGGCCAAGTCGTATACCTTTGTCGCCTTGGGTGTCGACAGCAATGGCGTGCAATTGGGAGATGGCGTCGTCGGTGCGACACCGGCCTCCTACCGCGTGACCATCAGCGCTTCGGCAGTTCCGGAGCCCGAATCCGTGGCCATGCTGTTGGCAGGACTGGGTACGCTGGCCGCCGTTGCACGCCGCCGCAAACAGCACCCCTGAACCGATCTGTTCTGAGGCGCTCTCTACAGTCACTGGCCTGAAACGGGTCGCCGGATCCAGGCTGAGAGTGCCATCGGCGCCACATTCAGAGCCGCCAGATCGGGGTGGTGCCCCGATGCCACGTTGGGCACACTCATCGACTCCATGTTGTCAGCCGACATGAGCGGCTCACCGGGCAGCAAGGACAGCACCCCAGCCTGTACCCTGCCAACCCAGGTGGGCAAGGAAAGCACGGGTCGAGGGTGCCCAGCCCAAAGACCCGCCAAACGCACCAGATCCTCCAAACGGTACACATCCGGGCCGGCGCACTCGTAGATCTGCCCGGCGGTCTGCGGACGCATG
>CAYRBG010000158.1:0-6727 GCA_964422355.1 uncultured Sphaerotilus sp. | reverse complement strand
CCGTCAGGAGCGCCGCACACCCGTAGCCCACGAGCTTGACGAACAGGGTCTTGTGGATGCCCAGGTCGTGCACGCAGCACAGCAGGCGGTGCGCCGCGTGCCAGGCGAACATGGCGACCACGCCCAGGAACACCAGCTTCACGAGGTCGTGTCGGGCCAGGGCCATCACGTGGTCGTAATCGAGCCACTCTGCCGGCCAGCCCAGGGGCAGCAGGATGCCGGTGACGAACACCAGCGCCGCACCGAACAGGGCCGAGAGCATCCCCCCGGCGCCGAACATCAGCCAGAACACCGGCGCATTCGACCGGGGGCTGAGGGGTTTGCGAGTCTTCGTCATGCCAGCAGCCCTCCCACGATCACGGCGCCCAGCACCACGGCCGACGCCAGCAGCGCCGCCGCCCAGCCGAAGCGGGTGATGGTGACTGGCGGCACGCGTTCGCCCTTGGCGTACACGTAGGGAATGGTCTTGGGCAGGATCTCGAACCAAGTCTTGCCGTGCAGCCACAGGGCCCACAGCAGCGCCAAATGAAGGGCGATGGACCACGGCGAGCGCAGTGCGTCGGCAAACTCGGCCCAGGCCTCGGGGCCCCGGCTCAAGGCCACGGCGCCTGCCGTGAGCACGATCGCATACAGCAACACGGCCAGCGAGGTGAACTCGCGCACCATGTAGGCGCCGAAGTACGGATCCCGCTTCCACCAGCGCCGCATGGACCGCAGATACGGACGCCCGGCCGAGGACGGTGCAGCGGCGTCAGGATGTCGAGGGGTCGCGCTCATCGGGAATCTCCTCGTCCAGGCAGGAAGCGCAGGACATAGTCCAGCGCCGCGTTCATCTTGTTCTGGTTGACGGCGTTCGCCGGGTCCACCGACTTGGGGCAGACCTCCGAGCAGTAGCCCACGGCCGTGCAGTTCCAGACCCCCTCGTCGCTGGCCGTGAGCACCGGCATGCGCTGCTGGGCGCCGCCGTCGCGCGAGTCGGCGTTGTAACGGTGCAGCAGGGCCAGCGCACCCGGCCCGGTGAAGTCCGGGTTCAGGCCGAACTGCGGGCAGGCGGCGTAGCACAGCATGCAGTTGATGCAGGCGCTGTAGGAGGCGTACTTCTCCAGCTGCTCCGGCGTCTGCAGGTGCTCGCCTTCGCTGATGTCCCGCTTGGCCTTGGGGATGAGGTAGGGCTGGACGCGCTCCAGCTTCTCGATGAAGCCGTCGGCCTCCACCACCAGATCGCGGGCGATGGGAAAGTGCGCCAGCGGCTCGACCTGGATCGGACCGGGCAGCAGGTCGCGCACGAAGGTCTCGCAGGCCAGGCGCGGCTTGCCGTTGACCATCATCCCGCACGAGCCGCAGATGGCCTGGCGGCAGGACCAGCGGTAGGCCAGCGAGCCGTCCTGGTCGTCCTTGACCTGCTGCAGCGCCTGCAGCACCGACATGTCGGGCGTGTAGTGCACGGCGTAGCGGCGCCAGTGCGGCTGCGGGTCCGTTTCCGGGTGGTAGCGCAGGATCTCGAACTCGACGGTGTCGCCCGTCTTGCCGGAAGGGAGGGTCGTCTGCTCAGACATGGCGGGGCTCCTGTCCCGAACCGGCCGGGGTGGCCGCCGCAGCGGCGGCTTGCGCGTCGGCCTGTTCGCCGGCCGCACCGTAGGCCCGCTTGCCCGGTTGCGAGCGGGTGATGGTGACGGCGCTGTATTCGATGCGCGGCGGCCCCTCCCCGCCGGACACGGCCAGCGTGTGCTTGAGGAAGTTCACGTCGTCGCGCTCCGTGCAGCCGTCCAGGCGCTGGTGCGAGCCGCGCGACTCGCGCCGCTGCAGCGCCGAATGCGCCATCGCCTCGGCCACTTCGAGCTGGCTCTCCAGCTCCAGGGCCTGCAGCCAGTCGGTGTTCCACACGGCGCTGTGGTCGTCGAGCGTGAGGTTGCGCCAGCGCTGGCGCAGCTCGGCCAGCTTGTCGCAGGTGGCCTGCAGCGTGTCGGCCTGGCGGTAGATGCCGCAGCCGTTTTCCATGCTCTGCGCCATTTCCTTGCGCAGCGTGGCCGAACGCTCGCCGCGACCGCGGCGCTCCAGCACCGACAGCGCGCGGGCCTGTGCCGCCCCAGCCAGATCGCGCAGCGCCGCCAGCGGCCCCGGGCCGGTCTGGCGGGCAAACGCCAGCGCCGATTCGCCCGCCGTGCGGCCGAACACCAGCAGCTCGGTCAGCGAGTTCGACCCCAGCCGGTTCGCGCCGTGCAGGCCGACGCTGGAGCACTCGCCCGCCGAGAACAGCCCCGGCAGCGGTGCCGCCGTGTCCGGTGCGGCCAGGATGCCGCCCATCGTGTAGTGCACGGCCGGCAGCACGGGAATGGGTGCCTGGGCCGGATCGACGCCCAGGTGGCTCATCGCCAGGTCGTAGATCTGCGGCAGGCGCTCACGCAGCTTGCGCTCGCCCAGGTGGCGCAGGTCCAGGTGCACCACCTCGCCGCGCGGGGTGGTGATGGTGCGGCCCTTCTGCTTCTCGTGCCAGTAGGCCTGGCTGAGGCGGTCGCGCGGGCCGAGCTCCATGAACTTGTTGCGCGGCTCGTCCAGCGCCGGACCCAGGCCATAGTCCTGCAGGTAGCGGTAGCCGTCCTTGTTGCGCAGCAGACCGCCTTCACCGCGGCAGGCCTCGGTGAACAGCAGGCCGGTGCCGGGCATGCAGGTGGGGTGGTACTGCACGAATTCCATGTCGCGAAGCGGCACGCCGTGGCGGTAGGCCAGCGCCATGCCGTCGCCGGTGACGATGCCGCCGTTGGTGTTCTCGCGGAACACCCGGCCCGCGCCGCCCGTGGCGATGATGACGGCCTGCGCCTGGATCAGCGTGAAGGTGCCGGTGGCGATGTCCACCGTCAGCACGCCCTGCACGCGCCCGTCGTGCACCAGCAGGTCGACGCAGAAGTGCTCGTCGAAGCGGGTGATGGACGGATAGCGGATCGAGGTCTGGAACAGCGTGTGCAGCAGATGGAAGCCGGTCTTGTCGGCCGCGAACCAGGTGCGCTCGATCTTCATGCCGCCGAAGGCGCGCACGTTGACGTGGCCGTCCGGGCGCCGGCTCCAGGGGCAGCCCCAGTGCTCGGTCTGCACCAGCTCGTCGTGGGCGCGGGCGACGAAGTCGTCCACCACGTTCTGTTCGCACAGCCAGTCGCCGCCGGCCACGGTGTCGTGGAAGTGGGCCTCCAGGCTGTCGTGCGCCTGTGTGACCGCGGCCGATCCTCCCTCGGCCGCCACCGTGTGGCTGCGCATCGGGTAGACCTTGGACACCAGGGCGATGCGCCGCGACGGATCGGCTTCGGCCACGGCAATGGCCGCGCGCAGGCCGGCGCCACCCGCACCGATGATGACGATGTCGAAGGCCTGCGCCTCCATGGGAGAGCGGGAAGCGTTCATCGCGTCAGCACCTGCATCTGGTAGAGCCCGCCAAAGTAGGAAGTCCGGCGGACCTCGGCGGGGGGCGTGCCCGGAGGCAGGAAGTCGAGCGCGTCATGGCGCCAGAGGTCCATGGCGTAGGGCTCCAGGAAACGGAACACCTGCCGCATCAGCGGACGCAGCGGATGCCAGGCGTGGGGCTTGGCGTAGTCCACGATGACGATGCGCCCCCCGGGCCGCACCACGCGCATCGCCTCGGCCAGCGTGGCCCGGCGCACCGCTTCGGGCTGCTCGTGCAGCAGGAAGAACAGCAGCGCCTGGTCGTAGCTGCCGTCGGCCGCGTCCAGCGAGGAGGAATCGCCCTGCTTGAGCGCGATGCGCGCATCCGCCGGCAGCTTGGCGCGCAGGTTGTCGAGCTGGATGGGCAGGATGTCGACCACGTCCAGCCGGGCTTCGGGCGTCATCCGCTCGCGCAGGCGGGCCGTGAGGTTGCCGTAGACGCAGGCCAGCTGCAGCGTGCGCCCGGTCACCTGGGGCGCCCCCAGGGCGTCAAGCGCCGCCTCCCGCAACTGCGCGTAGTGGCCGAACAGAATGGAGTTGACCAACCACCCCCGCTCAAAGACCTGCACCGCTCGGGGGTGCACATAGGCCCACCAGTAGGTTTGCTCCAGATACGACGGGATAGAGGGGGATGGGCGCCGTCCTTTGCCGCTGGAGGCAGCGACCGCGGCACCGGGAGAAGTCATGGGCAGCGTCATGCAGGAACCAAAGGTGATTAGGGTTTCACCTTACTCCCTTGGAGGTATAGCCGTGTGACAAAGACCGGTCTGAATTGACATTTCTCAGCACTGATCGTGACTTCAGGGCGCCGCGGTCCACTTGTTGACGACATCCGCTTCTTTGACCCTGTAACAAGGCTGCGTCCACACGTCACAGCGGTGTCGTTGCGAATCCGGCGTGCAACTTCCGGCGAAATCCGCACTCCAACTGAAAGAACGCCAAGCCAAACCCGAAAAGGTGCATGCGATGCGTTGGAGTTCAGGAGGATTTCAGATGTTGAAGATGACCCGTCCGCACATGGCGATGTCTCCCGGCCGGATCGGCACCCAGGTGGGTCGAGACGAGCCGGATGTGGTCGCGATCTGGATCGTCGTTGCGCTGACTGCCCTGTTCTGGGTGGGCGTGGCGGCGCTGGTGTCCCAGTTCTTTTAAGACTCTCAGCGAGGCGAACGCGGGCTGATGTGCAGCGTTCGCCCGTCCTGCACCAATCTCAGGTGCGACAGCACATCCATGCCCAGCAGCGCCTGATCGCCCAGGCCGTCGAGCACCAGCACCGGCAGACGATGGAATTTCGGGCCGTTGTGCAGATTCACCCCCACCACGCTCTCGTAACCCCGCGCCTCGCCGTTGGCCGTGGACACACGCACCACCGGTCCGTCCGGCGCGCCCAGCCGCTGGGCCTGCGCGGTGGACAGCGAGGTGCGCGTGGCACCGGTGTCGATCAGGAAATCCACCTCCATCCGCCCCTGTAGCCCGTGCAGCACGGCGGGCCAGTGAAAGTGCCCGTCCGCAGCGCGACGCAGCGTCAGCACCTGTTGCTGCGCATCAAAACGCGGACGCGCCTGCTCGCGCTGCCACGCCTGCACGGCCAGAAAAACCAGCGTGCCCAGCAACAGCCAGACGGTGACGTGCTTGAGGGTGCGGGGGAAGTCCTGCATGAGTGGTCGGACATCGGTGGCGGGCGAACGTTCATTGTCGACCCTCACCCCACGCCCCCCAGGCACTGGGGAATAAGGGGTGAAAAAGTCACAAATCGCCCGCCTGTCTCACCGTGTGAGCCTGCCGCCGGTGGAATATCTCGTCCCGGAAACAAACACAGCAGTACGTCGGTTCACCTTCAGGGAGAAGACGTCATGGGACGGAACAACACCGTCGAAATTGCCCAACCTCAGAGCGGCAGCAAAGGCGCGGCCAGTCGATTTCCACGAGCGGGATTGCCCTCTGGGCCACACGTAGACTAGCGCCCAAAAAGCGACCGCCGCTCCGCTCGACGGCCCCCATCTGCAACGACTTGCCCAAAGTTTCATGACGAGCACCCAACAACGCGCCGAACTGCAACGCCGAATCTGGCAAATCGCCAACGATGTCCGCGGAGCCGTCGACGGCTGGGACTTCAAGCAATACGTGCTGGGCACCCTGTTCTACCGCTTCATCAGCGAGAACTTCATCGACTACATCACCGGCGGCGACCCGGAGGTGGACTACGCCGCCATGGCGGATGACGAAGACAACATCGAAGCCGCCAAAGACGACGCCGTCAAGACCAAGGGCTACTTCATCTACCCCAGCCAACTCTTCGTCAACGTCGCGGCCAGCGCCAACACCAACGAGAGCCTGAACACCGACCTGGCCCACATCTTTGCCGCCATCGAAGCGTCTGCCAACGGCTACCCGTCCGAGCACGACATCAAAGGCCTGTTCGCCGACTTCGACACCACCAGCAACCGCCTGGGCAACACCGTCAGGGACAAGAACACCCGGCTGGCCGCCGTGCTCAAAGGCGTGGCCGACCTGGACTTCGGCGACTTTGATGCCAGCCACATCGACCTGTTCGGCGATGCCTATGAGTTCCTGATTTCCAACTACGCCGCCAACGCCGGCAAATCGGGCGGCGAGTTCTTCACCCCGCAGCATGTGTCCAAGCTGATTGCCCAGTTGGCCATGCACAAACAGACCAGCGTCAACAAGATCTACGACCCGGCCTGCGGTTCGGGCTCGCTGCTGCTGCAAGCCAAGAAGCACTTCGACCAGCACCTGATCGAAGACGGCTTCTTCGGGCAAGAAATCAACCACACCACGTACAACCTGGCGCGGATGAACATGTTCTTGCACAACGTCAACTACGACAAGTTCAACATCCAGCTGGGCAACACGCTGGAAGAGCCGCACTTTGCTGATGACCGGCCTTTTGATGCCATCGTTTCTAACCCGCCGTATTCGGTGAAGTGGATCGGCAGCGACGACCCCACGCTGATCAACGACGAACGCTTTGCCCCCGCTGGCGTACTGGCCCCCAAGTCCAAGGCTGACTTTGCCTTTGTGCTGCACGCGCTCAATTACCTGTCGGCCAAGGGGCGTGCAGCCATCGTGTGCTTTCCCGGCATCTTCTACCGGGGCGGGGCCGAGCAGAAGATTCGCCAATACCTGGTGGACAACAACTACGTCGAGACCGTGATCTCATTGGCCCCCAACTTGTTCTATGGCACCACCATCGCCGTGAACATTCTGGTGCTGTCCAAGCACAAGGCGGACACCACCACCCAGTTCATCGACGCCAGCGGCCTGTTCAAGAAGG
>CAYRBG010000157.1:0-6736 GCA_964422355.1 uncultured Sphaerotilus sp. | reverse complement strand
CCAGCGGCATCGCCGTGGGCCTGGCCACCGAGGTGCCCAGCCACAACCTGCGCGAAGTGGCTGCTGCCACGGTGGCGCTGATCCGCAACGGGCAGCTGGCCGACGACGAGCTGTTCCAGATCCTGCCGGGGCCGGACTACCCCGGCGGTGGCCAGATCATCTCGGCCGAGGCCGACATCCGCGAGGCCTACCGCACCGGCCGCGGCAGCCTCAAGGTGCGCGCCCGCTGGAAGATCGAAGACCTGGCGCGCGGCCAGTGGCAGATGGTGGTGACCGAGCTGCCCCCCGGCACCAGCGCCCAGAAGGTGCTCGAAGAGATCGAGGAGCTGACCAATCCCAAGATCAAGGCCGGCAAGAAGGCGCTGTCGACCGATCAGGTGCAGCTCAAGACCACGGTGCTGTCGGTGCTGGATGCGGTGCGCGACGAGTCTTCCAAGGACGCGGCCGTGCGCCTGGTGTTCGAGCCCAAGTCGCGGGCGGTGGAGCAGCAGGAGCTCATCAACGTCCTGCTGGCCCACACCAGCCTGGAAAGCTCCGCGCCGATCAACCTGACGATGGTGGGCGCGGATGGGCGGCCCACGCAGAAGAGCCTGCGCCAGATCCTCACCGAGTGGATCGGTTACCGCCTGGCCACCGTGCGGCGCCGCACCGAGCACCGCCTGTCCAAGGTGCTGGACCGCATCCACATCCTCGAAGGCCGGCAGATCGTTCTGCTCAACATCGACGAGGTGATCCGCATCATCCGCGAGAGCGACGAGCCCAAGGCGGCACTGATCGAGGCGTTCCGCCTCAGCGACCGGCAGGCCGAGGACATCCTGGAAATCCGCCTGCGCCAACTGGCGCGGCTGGAAGCCATCAAGATCGAGCAGGAGCTGAGCGAGCTGCGCAAGGAGCAGGGGCAGCTCGAAGACATCCTGGGCAACCCGGCGACCCTGCGCCGCGTGGTCATCAAGGAGATCGAGACCGATGCCAAGACGCACGGCGACGAGCGCCGCACGCTGATCCAGGCCGAAAAGCGCGCCGTGGCCGAGGTCAAGGTGATCGACGAGCCCGTGACCGTGGTCGTGAGCCAGAAGGGCTGGGTGCGCGCACGCACGGGCCATGGGCACGATCCGGCCGGCTTTGCGTTCAAGGCCGGCGATGGCCTGTACGGCACGTTCGAGTGCCGCACGGTGGACACGCTGCTGGTGTTCGGCTCGCCGCAGGGCGGCAGCGTGCGGGTGTACTCGGTGGCGGTCAGCGCCTTGCCGGGGGCGCGCGGCGACGGCGCCCCGGTGACGACGATGATCGATCTGGAGCCCGGCACGCAGGCGCAGCACTACCTGGCGGCCGCGGCCGACACGCTGCTGCTGCTCACCCACAGTGGCGCCTACGGCCTGCTGGCCAAGGTGGGCGACATGATCGGCCGCAACAAGGGCGGCAAGGCCTTCCTCAGCGTGGAAGACGGCGAGAAGACGTTCGCGCCCGTCCGAGTGGCGGCGGCGCACACCCAGGTGGCCTGTGCCAGCCGGGAGGGGCGTCTGCTGGTTTTTGGCCTGGACGAGCTCAAGCACCAACCCAACGGTGGGCGGGGCCTGATGCTGATGGGCCTGGAGTCGGACGACGCCTTGTCCAGCGCCGCGACCTTCCACCAGCACCTGCGCATCTGCGGCACGGGCCGGGGCGGCAAGCTGCGCGACGACGAAGTGCGTCCGCAGGCGCTGGTGCCCTATACGTCCAAGCGCGGACGCAAGGGCAAGGCGATCGAGCCCGCCGTCAAGCAGGGCCGACTCGCACCGATCGACGCCGGCTGAGCCGGCACCACGCCGATCTCCGTTGTTTTTCCGAACCTGGGGGGAACCCCAGGTTGACCGGGAAATCGAAGAGGCGCCACCCGTTACGGACCCAGAGTCCGAGGGGGTGGTGGGTGGATCGAACGACCGTTCGCTCCATTGCCCTTATGATCCGCCGCCTTGGAACATTGGAGATCCCGATGTTCCATTTCCGACCGAACCCTGACCGGAACCGCGCCGCCATGTTTCGCACTCTGCTGAAGTCCAAGATCCACCGTGCCACGCTGACCCACTGCGAGCTGCACTACGAGGGCTCCTGCGCCATCGACGAAGACCTGCTCGACGCCGCCAACCTGTGCGAGAACGAGCAGATCCACATCTGGAACATCAACAACGGCGAGCGCCTGGTGACCTACGCCATCAAGGCGCCGCGCGGCAGCGGCATCTTCTCGCTCAACGGCTCGGCCGCGCGCAAGGCCAGCGTGGGTGATCTGGTGATCATCGCCTCGTTCGCGCAGGTGCCGGAAGAGCAGGTGGCGGGCTTCAAGCCGCAACTGGTGTTCATGGACGAGCTCAATCGCATGAAGGAGCTGCGTCACCACCCCGAGAACCCGCCGCAGTCCACCCCGCTGCGTCCCATCGAGGTGATGGAGGCCTGATTCTCAAGGCCCACCGTCCTCTGAAGCACGTGCAGGCCGTGGGGGCTTGCGCGGTTGCAGGGTGGTTGTAATTCAAAATTCAAAAGAGGCGCGATCCTGCAGACGGGAGCGCCGTTTTTCTTGTCCCCTTGCTGAATGGTTCACCCGTGAGCGATACGAATCTGACGGCCGACGCGCCCGCCCAGCCCATCCAACTGCACCGCCATGCGGCCCAGCCTGTGTCCAAGGGCACGGACCGCTGGTCTGTGGCGGACATCGAGGCGCTGTTCAACCTGCCGTTCAACGACCTGCTGTGGCGCGCCCAGCAGGTGCACCGCCAGCATTTCGACGCCAACGAGGTGCAGCTCTCGACGCTCATGTCGATCAAGACGGGTGGCTGCTCGGAAGACTGCGGCTATTGCCCGCAGTCGGTGCACCACAACACGGACGTCGAGGCCGGCAAGCTGATCGACTTCAAGTCGGTGCTGGAAGCCGCCTCGTGCGCCAAGTCCGCCGGGGCCACCCGCTTCTGCATGGGTGCGGCTTGGCGCGCGCCCAAGGACCGCGACATCGAGAAGATCGCCGAGATCGTGGCGGGCGTGAAGTCCATGGGCCTGGAGACCTGCTGCACGCTGGGCATGCTCTCCGAGAACCAGGCGCAAAGCCTCAAGGAAGCAGGCCTGGACTACTACAACCACAACCTCGACACGGCGCCCGAGGCCTACGGCCGCATCATCTCCACCCGAGACTACCAGGACCGTCTGGACACGCTGGACCACGTCCGCAAGGCCGGTCTGAACGTGTGCAGCGGCGGCATCGTCGGCATGGGCGAGAGCCGCACCGAGCGCGCCGGCCTGATCGCCCAGTTGGCCAACCTGGAGCCCAAGTACCCGGACTCCGTGCCCATCAACGAGCTGGTGCAGGTTGAAGGCACGCCGCTGCACGGCGTCGACAAGCTCGACCCGTTCGAATTCATCCGCACCATCGCCGTGGCACGCATCACCATGCCGCAAGCGCGCGTGCGCCTGTCGGCCGGCCGCGAAGCCATGAGCGACGAAGTCCAGGCCCTGTGTTTCCTGGCCGGCGCCAACTCGATCTTCTACGGTGAGAAGCTGCTGGTCACCGGCAACGCGGATGCCGACCGCGACCGCGCGCTGATCGAGCGGCTGGGGATGCACACGGCGCTCAAGTGAGCCGCTCGGCCTGAGGTCGATCCCATCGCAGCGGGCCTTCGGGCCCGTTTGCTCAGCGGTCCAGTCGGGCCAGCAGCGTGGCCAGCTCCGCCGCGGAGCGCACGCCGGCCTTGGCGAACACCCGCGCCCGGTGCACTTCCACCGTCCGCACCGACACGTTGAGCTCGTCGGCGATGACCTTGTTGAGCTTTCCGGCGGCCACCCGGTGCATGACTTCGCGCTCGCGATCGGTGAGGCTGGACAGACGGGAGTCCACGGCACCCTGGGCTTGTTCGGCCTGGCGCTGGCTTTCGGCCAGGGCCAGCGCGCGCTGGACGCGGTCGACCAGGGCCTGATCGCTGAACGGCTTTTCGACGAAGTCCAGTGCGCCCTTCTTGAGGGCATCGACCGCCATCGGGATGTCGCCGTGACCGCTCAGGAAGATCACGGGCAGGGCCACGCCGCGGGCGATCAGCTCGTCATGCACCTGCAGGCCCGACAGGGGTTCCATGCGCACGTCCAGCACGATGCAGCCCTGCAGCGATTCGTGCTCCAGCGCCGAGAGCAGGCTTGGCCCGTCGGGGTAGGTCCGCACCGAAAGTCCGTGCGAGCTGAACAGAAACTCCAGGGCATCCCGCACCGGGGCTTCGTCGTCGACCAAGTGGATACAGGCGGGGGCGGTGAGGCCGGAGGCTGGGTGGGTCATGTCGGCAGGGTGGGGCGAGGCACGGCCGGCGCAAGCGGCCGGATGTCGGGGCTGGTCGGTACGGCCGTTTCGTCGGTCGCGTAGAGCGGCAATGTAAAGCTGAAGCAGGCCCCGCCCAGGGGCGAGGGGGTTGCGTCGAGCGCGCCGCGGTGGGCTTCGATCACCGACCGGCAGATGGCCAGCCCCATGCCCATGCCGTCGGACTTGGTGGAGTAGAACGGCGCGGTCAGTTGCTCGACGGTGCGTTCGCGCAGGCCGGGGCCGTTGTCTTCGACCGCGACGCGGACGTGGCGCTCTCCCGAGGAGGAGGCGTGAATGCGCACCCGCCGCAAGGGGCGGTTGGACGAGGTCAGCTCGTCGGCGGCGTTGCGCACGAGGTTGATCACCACCTGCTCGATCAGCACCGGATCGGCCAGCACCTCGGGCAGGTGGGGCTCCAGTTCCCACTCGATGAGCACATTCTGGCGCTGGAGGTCGCGCTGCAGCAGCTCGACGGCCCGGCGCAGCGTCGACGCCAGGTCGCAGGCTTCGCGCTGGGGGGAGCGCCGCGTCAGGAAGCTGCGGATGCGCTGCACGATGCGCCCGGCCTCGGCGGCCTGCTCGCCTTGGCGTCGCAGGGCCTGCAGCACCATCGTGTTGTCGAAGCCGGCGCGCTCCAGCGAGCGCAGCACGCCCCCGTTGTAGCTGGCGATGGCCGTCAGCGGCTGGTTGAGCTGGTGCGCCAGGGCCGAAGCGACTTCACCCAGCGTGGTCAGGCGGGCCTGGTGGGCCATGGCCTCGGACTGGTGGCGCTCGCGCTCTTCGAGCTGCTTGCGCTGGGTGATGTCGATGATGGAGCCCATCCAGCCGATCTGCCGGCCGCGGGCATCGACCAGGGGCGACTCGAACACCATCACGTCCAGGCGCCGGCCGCTGCTGTGGATCCAGCGGGCTTCGTAGCCTTCTCGAGGCGCCAGACCGGCGAGGTTGCGTCGGCTGCGCTGCTCGGCCTCGGCCAGCGAATCGGGCGGCCAGTAGGGCATGGGCGGGGCTTGGCCGACGAGCTGTTCGGCGCTCAGCCCGACCAGGTCGCAGAAGGTGCGGTTCACGTACAGCAGGCGGCCTTCGGCATCGCGGGCGCGCAGGCCGACCAGGGCGGAGTCTTCCATCGCGCCGCGCCAGGCCGCTTCGGTGCGCCAGGCCGCTTCGGCCTCGGTCACCTGTCGGACCTGTCGGCGCAGCAGCCAGGTGGCACCGGCGATGAGGCCCAGAAAACCGGCGATGAGCACCAGCGGCAGGTCGCGCACCCAGGACTTGGGCGCGTCCCGCAGCGTGAGCTCCAGGTAGGCGCCCGGAATGCCCGGCCCGACCAGCACGCGGTAGGACATGGGCTCGGCGGCCACCGGCACACGCCGGGAAACCGGGGGCAGTTGCGAGTCCACGGTGGCCAGCACGTGCTCCGAGCTGTCGACCAGGCGCACGTCGTACTTGTTGGTGATCCACCAGGGGGTGCCGCGCTTGAGCAGCATGGCGGGCATGTAGCGCACCACCAGCTTCTCGCCCTGGATGTCGAAGCGACCCTCGCCCTCCTGATCCACCGCCTTGGGCTGTGGGGTAACCGGGGTCACCAGGTGGGCCGACAGTCCGGTCCAGTCGTCCTCTTCGGCGCCCGGAGGGCTCTTGGGGCGGGCCAGCACGCCGTCCTGAACGTGGGCCAGGATGCGGTTGTGCTCGTCCAGCCAGGTCACGCTCACCCACAGGCGCCGGAACCCCGCCAGCACATGGGCGTGCTGCTCCAGTGAGGCGGGGGTGCGCGGCAGTTGGCTGAGCTGCGAGGCCAGCGTGCGCAGGTGGGCTTCTTCGAGGTCCAGGCGGCTGCGCAGCTGGGCCTCGACGCTCAGTGCGTCCGAGATGAGCGACTTGCGCAAGATCTCGTTTTCTTCGCGGTCGTTGCGCTGGGCCCAGAGCACCACGCCCGCCACGAACAGCACCGAGAGCAAGGCAGGCAGGGCCCACAGCTTGGTCCGACGGCCCGGCAGCACGCCGGGAGGCACCGGCGACAGGGTGTGGGCGGATTCGAGGGGTACGTCGGGCATCGTGGCGGTGGGGACGTCGCGTCCTGCATCGTGACGAGGCGCAAGCCCTTTAAAGATACGGGAAAACCCTGGAATTGGAGCTGTTTCCAGGGTTTTGTGGCGCACGAATGTGGAAGTCCACAGTTTTCCACGCGTGGGGCCATGCCCACACTGTCTCCACTCACTCGAAAGGAGACAAACATGACTTCTCGCACCTTCTCGTTTGGCCGTCGCCTGACCCTCACCGCTGCCGCCGCGCTGGCCCTGTCGGCCTCGACCGCCGCCATGGCTCAGGCCCCCATCGTCATCAAGTTCAGCCACGTCGTGGCCGCCGACACGCCCAAGGGCAAGGCCGCCGACATGTTCGCCAAGAAGGCCGCCGAGCTGACCAAGG
>CAYRBG010000156.1:0-6780 GCA_964422355.1 uncultured Sphaerotilus sp. | reverse complement strand
TCGGCTACTGGGCGATCGCGCTGCACCGCCGGGTGCTGTGGTTCAGCACGCCGACGCAGGCCGTGCACATCCTGCCGCTGCTCATCACCGGACACCTGGTGAGTCTGGTGTTGCGCCTGCTCATGGGCGACACCTTTCCCGGCTGGGGCATCGTGGCAGCGCCCTTCATCGAGGCCGCCCTGTGGCCGGTGGTGAGCCTGCTGCTGCTGGCACCGCAGCGCCGCCCCCCCGATCCGGACAAGAACCGGCCGCTGTGAGGCACCCTCCCGCCGCTGCACATGGTTGACCTGCGCCACTCCGAACTCGAACTGGAGCACTTCCGCCAGCGCCTCATCGCGGCGCTGGTGCTGGTGCTCATCGGATTCGGGCTGCTGATCGCCCGGCTCCTCTACCTTCAGGTGGTGGCCCATGAGCGGCTGTACACCCAGGCCGAAAACAACCGCGTCACCGTGGTTCCTGTGGTTCCGAACCGGGGCCTGATCTTCGACCGCAACGGCCTGGTCCTGGCCAACAACTACTCGGCCTACACGCTTGAGCTCACGCGCGCCCAGCTCAACGCGGACGTGGAAACGGTCATCGACCAACTGTCCGAGCTGGTGACCATCGAGCCGCGCGACCGCCGCCGCTTCAAGCGTCTGGCCGAAGACTCCAAGACCTTCGAATCCATTCCGCTGCGCACCCGACTGAGCGACGAGGAAGTGGCGCGGGTCATGGCCCAGCGCTACCGTTTCCCCGGCGTCGACGTCAAGGCCCGGCTGTTCCGCAACTATCCCTACGGCGAAACAGGCAGCCACCTGCTGGGCTACATCGCCCGCATCTCCCAGGCTGAAAAGAAGCAGATGGAGGACTGGGAAGACGCGGACTACGCCAACTACCGCGGCACGGAGGTCATGGGCAAGCTCGGCCTGGAGCAGTCCTACGAACGCGAGCTGCACGGAACCACCGGGGTCGAGGAAATCGAGACCAGCGCGGGCGGCCATCCCGTGCGCCACCTGCGCTCGGAGCCGGCCACACCGGGCAAGTCGCTGCATCTGTCCGTCGACCTCAAGCTGCAGGATCTGGTGGAGCAGATGTTCGGCAACCGCCGCGGCGCCCTGGTGGCCATCGACCCGCGCAACGGCGAGGTGCTGGCCTTCGTGAGCAAGCCGTCCTACGACCCCAACCTGTTCGTCAACGGCATCGACCAGGACAGCTGGAAGGAACTCAACGAGTCGATCAACAAGCCGATGCTCAACCGCGCCCTGCGCGGCACCTACCCGCCCGGATCGACCTACAAGCCGTTCATGGCCATGGCCGCGCTGACCTCCGGCAAGCGATCGGCCACGCAGGTCATCATGGACAACGGCTCGTTCACCTTCGGCGACCACCGCTTCCGCAGTCACGGCGACCATGGCCTCGGTGCGGTGGACATGGTGCGGTCCATCGTCCACTCCAGCAACGTCTACTACTACTCGCTGGCCAACGAGATGGGCGTGGACCTGATTCACGACCTGATGGAGCCATACGGCTTCGGTCGCCGCACAGGGATCGACCTGCAGGGCGAGGCCACTGGCGACCTGCCCTCCATCGAGTGGAAACGCCGCAAGTTCAAGCGGCCCGCGCAACAGAAGTGGTTCGCCGGCGAAACCATTTCGCTGGGGATTGGCCAGGGCTACAACAACTTCACGATGCTGCAGCTGGCCAGTGCCATGGCCACGCTGGTGTCGGGCGGGCAGCGCTTCGAACCCAGGCTTGTGCGCAACATCGAGAACGTCGTCACCGGCCAGCGCGAGCACGTCTCCGGTCAGGCATTGACGCCCCTGCCGATCCAGCCGGAGCACCTGGCCGTGATCCGCAAGGCGATGCATGGCGTCACCCAGGGCGGCACGTCCACCAAAGTGTTCGCAGGAACCCCCTACCAAAGCGGCGGCAAGACCGGGACCGCCCAGGCCAAGAGCGTGGGCAAGAACGAAAAGTACAATGCGTCCCGACTCGCGGAATACCTGCGCGACCACTCGCTCTACACCGCTTTTGCCCCCCTCAATGATCCGCAGGTGGCCCTGGCCGTGATCGTCGAAAACGCCGGCTTCGGCGCCGAGGCGGCCGCGCCCATCGCGCGGCGCGTGCTCGACTATGTGCTGCTGGGTCAGTACCCCAACGAAACCGACTTGGCGCTGGTTCAGATCGGCAAAGCCGCCGCGCCGGTCGGCCCGCCGCGGCGGGCGGCCGATGTCGCCCTGGAAGTCGCCTACAAGGAAGGCATTGCCGTGGCCGACAGTGCCGCCACCTCCGCCTCGGCAGCCGGAGCCAAGGCCGCTCCCCCGGTCTTCACGCCTGCGCCACCGTCCGCCTCGGGGGGTGGGGCCTCTGCCGCCTCGACGGCCGCTTCCACAGCCGCGCCGGTGGCATCGGGCGCGGCCCCGACGCCCGCCCGCCCCCTGCCTCCAGCGTCCTCCGGCGCTCGACAACCATGACCAGCACCCGACTGAACCCCCCGGTGTGGCGCCAATGGCTGAAGTCGCTTTTTGCGGGTTTTGACCTGCCTCTGCTGGCAGCCGTCGCCGTGCTCGTGGCCCTGGGTCTGACGACGATGTACTCGGCCGGCTTCGACCATGGTTCGCGCTTCGTCGATCACGGCCGGAACATGATCCTGGCTGCGATCGTGCTTTTCCTCGTCGCCCAGATCCCTCCGCAGAAACTCATGGCCCTGGGCCTGCCGCTCTACACCATGGGCGTGTTGCTGCTGGTGGCCACCCTGCTGTTCGGCATCACCAAAAAGGGCGCCACCCGCTGGCTCAACGTCGGCGTGGTCATCCAGCCCAGCGAAATCCTCAAGATCGCCACCCCCCTTCTGCTGGCCTGGTGGTTCCAGCGCCGCGAAAACCTGTCCGACCGGCGCGTGTTTGCCGTCGCCTTCGTCCTGCTGCTGATTCCGTTTGCATTGGTGGCCAAGCAGCCCGACCTGGGCACCGCCTTGCTGATTCTGTCGGCGGGGCTCTACGTGATCTTTTTTGCCGGGCTGCCCTGGATCCTGATCGCACCCGTGCTCATCATCGGCACCGTCAGCATCACGACGTTGATCGCCCTGTCGTCGTCGCTGTGCCAGCCCGACGTGGATTGGGTCGTGCTTCACACCTACCAGAAGAACCGCGTGTGCACCCTGCTCGACCCGACGACCGACCCGCTGGGCAAGGGCTTCCACATCATCCAGGGCATGATCGCCATCGGCTCGGGCGGCATCACGGGCAAGGGCTTCATGCAGGGCACACAGACCCACCTGGAATTCATCCCCGAGCGCACGACCGACTTCGTTTTCGCGGCCTTCTCGGAAGAGTTCGGACTGATCGGCTGCCTGATCCTGATCACGGCCTTCACCGGGCTGATCGTGCGCGGGCTGATGATCGCCTACCAGGCACCGACCACCTTTTCCCGCCTGTTGGCCGGCTCGATCACGATGAGCATCTTCACCTACGCGATGGTGAACATGGGCATGGTCAGCGGCATCCTGCCGGTGGTCGGTGTCCCGCTGCCCTTCATCAGCTACGGCGGCACGGCCATGGTGATGATGGGACTGAGTCTGGGCATCCTGATGGCCATCGCGCGCAGCCGCAAACTGGCCCCGACCCTCTGAGTGCAGTCACCCACAAGCAGCCCCTCCTCAGGGGGCAACGCCGGAACCACTTTCAGGTGAAGACACCCCACCCTCGGTAACGACCACCTCTCCACCCGGGCGTCGAGCCAGACGCACCGTGAATCGCGCACCGGGCGACGACGTGGTTTCCGGGTGGGCGTCGTCCAGTTCCACCACCGCCCCATGCAGGGCGGCGATTTCGTCGACGATGGCCAGGCCGAGGCCAGACCCGTCCACCGCAGACCCCAGCGCCCGATAGAAGGGCTGGAACACCAGCTCACGCTCCGCCACGGGAATGCCCGGCCCGCTGTCCTCCACCTGCAAGACCACCTGTCGGTTCGCGGCATCGGCCCACACATGCACCGTCACGACCCCGCCATCGGGCGTGTAGTGCAAGGCGTTGTCGACCAGATTGATCAACAGCTCACGCAACAGCAGCGCGTGGCCCTGGACGCAGTAGGCATCGTCGGAAACCTGTTCGGCGACCGTCTCTTCCCAGCCCTCGGCAGGCGCAGACCCGCCCTTGGAGCGCGGTGGCCCCCCCACCCCGGACTCGAAACCCAGGTCGATCCCGGCGTCGAGGGCCCGGGGCACAAAGTCCCGCACCACGTCGGTGGCCAGGGCCCGGAGGTCGATGCGATCCTGCAGCGGCGCACCGGCCTTGGCTTCTGCGCGCGCCATCGACAGCAATTGGTTGACCATGTGCGCCGCCTGTTGCGACGCGTGGGCCATCTGGGTCAAGGTGGCCGGCAGCGTGCGCGCATCGTGCTGCCCGGCCTGCAGCTCGCGCAGGGCCAGCTCTGCCTGCATGCGCATGCCGGCCAGGGGCGTCTTGAGCTGGTGAGCCGCGTCGGCCAGGAAGCGCTTCTGCGTGCGCAGCGACACCTCCTGACGGTGCAGCAGGTCGTTGATCGCCTGGACCAAGGGAGACACCTCTTCAGGCACATCGCGGGCGTCCAACGGCGACAGGTCGTCGGGCGGGCGCGCATGGATGCGCCGCTGCAACTGACCCAACGGTGCAAGCCCCCGCGCCAGCGCCAGCCAAACCAGCAACACCGCCACAGGCAGGATGACGAACTGCGGCAAGATCACGCCCTTGATGATCTCGGTGGCCAGGCGCGAGCGCTTGGTCAAGGTTTCGGCCACCTGGACCAGTGCCGGGCGCTCTATGCCCGGCACATTCACCCACTGGTGCACCAATCGCACGCTTTCGCCGTGGAGCTCGCCGTCGCGGGTCCGCACCTCGCCGGGGGCCAAGGGCTCGTCGTCCGACGGGCGCGGCAGATCGCGGTCGCCGCTGAGGAACTGACCCGCCGGGCCGATCACCTGATAGAAGATGGTGTCGACCTCGTCGGAACGCAGCAGCCGCGCCGTCTCGGACGACAGATCAAAGCGCACCACCTCGTTGCGCACCTCGATGCGCAAGGCCAGCTGGCGCGCCATCTCGATGAGCGCGCGGTCGTAGGGCTTGTTGGCAATGCCCTGCGCGGCCAGCCAGGTGAGCGCCAAGCTCATGGGCCACAGCAGCAGCAGCGGCGCCAACATCCAGTCGAGGATTTCGCCAAACAGCGAGCGCTGTTCCTTGCGCACGGCCCCACCAACGGCGTCGACCGGGCTGTCCTTGCGGTCTGCCGAACGGCTGCGGGCGAACCGGCGCGGCAGGTGCTTCATGACGAGGATCCGCCTCCGTCAGGCGCGGATCTTCTCCAGGCAGTAGCCCAGGCCACGCACGGTCGCGATGCGGATCGGCCCCTGCTCGATCTTCTTGCGCAGGCGGTGGATGTACACCTCGATGGCGTTGTTGCTCACCTCGTCGCCCCATTCGCACAGGCGCTCGACGAGCTGGTCCTTGCTCACCAGGCGACCGGCCCGCTGCAGCAGCACTTCCAGCAGGCTCAGTTCGCGCGCGGACAGGTCGATCATCTGATCGTCGATGTAGCACACGCGTCCCGACACATCGAACGACAACGGGCCATGCTTGATGACGCTGGACGCCGTGCCCATGCCCCGGCGCGTCAGAGCCCGAACCCGCGCTTCCATCTCCTGCAGGGCAAAGGGCTTGGCCATGTAGTCGTCGGCGCCGAGGTCCAGCCCCTTGACGCGCTCTTCCACGCTGTCCGCAGCAGTCAGGATCAGGACCGGAAGCGCGGAACCGCGCGAGCGCAGGCGCTTGAGCACCTCCAGCCCATGCAGCTTGGGCAGGCCCAGGTCCAGGATCAGGAGGTCGAACTCGTGCGCGATCAAGGCCGCATCGGCCTCGGCCCCGTTGCCGACCTGATCAACGGCATAGCCCGCACCGCGCAGACTGCGCAGCAAACCATCGGCCAGCACCTGATCGTCCTCAGCAATCAAAATCCGCATCCGTCCATCTCCTGAAGTGCGGCGCGCGGATCGTCCGATCCGGTGCACCAACCGCCATTGTAGGAAGACGGATTCCCCACCGGTGCACGCCCTCTGAGGGGTGCCCACCTGTCGAACCGCGAAATCAACGCATATACTGTACGCAAATACAGCCCTCACATGACCCGAACCAGGAGATCCGACATGGACGCCCCCGCCAAATCCAGCCTCAGCGGCGAAAAAGCCAAGGCCCTGCAGGCTGCACTCGCCCAGATCGAAAAGCAGTTCGGCAAGGGCTCCATCATGCGCTTGGGTGAAGGCGAGGCCATCGAAGACATCCAGGTGGTGTCCACCGGCTCGCTGGGCCTGGACATTGCGCTGGGCGTGGGCGGCCTGCCGCGTGGCCGCGTCATCGAAATCTACGGTCCAGAATCGTCGGGCAAGACCACACTGACGCTGCAGGTCATCGCCGAGATGCAGAAGCTCGCCGGTGTGTGCGCCTTCATCGACGCGGAACACGCGCTGGATGTGCAGTACGCCCAGAAGCTCGGCGTGAATCTGCAGGATCTGCTGATCTCCCAACCCGACACCGGCGAACAGGCCCTGGAAATCGTCGACGCGCTGGTGCGCTCCGGTTCGGTCGATCTCATCGTCGTCGACTCGGTGGCTGCGCTCACCCCCAAGGCCGAACTCGAAGGAGAGATGGGCGATGCCCTGCCCGGCCTCCAGGCCCGCCTGATGAGTCAAGCCCTGCGCAAGCTCACGGCCACGATCAAGAAGACCAACTGCATGGTCATCTTCATCAACCAGATCCGCATGAAGATCGGCGT
>CAYRBG010000155.1:0-6787 GCA_964422355.1 uncultured Sphaerotilus sp. | reverse complement strand
GAACGGCTCGCCGCGCGACGCCAAGGGCCAGATCGGCGCCTTCGAGGCCAGCCTGCTGGGCACCCCGATGGTCAACCCGGAGCAGCCGGTCGAGATCCTGCGCACCCTGCACAGCTTCGACCCCTGCCTGGCGTGCTCGACCCACGTGATGAGCCCCGACGGCCAGGAAATGGCCTGTGTGAAGGTGCGTTGACCCCTGGAGGTACGCCATGTCCGTTCCCACCGCACAAGGCATCGTCGACGCCACCGGCGTTGACGAAAAAGCCGTCGAGCGCGCACCGGCCGTCAAGTCGGTCTATGTCTACGAGGCGCCCGTGCGCCTGTGGCACTGGATCAACGCGCTGGCCATCACCGTGCTGGCCGTCACCGGCTACTTCATCGGCTCGCCGCTGCCGACCCAGCCCGGAGAGGCCAGTGCCCACTACCTGATGGGCTACATCCGCTTTGCCCACTTTGCCGCCGGCTACCTGCTGGCCATCGGCCTGGTGGGACGCATCTACTGGGCGTTCGTGGGCAACCACCACGCCCGCGAGCTGTTCACGCTGCCGGTCGCCCAGGGCGTGTACTGGCGCGAAGTGGTCAAGATGCTGAAGTGGTACGGCTTTCTCATCAAGGCGCCGGGCCGCTACGTGGGCCACAACCCGCTGGCCCGTCTGGCGATGTTCTTCGGCTTCTTCCTGATGGCCGTGTTCATGATCTTCACCGGCTTTGCGCTGTACGCCGAGGGGGCCCAGCCGGGCTCCTGGGCCGACCGGCTGTTCGGCTGGGTGATCCCGATGATGGGTCAGTCCCAGGACGTGCACACCTGGCACCACATGGGCCTGTGGGCGATGGCGATCTTCGTGATGTTCCACGTCTACGCCGCCATCCGCGAGGACATCATGGGCCGTCAGAGCATCGTCTCGACCATGATCTCCGGCTTCCGCACCTTCAAGGAATGAGGCCGAAGTGAGCGAGGCTCCGGGGCTCCCGCCGGCTCACGACGCCGCCCCTGCCTCGGTGCAGGCTGGGGCGACCCGTGGGCGACGAAGGGCACCGACCCCTGTTCCATGCCCGCCGCCCGCGGGCGTGCCGCGGCGGCGCCCGGTGCACCCGGGGCAGTTCCTGCAGCGCCAGGTGCTGTCGCCGCTGGCCCTGACGCAGACCGACGTGGCCCGGTTGCTGGGCATCTCGCGGCGGCGCGTCAACGAGCTGGTGCACGGGCAGCGTGCGATGTCGGCCGACACCGCCATCCGCTGCGCCCTGGCCTTTGGCCTGGACGTGGACCACATCCTGGGCCTGCAGTCCCGCTGGGACAGTTGGCATCAGTGGATGGCCATGCGCGGCCACCGGCTCTCCACTGCCTTGCCGGCGCCCCGAACCTGAGCACGGACGCCCCTTTCGCGTCCGCCACTCCCCGACCGAACCGACACCCGACGCCCCCATGACGAGCACCGCGCCCGAAACCGGATGTAACCCCTCCCGTGACAACTTGCTGGACGGACAGGACCGCCCCATCGTCGTCCTGGGCATCGGCAACGTGCTCTGGGCCGACGAGGGCTTCGGCGTGCGCTGCGTCGAGGCACTGCAGCAGCGCTGGGACTTCAACGACCGCGTGCGCCTGGTCGACGGCGGCACACAGGGCCTGTACCTGATCCACCACGTGCAGGAAGCCCACAAGCTGCTCATCCTCGACGCCGTGGACTACGGCCTGGCGCCCGGCACGCTGCACACCGTCGAGAACGACGATGTGCCGAAGTTCCTGGGCGCCAAGAAGATGAGCCTGCACCAGACCGGCTTCCAGGAGGTGCTGCAACTGGCGCAGCTCACCGGCCACTATCCGCAGGAGGTGCTGCTCATCGGCTGCCAGCCTGAAGAGCTGGAGGACTACGGCGGCAGCCTGCGCCCGGTGGTCAAGCAGGCGATGGAACAGGCCCTGACCCAGGCCGTGGAGCGCCTGCGCGCCTGGGGTGCTGAGCCCACCGCGCGCCAACGCCCTCTGAGCGAAGTCGAGGCCGTGTCCATGCGCGAGATCGCCCTGGACGCCTACGAAGCCGGCCGCCCCGACGAATCGACCGCCTGCCGCATCGGCGACGACCGATTCATGCCGCCGCAAGGAGCCTGAGCATGTGCATCGGCATTCCCATGCAGGTGGTGCAGACCGCAGACCGCCGCGCCCTCGTCGAAGGCCGCGGTGAGCAGCGCTGGGTCGACACCGCCCTGATCGGCGAGGTCACGGCGGGCGAGTGGCTGCTGATCTTTCTCGACGGGGCCCGCGAACGGCTGGAGGCAGAGCGCGCCGCCGAGGTCAACGCCACGCTGGACCTGATCGCCGCTTCGCTGGGCGCCGACAACGGCGTGAGTCCGATGGACGACGCCGGCTTCACCCTGCCTTCTCAGATGAGCGCCGAGCAACTGGCGGCGCTCACCGGGCGCCCCTGATCGGGCAGCCGATCCCGTCCGCCCTGCCGCCACACACCCGTCCACCCGAACGATCGATCTCCAGGTCACCGTCCGAAGTTCCTTCCGAGCCCCTTTGCCCACCGCGCCATGACCGACACCACCGCCGACCATCCCCTGCTGTTCCGCCTGATCCAGAACTTCGGCGCCCAGCGCGTCACGCCGGGCAACCTTGCGGAGTTCCGCAACCAGGCCGGCGACAGCGTGCTGCTGCTGGCCGGTGACCCGGTGCGCTTTCCCGAGGCGCTGGACGTGGCGGTGGTGCTGCCCGAGCTGCAGCGCGAGCTGAACGGGCGCTTCCGCATCGGCGTGGCGGCGCGCGAGTCGGAGAACGCGGTGGCCGCGGCCTTCGGTTCGCAGCGCTGGCCCACGCTGGTGTTCCTGCGGGACGGCCAGTACGTCACCACCGTCTCGGGCATGCACGACTGGACCGACTTCGTGCGCCTGATGCGCGAAGCGCTGGACGCACCGGTCTCACGTGCGCCCACGGTCGGCATTCCGGTCGTTTCGGCCGGCGGTGACACCGGCGGCGGCTGCCACTGACGCCGGCGTCGCCCACCCCATCGACCACCGGCCCCACCCTCTCACGCATTCGCCCCAGGAGTCCCGCATGTCCACGCCCTCCAGCGCCCTGAAGCCTTTCCCGATCCCGGTGGTCACGGCCCTTGTCGGCCCGGGCAGCCAGTCCGAGGACGAGTCGCTCGACTACATCCACATGCCCCAGGGCATGAGCACCTACCAGGCCCCCCTGCTGCCCGAACCGGAGGAACTCTCCGGACACGCCGGTGCGGTGCAGGCCCTGAACGCCGTGCTCGACGCCATCCGCGTCTGGCGCTCGGGCGGGGACGCTTCGCCCATCCGGCTGGCCGGCCTGCCCAAGGCCGACCTCGACCTCATTCACCAGGTGCTGGGCGAAGGCGAAGTCAGCGCCCAGGTGATCGGCGAGGACGGCAACGCCGATGTGCAGATCCAGGAATCCGTGTTTGCCGGCGTCTGGCGCGTGCTGGAACGCCAGGCCGACGGCTCGGTGCGCGACACCATCGAGGTGGGCGCCATTCCGCAGGTGCTGATCGCCGCCGCGCGCGTGGACGGACGCTCGCCCGCCATCCCCACCGTGCCCGTGCCGCCCACGGTCAACAACGCCCCGGCCCTGCTGGCCGAGCTGGCCGACCACCGCCACGACTGGCGCCCCGGCGAGATCGCCCGCGTCATCAACCTCACGCTGCTGCCCATGTCGCCCGACGACATCGGCTACATGGACCACCACCTCGGCACCGGCCGCGTGGTGATCCTTTCGCGCGGCTACGGCAACTGCCGCATCACCAACTGCCGCGTGCCGCACACCTGGCGCGTCGTCTACTACAACTCGCAGGACGCGGTGATCCTCAACTCCGTCGAAGTGACCGAGCTGCCCGAAGTGGCCTGTGCCGCGCCCGAGGACCTCGCCGATTCGGAAGAGCGCCTGACAGAGGTGCTGCAGTGGGTCGAGCAGACGAACCCCTGAGCCGCCCGGCCACCCGGCAACGACCGAACCCAAGGATCACGACGTGAACGACTCACCCCGTTTCGAGGGCAGCTATCTGGGCGATGCCGCCCGGCTGCCGGACGGCGCCCGGCTGGAGTGCAAGATCTGCTGGTGGGTCTACGACCCCGCCGTCGGTGACGAGGTCTGGCAGATCCCGCCCGGCACGCCCTTCACCGCCCTGCCCGCGCACTGGCGCTGCCCGCAGTGCGACGGCGACGCCGAGCAGTTCATGGTGATCGGCAACGACGCATGAACACGGCGCAGCCCGGGTCCACGCCACCGCAGGCGGGCACTCTCTTGGGGGTGTCGGCCCGCGACGGTGTGCCTGATGCGGCGCTGCAAGGTCAACTGGACCGGGCCCTGCCCAAGCGCATCGCTCAACTGGAGCAGGTCTTCACAGCCATCGCGCGAAGCCGCATGGCCGGCCTGCCCATGGTGCATCCGCGCCTGCGCGTGCAGGCCGTGGGGTTTGCCGCCGACGAGGTGGACCCCTTCATCGCCTGGGGGGTGCTGGTCACGCCCTGGTTCATGAACCTGGTGCGCCTGCCGCTGTGCCCCGCCCATGTGCGCTGGCCGGACGAACAAGGTCACCCGCACCCCGTCACCGCCTGGCCGGCTTGGCCCAGGCCCGTCGGCCACAAGACCGAGCGCACCTTCGGCACTCAGCCGATCGAGGTGATCGGCGCTCTGGAGGACGCCCTGGGTCCTTACGAGATGGCCTCGCTGTACTCGCCCATGCACCCGTTCTCCGATCAGCACGCGGCGGTGGAAACCGCCCGTGAGGTGGTCCGGCAACTGAGGATGACCGAGTGAGCGCCTCGCTGTCCGATCTCGCCGGCCGCCTGACCGTGCGCCCCGGTGCGCCGCTGCCGCAATCGCTGCACAGCACCCGCCGGGACTGGGCCCCGCGGCTCACCGCCGGATGTCCGGCGGACCAGTTGCCGCAACGCGTGGCCTCGCTGTACACGCTGTGCGCGCAGGCCCACCGCCTGACCGCCGAGCGGGCGGTGCAGACCGCCCTCAACGGCACCGACCGGCCTGTGCCCAGCCCCCCATCGAGCGGCTCGTCCCCATCCGCGGCTCGGCGCCTGCGCGTGGCCACCGCCCGCGATCAGGTGCTGCGCATCGGCCACGACTGGGTGCGGCTGGCGGGCGGCGAAGCCGCTGCCGATCACGCCCTGCCGACCCTGCGCGGCTGCCCCCTGTGGCGGGAGGAATGGTCCGTGGACGACCGCCTCGCGGCCCTGCCCGACTGGCTGGCCCACCGCTGGCTCGGTCAACCCGTGACCGACTGGTGGCACGCGTGGCAGGCCGATCCCTGGCAGCACCCGCTGGCGTGGGCCCAGCGCACCGACACGGCCCCCGCTCAATTGCTGACCCGCCTGCACCCGCTGCTGGCCGGGCGAGCCCCCAGCGGCTTGGCCCTGAACGTGCTGGACGATCCGCAGACGCATCTGCCGGCGCTCGCTCAAGGCCTGGCCACCGAACCCGGCTTTGCCCTGCAGCCCACCTGGCGTGGACAGCCCGCCGAGACCGGCCCCTGGACGCGCCACCACCATCGCTGGCCGGCTTCCTCGTCGACCTCTTCCCCATCCGGCACGGCGCAGCCCCCCACGCCCTCCCTCGACGCCTGGCAGCGCCTCGTGTCCCGCCTCGTCGATCTGGTCCGCCTGGCCCTGCCCGACGGCGACGAGGTGCTGCACCACGGCAGCCTCAGCCTGGGCGACGGCCGCGCGCTGGCCTGGTCGGAGATGGCGCGAGGACTGCTGATCCACACCGTCCAGCTGGAGCACCGCGTGCAGGGTCCTGTGGTCACCTGCGGCCGGGTGCTGGCTCCGACCGAATGGAACTTTCACCCCCGCGGCGTGGCCGCACAAGCGGTGGCAGGTCTGGGCGACGATCCTCAGGCTGCCCTTGTGCTGGTTGCGGCCTTCGACCCCTGCGTGGACGTGACCCTCGACGTGTGGAAGGATGTCCCCCATGCATGAACTGAGTCTGGCGGGCGGCATCGTCCGCGTGGTCGAGGACGCCGCGGCGCGCGAACACTTCACCCGCGTGTCGCAACTGCGGCTGGAGGCCGGCGCCCTGTCCGGCGTCGAGGTGCACGCGCTGCGCTTCGCCCTGGAGGCCTGCGCCCCCGGCACCTGCCTGGAAGGCGCCGAAATCGTCATCGACCAGCCCCCCGGCACCGCCTGGTGCATGCGCTGCAGCACCTCGGTGGAGATCCAGTCGCGTGTCGATCCCTGCCCGCTGTGTGGGGGTCACCAGCTGCAACCCACCGGCGGAACCGAACTGCGCGTCATCGACCTGATGGTTCACGACGATCAACCCCAAGCGTCGGCCCCCGCGGCAGACTGAGCCCCGTTTTTCTGGAGAACCCCATGTGCGTCGTCTGCGGCTGCGCCAACCCCTCGTCCGCCACCGGATCGGCCCCCGGTCACACCCATGACCACGGCCACAGCCACGAACCGGGTCACGGCCATGCGCACGGGCACGACACCCGCCATGGCCACGCCCATTCGCATGATCACAGACACGATCACACGCACGGCCACCACGACCACGGGCATGACGCCCCGGCCGTGCAGGTGAGCGGCGCGGCGACGACCGCGGCCGTCCACCCCGAGACCGGCGACCTGCACTACGGCGCCGGCTCGGCCCGCGTGTCGGTGCCCGGCCTGAGCCAGGCCCGCGCCATCCAGATCGAGACCAGCGTGCTCGGCGCCAACGACCGCATCGCCGCGGACAACCGCGCCCACTTCGAAGGCCACGGCGTCACCGCCTACAACTTCGTCTCCAGCCCCGGATCGGGCAAGACCACGC
>CAYRBG010000154.1:0-6825 GCA_964422355.1 uncultured Sphaerotilus sp. | reverse complement strand
TGCGCGAGTACGAACCCGTCACGAACATCTTGCCGTTGTGGATGACGGGCTGCGACTCTTGGCCGCGCTGCTTTTCACCACCGAAGCTGAAGCTCCAGGCCGGAACCAGCTTGGACACGTTGGAGGTGTTGATCTGCTTGAGCGTCGAGTAGCGTTGGCCCTCGGTGCCCATGCCCCAGCTGAGCACGTCGCCGTTCGACTTGGCGTCGTTCTTGATCATGTCGGCGGTCACGGCGGCGTTGGCCACGGCGCCCAGTCCCAGGCTGACCATCAGAGCCAGAAGTTTCAATCGCATGGATGTCTCCTTATTCAAGTAGAAGCTGTCACACAAGCAGACGGTGGGGGCTGCCTGGGAACTCTTCCCGGCAATACCCGTGCCACCACCGTTCAGACCCTGAGCTGGGTCAAAACCCCCCGCGCATACAGGGTTTGCGTGAGGGGCGGTGTTCCAGCCTTGAACAGTCAAGGAACGATGTTCCCCCAGCGCGAATGCCGGCTGTGTCGACGGCTTCGGCGAGGGGCAGCGGGACACCTCGGGCCGATACCGAGTGACGCTCGCGGTGCAAGGTGTCACAGCTTGCGCACGTAGCGCAGGGACAGCAGGGTGGTGCGGCCGGCAGCCGGTTCGAAGTAGCGTCCGTTGGCGTCGTTGACGATGACGCTGCCGACCACGCGGCGACCCGTCAGGTTGTCGACGCGGGCCAGCAGCTCCAGGGCGCCTTCGCGGTCCAGCGCGAAGCGGTGGCGGTACCGCCAGCTCGCCAGGCCGTAGCCGCTGGCGAAGTCGCTGTTGGCGTCGTTGACGGCGATGCGGCTTTGGCCCCGCCATTCGAGGGCCGTCTGGGCCTGATCGGCCCAAGGCACGTTCCAGGACACCTCGGCGTAGCCGACGCGGTCGGCGGTGCCGGCGATCTGGTTTCCGGCGGCCACCGGCACCGTCGGTGTGGTGCAAGGCAGGCCGGCGCAGACGAGGAAGTCGTCGGCGTAGCGCGCTTTCAGCCAGGTGAGGGCCGCGAGCGTCTGTACGCGCGGGGTGATGCGCCACTGGGCACTCAGCTCGGCGCCGTCGCGGCTTGTGCGGCCGACGTTGCGGTAGCTGGCCCGGCCGCCGGCGTTGGTGGCCACACCGATCTCGTTGTCGGTGCGGATGCGGAAGACGGTGGCATCGAGGCTGAGGTCACCACTCCGCCAGCGGCTGCCCACCTCGATCTGGCGGCTGGTCTGTGCCTGCAGATCGGTGTTCAGGCCACCGGTGCCGTCCGGTCGGTAGGCCAGCTCGCCCAGCGTCGGGGTTTCGTAGCCGCGGGACATCGACGTGTAGAGCTGCCAGTCGGGGTTGAGGCTCCAGCGCAGGCCGAGCACCGGGGTGGTGTAGCGGTAGCTCAGCTCGCCGGAGTCGTCGCCGTTGCTCAGGTAGCGGTCGTCCACCGTCATGCGGGTGCGCCCGCTGCGCAGGCCGGCGCTGAGCTGGGCGGACGGCGTGAAGCGCCAATCGGCTTGGGTGTAGAACTCGCGCGTGTCGGCGTCGTTGCCTTCGTCGCGGCGCAGTTTGCCCGTCACGCCCAACACCTGGGTGCTGCCCGTGCCGACGAAGTTTTCGTAGCCGCGACGATCGTCGTGCATGCGCTCAAAGTTGACGCCGGTGACCCAGTCGACCCGGCTCCACTGCCACAGGGCACGGGCGTCCAGGCCGTGGTAGCGGCGGTTGAAGTCCACGATGCCGCCGCCGTGCCTGGCTGCAGCCTGTGTGGCCGGCGCGATGGCCAGCGACTGCATGACCCCGCGGGTGCCGCCATAGGCGGTGAGTCGGGTCTGGGCCAGCGGGCCGGCGTCGGTGTGGTCGTGTTCCCAGCTGACGCCGAGCTGGTCCTGACGCAGCACTTTGCGGGTGTCGTAGGTCAGGGCATGGGGCGTGGTCTGGTCGGGATTGGCTTCGAGCTGGGAGCGGCTCAATCCCAGAGGATCCTTGGCGCGCTGGCTCTGGTCGGCGAAGCGCACGCGCACACGGTCGCGTTCACCCGTCCAGCCGACGGAAAACTGGGTGAGCGCGCGGCGGGCCTCGCTTTGCGGACGGAACCCCTCGAAGTGCATCTCGCTGGTGGCAAAAGAAAGGTCCCAGCCGTCGCCCACCGGGGCGCCGGCGCCGAGCCGCCATTGCGTCAGACCGTCGCTGCCGCGGTCCATCCCCACCTCCATCTGCGCCCGGGTGATGGGCGCGGTGAAGGTCGAGATCACGCCCCCGGACGAACTGCCGTACAGCGCCGAAAACGGACCGCGCAGCACTTCCACACGCTGCGCACCCGCCAGATCGAGGTGAGAGACCTGGCCTTGTCCGTCGGGCATCGTGGCCGGGATGCCGTCCATGTAGATTCGCAGGCCGCGCACGCCGAAGCCGGCCCGAGCGCCGAAGCCGCGGGAGCTCAGCTGCAGGTCTTGCGCGTAGTTGTTGCGGTTGGCCGCGACGACGCCGGGCACACGGCTCAGTGCTTCGGACAGATTGATGCGGGGACCGGACTCCGAAAGCGTGTCCCGGCCGACCACGCCGATGGCGTAGGGGGCCTCGCTCACGGGCTGACCCCGCGAGCTGCCGGTGATGACGACCGGGTCCAGTGCCGACGACGGGGGAGTTGCGGCCTCTTGGGCGTGGACCGAGGTGGCCGCGCCCATGGCGGCCACGGCCAGCGAGAGGTGGTGTGCCCATCTGGAACGCTGGAACAACGGCAAGGGGATGGGGCGATGGCGGGTCAAGGTGGTGGTCATGGCGGGAGGGACGGAGAGTGTCGGCTGCCGGTGTACCCGTGCCCTTCCCCCTGAACCAGTCGGGATCAACCCTTCGCACTGTTCAATCTCGGAGCAGTGTCGTTGCCGCCGCGGCTGAGACCCGTCGTGGTACAGCCGGGACCCCTTCAACAATCCTTGATCTCCCTCAGAGGCGGCGGGAAGGGCTCCGCCGTGGGGATCCGTCGGCCTGGACGTTGGCGGCCGGTTTCCGGTGGCCGGACAGGGCGGCGCGGGCCGGGTCCAGCGCGTCACGAAGGGCCTCGGGCACGGGGCAGGGGGCTCCACTCAGATGCGCGACGAGCACCCGCGCCGCCAAGGCCGCCGAGGTGATGCCTCTCGATCCGAGTCCGCACAGTGCGTACAGGCCGGGGATCCGGGGCAGATGCGCCGCACGATGCAGGCGATCGCGGCCTGCGGTGCGCAGTTGCTGCAGGGCCGGTGCGTCCACAAGGGGGCCAGCCCAAGGCAGGCGGTCGGGGGTGGTGGCGCGCCAGCCGGTGCGCCCGCCCAGCTCTGGTGGAAGTGCGGCCTGCCGTGCCGCCTCGGGCACCACGCCCAGTTGAGCGGCGCGGGTCAGGTTGTGACGGTGATCGGACTCCCGCACGGCGGGATCGTCGTCGTGGTGTTGGGTGGTTGCACCGATCAGTACCCGGCCGTCCGGAAGGCGCAGGGCATAGCCTTGGCCGGACAGGGGGCCGCGCGGCACACACAGGCCCGGCCAGTCTGGCGGCAGCACGGTGGTCTGGCCGCGCACGGCCGTCATGGCCAGGGCAGATTCAGTGCACGACCGGTCCTCGGTGTCGAGGGTGAGCAGCAAGCGGGCCGCATCCAGGGCGTTGGCCAGAATCAGGGCAGGCGCCTCGGCCAGGGTTTTCCCTTGGTTGTCGAGTGCCAACCAGCGCCCGTCCCGGTGTTTGATGCGATCGACGGGACAGCCGCCGATCCAGGTGTGCGGGATCAGGGCGTCGGCCGCGGCCAGCAGGGCGCGACAGTGGTCGGCTGGGCTGAGCCAGCCTCCCTGCCCAAACCGCCATCCGCCGCTGGTCACGGGCACGCCGAGCGCCTCATGGAGGGTCGGGGCCGAGTTCCAGTCCACCACGGCACGGGGCAGGCCCACTTGGGTCAATTGCGATTCGGCCTTGTCGGTTGCGACGCGCGGATCGAGCCGGGTGAACCCCTGCACCTGACCCGCGACCCGTCCTTCGCGGACGGCGGGCGCGGCCAGGCGCTGGGTGAGATCGGCTGCGGCGCGGAACCAGCGGGCGTGCAGGCTGTCCGGCGCATTGAAAGTGGCGTGGAACAAACCACCGGCGTTGCTGGACGTGCCCTGGGCCGGATCCGGGTTCCGATCGATGAGCGTGGCACGCCAGCCCTGCAGGGCCAGGGCATGCACGGCTGCGCAGCCGGCCAGTCCGGCGCCGATCACCAGGGCGTGGCGTTGTTCCTGGTTTGAGGCGTTCGGGCGGTTGGCCCATGCCCGCGGCAGGGGGGGCTGGAAACGAGGTGCGTAGGTGGCGCTCAGGCGATCCCGTTTGCCGCCGAAGCCCGGAGCCCGTTGCACGTCGAAGCCGATGGCGCTCAGGCCGTCGCGCACGGCGCGCGCCACCGACCACGTGGCCGCCGTGGCGCCAGGGGCCAGCAAGGGCGGCAGGCGCCGGAACACTTCGGCGCTCCACATGTCGGCGTTCAGTGCGGGAGAAAAACCATCCAGATAGAGCGCGTCGGCCTGCACTTGCAGCGACGAAAGCATGTCCACCACATCGCCCAGTGCGAGCATCAATTGAACGCGACCGTCTTCGAAATCCAGCAGGTGGATGTCGGGCGTCGCGTGCGGCCAAGCCTGCACCAGTTGGGCGGCGAGCTCCGGCAGGCGGCTTCCCGCGTGCGCCCGGGCAGCATCTTCCGGAGTGAGCGGGTGTTTTTCGATCGAGACGAAGATCAGGCGCTCGCAGCGGTTCGGATCCTGACGCCAGGCGTCCCAGGTGGCCAGGAAGTTGTTGCCCAGACCGAAGCCGGTCTCCAGGATGACGAAGCGCGGGCGCGAAGCCCAGCGCTGCGGCAGGCCGCTGCCGGCCAGAAACACCTGCCGCGCCTGCTCAAAGGCTCCTGCCGTGGCGTGATAGACGTCGCCGTAGTCCGGCGCGCAGGGCACGCCGTCGGCGTTGAAGTCGAGCCGGGCGGGCTGGAGTCCGGTAGAGGAGTGCGACATGCGTGGAACAGGGCCTGGGAAAAGGGTCAGAGTTTCTCGTCTTCCGGCGACAGGTACAGCTTGCTGCGTTCAACCCAATGGTTCCACGGCAGACCGGCCTTCTTCCAGCCGTTGATGTCGCGTTTGCCGTCCGGGCCGTGATCGCCGTCGAGACCGTCCACGACGTTGTAGACGCGCGTGTAGCCCGCGGCGATCAGCTTGTCGGCCGCCTCAGCGCTGCGCCACCCGCCGCCGCACATCACGAGGATGGGGGTGTTGCGACCGCGCTTCTTGAGTTCGACCAGCCGGTTCACTTCGTCCACGAAGTGGCTGTTGTCCCGCATTTTGAGCGTGCCTTTGCTGGCATCGGTCTGCACGGGGTGGATGACGCTCTTGAGCGGGACCAGTCCGTCGATGCTGGTGGCCACACCCTTGAAGGCGGCCTCCTCGGGCGTGCGCACGTCGATCAGAATCACATGGTCGTGGAGGTTCTCCTTGACCTGATACGCACTGCGGGCCGTCACGTACAGGCCCGACTTGATGCACTTGTTGGGCATGGGGCAGGCGATCGCGTGAGGCGCCAGGTAGCCGGGCACATCGATGTCGGCGGCCGTGGCGCACGAAGCCACGCTGAGGGCGGCGACAAGACTGAGCATGCTGTTCTGGAACTTCATGATGGCATTCCTCTGGAGGGGGCGGATCTGAAAAAACCGGATCCATCGTACCGATCCAGGTATGCCGCGGACGATGGTCCGAACCTTGCCCCACGAGGATTCGCAGCCTCCTTGGCGGGGATCAAATGGGCTTTCGGTGCCAGGCCATGTGCATCCGAATTTCAGTCGGAGGCGGGGACCCTGAGACAATCCATCTTCCTCGTCGTCGAGGACCCTCACATCGACGACCGCTGCAGGCGGCTTCCATCTCATGTCCATCACCGAAGACACCAAGACCCCATCGCGCGTGCCGAGCATCGGCTTTGTCAGCCTGGGATGCCCGAAGGCGCTCACCGACAGCGAACTCATCCTTACCCAGCTCAGCGCCGAGGGCTACCAGACCAGCAAGACCTTTGCCGGTGCGGACCTGGTGATTGTCAACACCTGCGGCTTCATCGACGACGCGGTCAAGGAAAGCCTGGACACCATTGGCGAGGCGCTCGCCGAGAACGGCAAGGTCATCGTCACGGGCTGCCTGGGCGCGCGCAAGGATGCGGGCGGCGAGAACATGGTGCAGCAGGTCCACCCCAAGGTGCTGGCTGTCACCGGCCCGCACGCCACGCAGGAGGTGATGGACGCTGTGCACGCCCACGTGCCCAAGCCGCACGATCCCTTCGTGGACCTGGTGCCGGCTGCGGGCATCAAGCTCACGCCCAAGCACTACGCCTACCTGAAGATCAGCGAAGGCTGCAACCACCGCTGCACCTTCTGCATCATCCCCAGCCTGCGCGGCGATCTGGTGTCGCGGCCGGTGGGTGATGTGCTGAACGAGGCCAAGGCCTTGTTCGAAGGCGGCGTGAAGGAGCTGCTGGTCGTCAGCCAGGACACCTCGGCCTACGGCGTGGACGTCAAGTACCGCACCGGCTTCTGGAACGGTGCGCCGGTCAAGACCCGCATGCTGGATCTGGTGGCCAAGCTGGGCGAGCTGGCCCGCGAACACGGTGCTTGGGTGCGCCTGCACTACGTCTATCCCTATCCGCACGTGGACGAGGTGATTCCGCTGATGGCCGAGGGCCTTGTGCTGCCGTACCTGGACGTGCCGTTCCAGCACGCCCACCCCGACGTGCTGCGCCGCATGAAGCGCCCGGCCAGCGGCGAGAAGAACCTGGAACGCATCCTGCGCTGGCGCGAGCTGTGCCCGGA
>CAYRBG010000153.1:0-6944 GCA_964422355.1 uncultured Sphaerotilus sp. | reverse complement strand
GTCGGTCACGTTCATTTCCAGGCTCCTTTGTCGTACTCCGTGTGCGTCATCACGGCCTTCACCCACACGATGCGCGGCTGGAAGGCAATGGAAGCGATCAGAACCGCCCGGGCGTTCTTGGGGGCGGGGGGAACAAGTCAGTCGGGCACGGGATCTTGTCAATGTAGAGCAGCTCCGTTGCGTCAACTAACATTGCATAGCAGGCTCTACCGCCAACGGCTGCAACGGCGAGACGCAACCGGGAGCGCCTCAACACCTCCACCCTCTCACCATCCTAGGGCCTCGCCCTTGCAGAGCGCCGCCAGGAGCCGAACCCTTGAATGCCGTCGAGATTGAACAGGCCGTCACAGGCCTTGCGGAGCAGACCTTCGACCCCGCAGAGTTTCCCTATTCCTTCTTGGAAGCCTTTGGCAACAAGGAGGCAACCCTCAAGCGCCTTCGTGCCGGTGCTTCGAACAAGTCCGACCTGGGCGGCGTTCTTCAGACCAACAACATCCACATCCTGACCTGTGACGGGGGTCAGGTGACGCAAACGCTGGCCGCCCTGAAGGCCAGCCCCGCCACAACCAAGGCCAAGGCGAAGTTCATCCTCGCTACAGACGGCACGGACTTCGAGGCCGAAGACCTGACCAGCGGCGAGACGGTCGCGTGCGCCTTCAAAGACTTCCCGGACCACTTTGGCTTCTTCCTGCCGCTGGCGGGCATCACTACCGTCCGGCAGATCAGCGAAAACGCTTTCGATATTCGGGCCACCAGCCGCTTGAACCGCCTCTACCTTCAACTCTTGAAGGACAACCCCGCCTGGGGCCAGGCAGACCGCCGCCACGACATGAACCACTTCATGGCGCGGCTCATCTTCTGCTTCTTCGCCGAGGACACCGACATCTTTGTCGGCAAGGGGCGTTTCACCGAAACCGTGGCGCAGATGAGCGCCAAAGATGCTTCCAACACCCACGAGGTCATTGGCACCCTGTTCCGCGCCATGAACACGCGCGCAGAAGACCGGGCCAAGGGCAACATTCCCCGCTGGGCCGACGACTTCCCCTACGTCAACGGCCAGCTGTTCTCCGGCAACGACGACGTGCCCCGCTTCAGCCGGATCGCGCGTTCGTACCTGTTGCATGTCGGCGGGCTGGATTGGACCAAGATCAACCCCGACATCTTCGGCTCCATGATCCAGGCCGTGGCCGAGGACGAAGAGCGCGGGGAACTGGGCATGCACTACACCAGCGTGCCCAACATCCTCAAGGTGCTCAACCCCCTGTTCCTCGACGACCTACGCGCCAAGCTGGAAGAGGCAGGTGACAACCCGCGCACACTGCTCAACCTGCGCAAGCGCATGGCGAAGATCAGGGTGTTCGACCCCGCCTGCGGCTCCGGCAACTTCCTGGTCATTGCCTACAAGGAGATGCGCGCCATTGAAGCCGAGATCAACCGGCGGCGTGGCGAGCCGGATCGTGCATCCGACATTCCGCTCACCAATTTTCGCGGGATCGAGCTGCGTGACTTCCCGGCAGAGATTGCTCGCCTTGCTCTGGTCATTACGGAGTACCAGTGCGACGTGCTCTACCGCGGGCAACGGTTGGCGCTTGCTGAGTTTCTTCCGCTGCGCAATGAGAACTGGATCACCTGTGGCAACGCGCTACGACTTGACTGGTTGAGCATTTGCCCGCCAACAGGCACCAGCGTGAAGCTACAGGCTGATGACTTGTTCGAGTCCCCGCTCGACCAAGCTGAGATTGATTTTGAGAACGAAGGCGGCGAAACGTACATCTGTGGAAATCCGCCATATCTCGGCAGCAAGAAGCAAACCGAAGAACAAAAGTCCGACCTCGGCTCATTGCTCGAAAAACGTGTCAAGAAGTGGAAGTCGCTCGACTACGTAGCTGGCTGGTTCATCAAAGCTGCCGACTACGGTATGCATACAAAATCTGCTGCTGCGCTCGTTTCGACGAACTCGATTTGTCAAGGTCAATCTGTGCCAATTCTTTGGCCGGAAATTTTCAAGACCAAGAGTCAAATTGTGTTCGCGCACACATCATTCAAATGGGCGAATTTGGCGGCACACAATGCGGTTGTTACAGTGGTAATTGTCGGAATTTCCGCAACACAAGGAATTGCGAGGCGTTTGTATTCGGTTTCTAATGCGGACACACAAACCGTCGAACGCAAAGAGGTGGCGAATATCAATGCATATCTAGTTGCGCAACCAAGTATCGAAGTTCAGCAATCAAATGCTCCTATTAATGGGATGCTACCGATGCAATTTGGAAACCATCCTTACTATGGCGCGGCTTTGATATTTCCCGTCAATACTGGGATTGAAATCGTACGTCAAGCTCCGGAAGCTGCGCGTTATATCCGGCCGTTCTATGGCTCGACCGAGTTCATCGACTGCATGCCGCGCGCTTGTCTTTGGATTTCCGATGCGGAGGCTGATGCCGCCATGCGGTTGAAACCGATAGCGGAGCGAGTTGCTGCAGTGAAGGCATCCCGCATAGCAGCGGGGAATGGCGTGTCCAAAGAAGGCGACAAAAAGAAAAAGGAAGATGCCAGTGCAAAGAAGCTCGCCGAAACGCCATGGCGCTTCCGAGAGCAAATGATGTCGGAGCGGGAAACCATCATCATTCCACGAGTAAGTTCGGAGAATCGATCCTATCTTCCGGTTGGTCTGCTTGAATCACATTGCGTTGTACAAGAAAAAGCGTTCGCCATGTATGACGCGCCGCTCTGGAATCTTTCCATTATCGCATCGCGTCTGCACTTGGTTTGGATCGCCACAGTATGCGTACGACTGGAGATGCGATTCTCATACTCCAATACGCTCGGCTGGAATACCTTTCCAGTACCAACGCTGACCGAGAAGAACAAGTCAGACCTGACGCACTGCGCCGAGGACATCCTGCTGGCTCGGGAACATCATTTCCCGGCGACCATCGCCGATCTCTACGATGACAACATGCCCGCAGACCTGCGTGCCGCACACGAACGCAACGACGAAGTGCTGGAGCGCATCTACATCGGTCGGCGCTTCAAGAACGACACTGAGCGGCTGGAGAAGCTGTTCGACCTCTACACCAAGATGACCGCCACCGCGGCACCTGCAAAGACCAGGAAGCGAAAGGCCGGCGCCAGCGCATGAGCGGAGCGGTTGGCAAAGGGGAGTGACTTCAGATGAACCGATTTGAATGCGACAAGAACAAGGCGCGCTCAAACTACGAAAAGCACCGCGTCCGGTTTACCGACGCCGGCAAGGCGATCAAGTCCGCACATACGCTGACAGGGCGTTCGCCGCAGTCGGACGATCTGGGTGAGGAACGCAACGTGTCGATCACGACGCTGGCGGACGGGCGCGTGGTCGTGATGGTCTGGACGCCGCGCAACGGGAATGTGCGGGTCATCAGCGTCCGCCGCGCGCGCAAGAACGAAAAGGAGGCCTTGAATGCCTATCTCCAGAACCTCCAGTGATGTACGCGACCTACCGGACGAGGACATCGACGTGTCTGACATCCCTGAACTGACCAAGAGCTTCTTCGCGGGCGCGATCCTTAACCGTCCCGGTGAGAGCTTGATTGACAAGGTGCGGACGGCGCGCCGAACCATCCCGTCGGTTTCCGTCACCTATGCGCGGAGCGGGGTTTCAACCAAGGCGAATGCCCTGGGCATGCGCCCAATGCAGGAGCGCGCGTACGAGAAGCGGGGCGAGCAGTACCTGCTGATCAAATCGCCCCCCGCTTCCGGCAAGAGCCGGGCGCTGATGTTTGTAGCGCTGGACAAGCTGACCAATCAGGGCTTGAAGCAGGCCATCATCGTGGTGCCCGAACGCTCCATCGGCGCCAGCTTCAATGACGAACCGCTGTCCCAGTACGGCTTTTGGGCCGACTGGCACGTCGAACCGAAGTGGAACCTTTGCAACGCGCCGGGCAACGACAACGGCGGCAAGGTTCAGTCGTTGGGTGCCTTCCTTCGGAGCCAGGACCAGGTGCTGGTCTGCACCCATGCCACCTTCCGCTTTGCGGTGGACGCTTTTGGCGTGGAGGCCTTTGACGACCGCCTGATCGCAGTCGACGAGTTCCACCACGTCTCCAGCAACCCGGACAACAAGCTGGGCGCCCACCTCGGCCAGTTCATTGCACGGGAGCGCACGCACATCGTCGCCATGACGGGTTCGTACTTCCGCGGCGACGCGGAGGCGGTGCTGGCCCCGAGCGACGAAGCCAAGTTCGATACCGTCACCTACACCTATTACGAACAGCTCAACGGCTACGAGTACCTGAAGCGGCTCGACATCGGCTATTTCTTCTACAGCGGGTCGTATGTCGATGACATCCTGAAGGTGCTCGACCCGGCGGAGAAAACCATCATCCACATCCCCAACGTCAATTCGCGCGAGAGCACGAAGGACAAGATCAAGGAGGTGGAGCACATCTTTCAGGCGCTGGGTGAATGGCAGGGGGCCGACGCAGCTACCGGCTTCCAGCTGGTGAAGATGGCGGACGGTCGCGTGCTGCGCATTGCCGATCTGGTGGATGATGAGGCGGGCAAGCGCGATCGCGTTTCCACCGCGCTGAAAGACCCGGCGCAGAAGAACAACCGAGACCATGTGGACATCATCATCGCCCTGGGCATGGCCAAGGAGGGTTTCGACTGGATCTGGTGCGAGCATGCGCTGACCGTCGGCTACCGCGCCAGCTTGACCGAGATCGTGCAGATCATCGGGCGGGCAACCCGGGATGCACCGGGCAAGACCTGCGCGCGGTTCACCAACCTGATCGCCGAGCCGGACGCGACCGAACAAGCCGTCACCGAGGCCATCAACGACACCTTGAAGGCCATTGCCGCCAGCTTGCTGATGGAGCAGGTGCTGGCGCCTCGGTTCGAGTTCAAGCCCAAGAACCCCGACACCGGCCCCGCGCCAGGCTTTGATTACGGCGAGAACGGTTACGACCCTGACAAGTGCAACGTCGGGTTCAACGGTCAGACCGGTAGCTTCCAGATCGAGATCAAGGGGCTGGCAGAACCCAAGAGCAAGGAAGCCGCGCGCATTTGCCAGGAAGACTTGAACGAGGTCATCGCGGCCTTTGTGCAGGACAAGAACACCATTGAGCGAGGGCTATTCGACGAAGAGTTGGTGCCCGAGGAGCTGACCCAGGTCCGCATGGGCAAGATCATCAAAGACAAGTACCCGGAGCTGGACGCGGAGGATCAGGAAGCCGTGCGTCAGCACGCTGTTGCCGCCCTCAACCTGACGCAGCAGGCCAAGCAGCTGGTGGTCGGTATCGGCGAGGCCAGCGTGGACGACCCGTCGCCCAACACCGCGTTGATCGATGGCGTGCGCCGCTTTGCGATGGACGTGCGCGAGCTGGACATCGATCTGATTGACCGGATCAACCCTTTCGGTGAGGCTTATGCCATCCTGGCCAAGGCCATGAGCGAGGAGAGCTTGAAGCAGGTGGCGGCGGCCATTTCGGCCAAGCGCACGTCCATCACACCCGAGGACGCGGTGGTAATTGCCAAACGCGCGCTTGAGTTCAAGAGGGAGCGCGGTCGCGTTCCTGCCGTCACCGCATCAGACGCCTGGGAAAAGCACCTGGCAGAAGGTGCGGCTGCGTTCATGCGCTTCAGAGCGGAAGGTCGGTATGCGTAAGTCTGATCTGGACGAGCTCGCGGGCGAGCTGGCCGAGTTCGCCCCCGTCGAGAAGGCGGCGGGGCGCCCGGCCAGTGAAGAGCGTGTGATTGCCGGCTTTGAAGAGATTCAGCGCTTTGTCGAGAAGCACGGCCGCCTGCCGCAACACGGAGAGGACCGCGACATCTTCGAGCGGCTGTACGCCGTCCGATTGGACCGACTGCGCGCGCTTCCGGACTGTCGGGCGTTGCTGGAGCCGCTTGACCATCAGCAGTTGCTTTCGGGTGGTTCGTTCGTTGCGGAGCCGGCAGCCGCCTACAGCGTCGATCAGTTGGCTGCGGAGCTGGCAGCTGCGCCTGAAGCCGAGGACATCACCGTTCTGCGCCACGTTCGCACGAGTGCTGAAAAGCGTGCGGCCGAGGAGGTTGCTGACCGCAAGCCGTGCCCTGACTTTGAAGCCTTCCGGCCCCTGTTCGAACGTGTGGCCAAGGAAATCAAGACCGGCGTGCGCCAATCCCAGCCGATATCGGCGGGCAATCGTTCCGTCGAGGTGGGTGACTTCTTCGTTCTAGACGGCGTGACCGTCTACGTCGCGGAAGTCGGTGAGCCGCTGAAGACCACTGCGGGAGAGGTGGATCGTCGCCTGCGTCTGGTCTTTGCAAACGGTACTGAGAGCAACTTGCTGCTGCGGTCGCTGCAGCGCGCGTTTTACGACGATCCTGCAGCGCGCCGTCTGGTGTCACCAGAGACGGGGCAACTGTCTTTTGGCGGTGAGATGGAGGCCGATGATGTTGAAAGCGGAACCATCTATGTACTGCGCTCGGACTCTGATCACCCTTATGTCAAAGAACATCGCGAACTGATCCACAAGATTGGCGTGACCGGCGGCCGGCCGGAGACGCGCATCGCCAATGCTGAGCACGAGGCAACTTACCTGCTGGCAAAGGTCGAAGTGGTTGCCTCCTACAAATTGGCGGGCATCAACAGAACGCGGATGGAAGCGCTTTTTCACAAGCTGTTCGCACCTGTGCGTTTGAGCATCACCATCAGCGATCGCTTCGGTCACCCCGTGCAGCCGGAAGAGTGGTTTCTCGTTCCGCTCTTTGTCATTGACGAGGCCGTTGAGCGCATCAAGGACGGCTCCGTCACCGACTACACATACGACCCCAAGTCTGCCCGCTTGGTCAAGACACCATCGAGAAGTACATGAGGGGATTTTCTGGCGAAGCCAGGTAAACCGCATTTCTCCCTTTCCACCCGAAGCAACACAGAACATGCCCATCCAATGGTTCCCCGGGCACATGCACGCCACGCGCAA
>CAYRBG010000152.1:0-7050 GCA_964422355.1 uncultured Sphaerotilus sp. | reverse complement strand
GCCAACGACACCTACGGCGACATGATCGAGATGGGCATCCTGGACCCGACGAAGGTCACCCGCACCGCTCTGCAGAACGCCGCTTCGGTCGCTTCGCTGATGCTGACCACCGAGTGCATGGTCGCTGAGGCTCCGAAGGACGACGCTCCTGCCGCTGGCGGCATGCCCGACATGGGCGGCATGGGTGGCATGGGCATGTAATTGCCTGTCTGCCGATGCCGGAAAAGGGGGCTCGTCCCCCTGCCGTCAGAGATGAGGGCCGCAGCGATGCGGCCCTTTTTTTGTTCATCGCAACTCGTACGTGAACGTACTCACCACCCTCAGCCGCTTCATGCGGGTCTGGCCGCTGTCGCCTTCGCTGCCGTCGTCGGCCGAGATGCTGATGACACCCTGGTTGGCGGACTTCAAGCGCCCCAGATCGGCCCCGGCTTCGGTGGCGAACTTCTGCGCTTGTTCGCGGGCGTTGCGGGTGGCTTCGGCCAGCAGCGGGGCCTTCACTTCGTTGAAACCCCTGAGCTGAAAGCGTGGGGCCGCAGCGCCGTCCTGCTCACCGGCCAGTTGGACCCCCGCCTTGATGAGCGGGTCGACCGCCTTGGCGGCGTTTTCGACGGCCTGAACGCGCGCGCTTTTCACCAGCACACGTCCGACGCCGTTGAAGCGCAGCGGCTGGTTGGCCTGCGCGTAGTCGCGGGCGTAGAGGTCTTCCACCTGCAGCGGTCGGGGTTCGATCTCTTCGGGCTTGAAACCGAGGTCGGCCAGGAAGGCCGTCACCCGCTCGCGATCGGCGGCCAGGGCCTGCTGCACGGAGGCAAAGTCGTTGCCCGCGCGCCGGAACGACAGGGTCCAGACGGCATAGTCGCTCTGCACATCTCGTTCGGCCAGACCCTTGACGGTGATCGTGCGGTCGGCGGTGCGGAAGTGCTCCAGGCCGCGGCCGACGGCGTAGCCGGCGGTGGCCAGGGCCACGGAGATGGCCAGTGCGGCGGCCAGGCGGGTGAGTGAGGTCGATGGCATGGGGTCTCCCGGTCGAATGGCCCGCGCATTGTGGCTCTGTCGCAGGTCATGCAAGGGTGTTCGGTTGTGGGTGATGATGTGCGGATGGACGCACTCTTCACCCCCATTCAGCTCGGCCCGTACACCCTGGCCAACCGCATCGTCATGGCTCCGCTGACGCGCAACCGCGCGGTGGGGCGCATCGTCAACGATCTCACGGTCAAGTACTACGCGCAGCGGGCCAATCCCGACACCGGGGCGGCGCTCATCATCTCCGAGGCCAGCCAGATCTGCCCGATGGGGCAGGGCTACCTGGACACCCCCGGCATTTACACGCCCGATCAGGTCGCGGCCTGGAAAAAGGTGACCGATGCCGTGCATGCCCAAAGCGGCCGCATCGTGATCCAGCTCTGGCATGTGGGGCGCGTGTCGAACTCGTCGCTGCTGCCGGACGGCGCGGCGCCGGTGTCGTCCACGGCCCGCCGGGCCCAATCCAAGACCTACACCGCCGACGGCTTCCAGGACGTGTCCCAGCCTCGTGCGCTGGCCACCGACGAACTGCCGGGTGTGGTGGACAGCTACCGTCTGGCGGCGCGCAATGCGATCGAGGCCGGCTTTGACGGTGTGGAAGTCCACGCGGCCAACGGCTACCTGATCGAACAGTTCCTGCGAGACAGCATCAACGACCGCACCGATGCGTATGGCGGCTCCATCGAGAACCGCACCCGTCTGCTGCGGGAGGTGATGGTCGCAGTGACCCAGGAGATCGGTGCCGAGCGCACGGCCATCCGGCTGAGCCCGGTCACTCCGGCCAACGACGCGGGTCAGGACAGCCAACCCCAGGCGCTGTATGAAGCCGCGGTGCAGTCGCTCCCGTCCGGCCTGCTGTACGTGCATGTCGTCGAGGGTCAGACCGGCGGCGCACGCGACTTCGCCCCGTTTGACTACGCGGCCCTGCGTCGGCAGACCTCGGCCCCCTGGATGGTCAACAACGGCTACACCCGTGAGATGGCGCTCGACGTGGTGGCCCGCGGCGAGGCGAACCTCGTGGCCTTCGGGCGGCCGTTTGCGGCCAATCCGGACCTGGGCACGCGCCTGCGGCTGAACGCCCCATGGAACGCCGTCGATGCCGGCACCTTGTACGGGGGCGGGGCCAAGGGCTACACCGATTACCCGCTCTGGACCCCTTCGGCCTGATCAGGGAGCCGGTCGTCAGGGCACGAAGGCCAGAAAGAGGTAGGCCGCAAACAGCACCAGATGCACGGCGCCCTGCATCAGGTGGGTGCGGCCGCTGCCCAGCGTGATCGACGAGACTAGAAAGGTCATGACCAGCAGGGCCTGGTCCTTGTTCGACAACCCGAGGTTCAGCGGCAGCTGGAGCGCCATGGACGCGGCCACCACCACCGGCACGGTCAGGCCGATGCTGGCCATGGCCGAGCCGATGGCCAGGTTCATGCTGGTCTGCAGCCTGTTGGCGCGCGCGGCACGCACGGCCGCGGTGGTTTCCGGCAACAGCACCAGCAAGGCGATGACGATGCCGACCGCGGCCTTGGGGGCGCCGAACTCTTCCAGCAGGGCCTCGATGGTGGGCGACAGGCCCTTGGCCAGGCCCACCACGCTCACCAGCGCCACGGTCAGCAGGAGCAGGCTCACGGCCGCTTCCCGCGTGGTGGGCGGATGAGCGTGCACGTTCTCGTCGGTGCGGCTTTCCTGAGGCAGGAAGTAGTCGCGGTGCCGGACCGTCTGCACGAACACGAAGACCGCCCAGGTGGCCAGGGCCGCTGTGGCCACGAACACGAGCTGGGCGTTGGTGTAGGTGCCTTCGGGGGAGCTGGTGGTGTAGACCGGCAGCACCAGCGTCAGGCCGCTGAGCACCACCAGGGCCGCCAGGGCCGGGCCGGTGCCGGCGATCTGGAACGACTGTTCCCGGTGACGGATGCCGCCCATCAGTACGCACAGCCCGACCACGCCTGTGCAGATGATCATCACCGTGGCAAACAGGGTGTCGCGGGGCAGGGCGGCGGTCTGCGCGCCGCCGGCCACCATCAGCGACAGGATCAGCGCCGCTTCGATGACCGTGATGGCCAGGGCCAGCACCAAGGTGCCGTACGGCTCCCCGACCCGGTGAGCCACCACCTCGGCGTGGTGGACCGCCGCAAACACCGCCACGAACAGCGCCCCGGCGCACAGCACAGACACCACGGCGCTCGAAGGAAAGGCGAACCCGACGCCGGTGAGCGCCAAAGCGAGCACGGGAACGAGAGGGTGGGCACTGAAGGACATGACATTCATTATGTTTTTGAGGCCCTTTCGGTGCGCGTGAAAGGCCTTGGTGACGGAATGCACGCCGGTTGCCCGCCCTCGCTAGCATGGGGGCCTGATCGAGACACTCCGCACGTTGCACCACACCCATGGACATTCCGACCGACCCGGAGCGCGCCCGGGAACGCGCTGAAACCCGCCAGGAGATCTTGCGGTCCGTGGAGGCATTCATCGAGATCGACAAGCGCATTGCCCGGCTGAGCCGCACGCTGGATGTGACCCTGCGCAGCGAGGAGGACCTGCAGCGCATCCTGGATCGCACTGCGCCGGGTTTTGTCGACGCGCCGACACTTCCGGGACGGGGCGTCGGCGTCGCGCCGGATCGGACCTGGGTGGAGCACGAAGAGCTGCGCGGCCTGCTCGTGGTGCGCCTGGATTTGCTCCGGCACACGCTGGCCGAGCGGGGCCTGGAGGCCACGCGGGACATCGTCGAGATGGCCGAGACCGAGTTGACGCGCCACGGTTTTGCGCCGGGGGCGGACGGCTGCGTGTTCCAGCGCCGTCTGGCGTCGGATGCCGGCTGAAAAAGTGGTCCCCTCGACAGGAATCGAACCTGTATCTAGCGCTTAGGAGGCGCTCGTTCTATCCATTGAACTACGAGGAGCCCGGGAACCGGGCATTCTACGATGGGACCGAGATCGGCCTTTGACGGACGGCCCGCCGTCGGGACGGTGCGACGGGGGACCTCGGTGTGCGCCCCGGGCGTCTTGAGGTTGGTCAACTTCGGTGTGGCCTGTCGTTCACCCGGGATCCCAAGGCGCTGTGCTCGTCGTACGATGAACCCATCGCCGCAGTCAGCGGTTCATCCCACCGGAGAAGACGCACATGTTCCCTGAATTCCGAGACCTCATCACCCAGCTCAAGACCTCCGACGCCCATTTCCTGAACCTGTTCGACAAGCACAACGACCTCGATCAGAAGATCAAGAACTTCGAGGCGCACATCGAGCACGCCACCCATGAGGAAATCGAAGTGCTGAAGAAGGAAAAGCTGCACCTCAAGGACCAGCTGTACACGATCCTGCGCAAGGCGAGCGGCGCCACGGCCTGACGCTTACTGTGTCCAGCCTGGGGCGGCCGGCGGCTCAGTCGGTTCTTCGGGCGGTCATTGGAGACGGCTTTCCGGTGTTGGAACCGGAAGGCCGTTTTTTCTTGGGGGCCGGCAGCGGCAGGGCGTCGGCGGTCACGCGCAGCAGGCGGCGCAGCATGTCGGGCTCGTCCAGCCAGGCGTCGGCCAGCAGCCAGGGCTTGGCGCCGGGAAAGGGAAACGCGGTGACCGGCTCAGGCCACAGGGCGCGCACCGCGTCGGTGGGTTTGAGGAACAGTTGCCGGTCGCACACCAGACCGACCACCTTGCCGTCCAGGTAGAGCGCGTATTCGCCGAACATGCGGCGCGAGCTCAGTGCAGGGCCCAGGCCGATCTGGTCGTGCAGGTAGGCCATGTAGGCCGCGTCGGTGGACATCTCGGGCTCCTTTGCGCGTTGAGCGGGCGGGGGACCGCGGCGGTGCGGTCACGGCGCGGAAGCGGGCCGGACGGCGGGGGGCGCGGCAGGCGTGCGCTGGTCGGTGCCCCACTTCCAGGTCCAGATCACGTCCAGGGCATTGTCGGCGCCGGACTGAGCGCGCAGCGTGAAGCGCTTGGCCAGACGGTACACGAGTTGCCAGGTGCCGGTTTCGGCGTTGAGGCTGCGCTCGTAGCCCAGGAACCAGCGCCGCGAGATTTGCTTGCCGACCGCGACCACGGTTTCCTTGGTGTCGCCTTCGCTCTGGCGCACGGACAACTGGTCCAGGCCGACGCGTTCGATCAGCGAGGGGCTGTCGCTCTCACCCGAAAGCAGGGCGAAGGCGGCGCGCTGCAGCAGGGCGAGGTCGGTGCGGCCCAGGCCGTCGGGGGCGCGGCCGAGGATGAGCCAGGACAGGGTTTCGGTGTCGGTCAGCGAGGGCTCGCTGTACAGACGGATGCGCGGGTTCTGGGCGGTGCCGGTGATGGCGACGCCGGCCTGCTGGTCTTCGAGGTCGGGGCGCAGGGCGAGGATGTCCAGCCGCGGGTTGTCCGGGATGCCGGTGAAGCTGATCAGACCGCGCTCCAGGGTGAGCTTCTGGGCATAGGCGGCGTAGGTGCCGTCGACGGCGCGAATGTCGCCCTGGAGGGTGAGGCGGTTGTTGGGGGAGGTCAGGCGCAGCTCGCCTTCGAGCCGGGTGCGCAGGCCCCGGCCCACGAGGTTGAACTGGTTGCCAAGGTTGGCGACCAGGTCCAGGTTCAGGGCCCGCTGCGGGCGTTCCGGATCGGAGCCGGTGGCGTCGCGCCGGCTGGGGGTTCCGGGGCGCTGGACATTCACGTCGTCGCCCAGGCTGGGGGCGTCGCTGCGGCTGAAGTCGATGCGGCCTTCGTCGGCGCGCAGGCGACCGGTCAGGTCGGTGCGCTGGTTGTCCATGTAGAGCCGGGCCTGCCCGCTGGCGACGACGCGGCGGTCCACGCGCTGCAGCACGGCAAAGCGGTCGGCCTTCAGGTCCAGGGTGGCGGCCGGGTTGGCCCCGAGCGCGACATCGCCTTGCGCCTCGATGCGGCCGCTGCCGGCCTTCACGCTGAACTGCTCCAGGCGGGCCTTGGGGCCTTTGAGGGCCAGGCGCAGGCGGGCGTCGGACCAGTCGATGCCTTCGAGCAGGTTGCGCACGGCCAAACCCTGGCCTTCCACCAGACCGCTGAACTCGGGCGCACCGACGGTGCCGGCGACCGAGGCCTGTCCCTGCACCTGACCGCTCATGCGCCAGCCGGCGGGCAGCCAGTTGCCCCAGTGGCCCAGCTCGGCCATCTGCAGGCGGATCTGTCCGGTCAGGGCGGAGCTGTCCGGCGGCACCAGGGCTTGCGGCGGGGCCTGGATGGACTGCTCGCCCTGCAGGCTGCCGAGGTTGCGACCGGCCACGCGTTGCGTGAGCCTCCAGCGGCCCTCATCGGCCTCCGCGACCAGCGCCAGTTCCGACAGGCCGAGCGATTGGAGGGCGCGGGCGCCGGCGCCGGTCGGATCGATCACCGTCAGGTCGCCTTGATCGCGCTTCAGGCTGGCATGGCCCCGAACGCGCTGAGGGGTGCCCTCAAAGTCCAGCCTGCCCGACACCTTGAGGTCGCCGGACCAGCCGAAGTCCGGCTGCAGCTCCTGCAGCCACGGCGCAATGGCCATGGGTTCCAGGCGGGCGACGGCGCGCAGCCGCTGCTGCGGGACCGAAGGCGGGGCCGTGCCGGTCTCGGTGGGGGTGTCGGAGGACCACTGCAGGGTGTCGACAAGCAGGCGTGCGTCCGCGACCTGAAGCTGCGTGGCCCCCAGGTCGGCCGCCGTGCGCACGCTCTCGCTGCGCTGCACGCGTTCCCAGCGCAGCGGTGTGGGCGCAAGCTGGGCGATCCAGGGTTCGCGGCCCTTGCCGCGCTGCGCCTGGGCCTGCAGGTGTTCGATGCGCCCTTGCCAAGCCTGTCGCTCGCCGCGGTGGGTCCAGCCACCTTCGGCGCGCAGCGTGGCGCGAACGGGTGCGCGGGTGGACGATGGGGCTCTTGTGTTCGAGACGGGGGCAGTGGGGGGGGCGGCGGCCGTTGGGGCCTGCGCTGGGGGGGAGGTTGTCTGGGCGAGGTCGACCGAGGCCTCCAGCCGGTGGCGGTCGGTGCGCCCCTGACCGGACACGTTCAGTCCATTGAGTGCGACCCCCGAGACGTGGACGGACCGGGCCTGCACTTGCACCTCGAAGG
>CAYRBG010000151.1:0-7095 GCA_964422355.1 uncultured Sphaerotilus sp. | reverse complement strand
AGACGGTGAAGCTGCAGCGCCTGCAGCAGCTTCAGGCCGAGATCGAGGCCAACGCGCGCCGCATCAGCGAATCGCTGGTCGGCACGGTGCAACGCATCCTGGTCGAAGGCCCCAGCCGCAAGGACCCGACCGAGCTGATGGGCCGCACCGAGTGCAACCGCATCGTCAACTTCCCCGGTGGGCCCAATCCGGCGCGGCTGGTGGGGCAGATGATCGACGTGACCATCACGCAGGCGTATCCGCACTCGCTGCGGGCCGAGGTGGTGGTGCGTTGAGCACCTGCGGCGGCCTCAGCGCTGCCGCCCCGGCCCGAACCCCATCCACCACACCGTGACCGCCACCACCAACGCCAGCAGCGCATACGTGGACATGCGTCCATCGTGCGCCGTGAGCCCCAACCCGACCAGCAGCACCGCCCCACCCGCCACCGCCGAGGTCCCGAACAGCCGCAGCCAGGGCTGAGCCTTCAATTCATTGCGCCAGAGCAGCTTGGCCACGCCCGAGGTCAACGCCGCAACAACCGCCGCCGGGGCGAGCAGGTTGATCACATGGTTCAGAAGTTCCAGAAAACCCATCGGGCACACCTCGCATCGGCGACCCGGGTTCGGGGCGAAACCTGATGCACATCAAGTCGAGGAAAACACTCGACAATCTTACAATCCAGCCCCATGTCCGTCGTTGCCCTCAGCCTGAACCACCACACCGCGCCCGTCGACCTGCGCGGTCGTTTTGCGTTCTCGCTGGAGCAGATCTCGCCGGCCCTGCGCGCGCTGCGTGACGGCCTGCATCGCCTCTCTCCCGAGGCGGCGCTGCTGTCCACCTGCAACCGCACCGAGCTCTACATCGCCGCCGACCCCGCCCGCAGCGCCCATGTGGTGCGCCCGGCCGTCGAATGGCTGGCCAGCCACGGCCAGGTCTCCGCGGAAGAACTGCTGCGCCACACCCACGTGCTGCAACGCCAGGAAGCCGCCCGTCACGCCTTCCGCGTGGCCAGTGGCCTGGATTCGATGGTGCTCGGCGAGCCGCAAATCCTCGGCCAGATGAAGCAGGCCGTGCGCGAGGCCGACGCCGCCGGCACCCTGGGCACCACCCTGCACCAGCTGTTCCAGCGCTCGTTCTCGGTGGCCAAGGAAGTGCGCACCTCGACCGAGATCGGCGCGCACTCCATCAGCATGGCCGCCGCGGCCGTGCGCCTGGCCGCACAACTGTTTGAGGACCTGCGCAAGATCCGCGTGCTCTTCGTGGGCGCGGGCGAGATGATCGAGCTGGCCGCCACGCACTTTGCCGCCAAGGCGCCGCGCCACATCGCCATTGCCAACCGCACCATCGAGCGCGGCGAGCGTCTGGCCGCCCATTTCGGCGCCGAAACCCTGCGCCTGTCGGACCTGCCCTCGCGCCTGCACGAGTTCGACGCGGTCGTGTCCTGCACCGCCAGCAGCCTGCCGCTGATCGGTCTGGGGGCCGTCGAGCGCGCCCTCAAGGCCCGCAAGCGCCGCCCCATGTTCATGGTCGACCTGGCCGTGCCGCGCGACATCGAGCCCGAAGTCGCGCAGCTCGAAGACGTCTACCTCTACACAGTCGATGACCTCTCGACCCTGGTGCAGACCGCCGGTGAGAAGCGTCAGGCCGCCGTCGCTCAGGCTGAGGCCATCATCGAATCGGGCGTGCAGAACTTTGTGCACTGGCTGGACCAGCGCGCCACCGTGCCGCTCATCCAGGCCCTGAACACGCAGGCCGACCTCTGGCGCCAGACGGAGCTGGGCCGCGCCCGCAAGCTGCTGGCCAAGGGCAGTACCCCCGAGGAGGCCCTGGAAGCCTTGGCGCGTGGCCTGACCCAGAAGATGTTGCACGGCGCCCTGGCCGAACTGCACAACGCCGACCCCCAGCAGCGCAGCCAGATGGCCGATGCCGTGGGTCGACTGTTCCTGCGCGGCGACGTCCGGCAGGCCAGCGCGGTGCCGCGCGCCGCCAACGAGGCCCACATGGGGTCGGCCGCACCAAAGAGCCATGGCGCCTCCACGGATTCCGGCGTCCCCTCCGGCCAACACGCCTCCTCCACCGGCTCCGACGCGTCCTAGCGACGCTGCCTGACCCCGGGCCTGCGCGCTTTACAGCCCGGGCCTCGAATGCGCCGGACGGCACCCGCGCCCCACTCCCCCTGACGTGCCGAACCCGCGTTTGCGGCGTCCCCTTTGGAACCTCGACCGTCATGACCCCGTTTCTCCGCCAGCAACTCGACCGCCAAGGCCTGCGCCTGGCCGAACTTGACGCCGCCCTCGCCGATCCACAGGTGATGGCGGACATCGCCGCGCTGCGCAGCCTCACCCGCGATCACGCCCGGCTGACCGCATTGACCCAGCGCTGGGGCCGCTTCCGCGAGTGCGAACAGGGTCTGTCCGACGCCAAAGCCCTGCTCGATGACCCGGACATGGCCGAACTGGCCCGTGAAGAAATCCCCGGTCTCGAAGCCGAACTCGCCCGCCTGGACACCGAGCTGCAGACCGCGCTCTTGCCCCGCGACCCGGACGACGACCGCAACGCCTTCCTGGAAATCCGCGCCGGCACCGGCGGTGACGAATCGGCCCTCTTCGCCGCCGATCTGCTGCGCATGTACCTGCGTCACGCCGAACGCCAGGGCTGGAAGACCGAGATCATGTCGGCCAGCGAGTCCGACCTGGGAGGCTACAAGGAAGTGGTCGTGCGCATCGAGGGTGATTCGGTGTACGAGGCGCTGAAGTTCGAGTCCGGCGGCCACCGCGTGCAGCGTGTGCCCGTCACCGAGACCCAAGGCCGCATCCACACCAGCGCCTGCACCGTGGCCGTGCTGCCCGAGCCCGACGAAGCCGAAGAGGTCACCCTCAATCCGGCCGAGCTGCGCATCGACACCTTCCGCGCCAGCGGTGCCGGGGGTCAGCACATCAACAAGACCGACTCGGCGGTGCGCGTCACGCACATCCCGACCGGGCTGGTCGCCGAATGCCAGGACGACCGCAGCCAGCACCGCAACAAGGCCAAGGCCCTGGCCGTGCTGGCTGCCCGCCTGCGCGACAAGGACCGCCTGGAGCGCCAGGCCAAGGACGCTGCCGCCCGCAAGAGCCTGATCGGCTCCGGCGACCGCAGCGACCGCATCCGCACCTACAACTTCCCCCAGGGCCGCCTGACCGACCACCGCATCAACCTGACGCTCTACAAGCTCGGCGCGATCATGGAAGGTGAGCTCGACGAAGTCATGCAGGCGCTGCGTGCGGCCCGTGCCGCCGAGCAACTGGCCGAGCTGGAAGCCCAAGGGTGATCGCCATGCCTTCGGTCAACCCCGCCCCGCTCGCCACAGATGCATCGTCCCGGGCGCCTGCAGCGCCCACCGTGGCCCAGGCGCTGCAACAGGCCCGCGTGCTGGGCCTGGAGCGCATGGACGCCCAAGTGCTGCTGGGGCACCTGCTGCAGCGCGACCTCGCCTGGCTGATCTGTCACGACACCGACGCCCTCCAGCCCACCCAGGCGGCCACCTGGTCCGACTGGATCGTGCGCCGGGCAGCGGGCTGCCCCGTCGCCTACCTCACGGGGCATCACGAGTTTCACGGCCTGGACCTGGAAGTCAGCCCCGCCGTCCTCGACCCCCGCCCCGACACCGAAACCCTGGTCGACTGGCTGCTCGACCTGCTGCCTCCCGACCGCCCAGCCCGCGTGCTGGACTTGGGCACCGGCAGCGGCGCCATCGCCCTGGCCATCAAGCACCGACGCCCCCTGGCCGAAGTCACGGCGGTCGACCTGAGCCCCACCGCCCTGGCCCAGGCCCAACGCAACGGCGAACGCCTGGGCCTGCAGGTCGATTGGCGCCAAGGGCACTGGCTCGAACCCGTGGCGGGCGAACGCTTCGACTTCATCGTCAGCAACCCCCCCTACATCGCCGACGACGACCCCCATCTGCCCGCCCTGCGCTTCGAACCCCTCTCCGCCCTGACCTCCGGCCCCGACGGCCTGCGCGACCTGCGCGAGCTGATCGCGGCCGCACCTTCGCACCTCAAGGTCGGCGGATGGCTGCTGCTCGAGCACGGGTACGACCAAGCCCTGGCGGTGGTCAGATTGCTGCGCCCTCGACGCTGGCACATCCCTCAGCACCGGCTGGATCTGGCCGGCCACGTGCGTTGCACCGGGGCCCAGGTGAGCACTTGATCACCTGGACACCCGCCACCGCTTGCCCCCCGTCGATGCCCCGACTTGGGGTTTGCCGTATAAACGCGGCATCGTTCAGAAACCGGCCTCGGGCCACACCTCCATGAGCACCACCCAACAGCGCATCGACGACATCGTCAAAGGCAGCCCCGTCGTTCTTTTCATGAAGGGCACCGCCCAGTTCCCCATGTGCGGCTTCTCCGGCCGCGCCATCCAGATCCTCAAGGCCTGCGGCGTCGCCGACCTGACGACCGTGAACGTGCTGGAAGACGAAGAGATCCGCCAGGGCATCAAGGAATACGCCAACTGGCCGACCATCCCGCAGCTCTACGTCAACGGTGAATTCGTCGGTGGCTCGGACATCATGATGGAGATGTACCAGGCCGGCGAACTGCAAGGCCTGCTGCCCAAGCAGGGCTGATCTTGAGCACATCCGTGGCCGCAGGTGCGGCAACCCCCAGCGCGGCCACGGCACCGCACCGACTCGTTGTCGGACTGACCGGGGCATCCGGCGCCATCTACGGCGTTCGGATGCTGCAGCGCTGCCGCGCGCTCGGCGGCGTCGAGACCCATCTGGTGGTCACCCCTGCAGGTCTGCTCAACGCCCACCACGAGCTCGGCCTGGATCGGCGCGGGCTCGAAGCCCTGGCCGATCACAGCCATGGCCCCGGCGAAGTCGGCGCCTGCATCGCCAGCGGCAGCTTTCAGACCGCAGCCATGGTCATCGCGCCCTGCTCGATGAAGACCCTGGCCGCCGTCGCCCACGGCTTCGGCGACAACCTGCTCACGCGTGCCGCCGACGTCACGCTCAAGGAGCGCCGCCGCCTCATCCTGATGGTGCGCGAGACGCCCTTCAACCTCGCCCACCTGCGCAACATGACCGCCGTCACGGAGATGGGAGGCATCGTGTTTCCGCCGCTGCCGGCGTTCTATCACCGACCCGCGAGCATCGATGAGCTGGTCGATGAAACGGTAGAGCGGGTGCTGGCCCTTTGCGGCCTGACCGGCACGACCCCACGGAGCTGGAATGGCCTCTGACACCGATCACCCGCCCGCCACAGAACGCGCCGCGCCCCAGGCCCAGCCCCGCAACCCGCTGCACGGCCTGACCCTGCAGGCCATTGTTGAAGCCTTGGTGCAGACCTACGGCTGGAGCGGTCTGGCGCAGCGGATTCCGGTGCGGTGCTTTCAGAGCCAACCGAGCGTCAAGTCCAGCCTGACTTTTCTGCGCAAGACCCCGTGGGCCCGCGAAAAGGTGGAAGGTCTCTACCTGTACTCGCTGCGCGAGCAGCGGCGGGCCGGCACGGCCCGCTGAGTCGCGGTCAAGGTTGGCGTGGTGCCACCGAGCCGGCGGCCGCACTGCGGGTGCCGCTCTGGGCATCGGTGTGGATCCAGTTCCGGCGCGCGCCCATCACGAGGTTCGGATACTCCGCCCGCCCCCGGCTGCCGTTGTAGCGGCCCAGCGCCAGGAAAAGGTCGCCCTTCTCGCGGTCGAGGTAGTGGCGCAGGATCACGCAGCCGAAACGCAGATTGGTCTGCGGGTGAAACAGGCGGGCCGGGTCGCCATCGCCGATCAGACGCGCCCAGAAGGGCATGACCTGCATGTAGCCGCGCGCACCGACGTGCGAGATGGCGTACTTGCGGAAAGCGCTTTCCACCTGGATCAGACCCAGCACCAGCGCGGGCTCCAGCCCGGCGCGGCGGCTCTCGTACCAGACGGTTTCCAGGAACGCTCGGCGCACCTCGAAGTCCGGCTTGCGCGCGGCCAGCTTGGGACTCATCGCCCCCAGCCAGCGCAGAAACGCCAAGCGCTCGTCCATGGACGCGAATTCGAGATCGGGCGGCCCACCATCGGCCACGGCGCGCGACATGGCCGTGCGCACCGAATCGGCCAGCGGCTCTTCGGCCTGACCTGCGCAGGCCGGGGCCGAGAGCACGGCGCCGGCCACACCCAGCACTGCAGAGGCCCCACCCCCCAGGCTCAGCAGGGACACCCTCCGAGCACCCAGCGCCGACACGGCCGAGACCAGCCAGCAGCGGCGGGTCAAGGTCGTGGCAGCGGCAGGCTGACGGGTGTCCATGACGGAATTTCGCCTTTCGGCGTCAGACCTTGAGGCGGGACTTGAGCTCGGCAGCCAGACCGGCCAGCGGCGCCTTCGTGGCCGCTTCGTCACGGCGCCCCTGCACCTCGACCAGACCCTCCTTCAGGCCCCGATCGGAGATGACCACGCGGTGGGGTGCACCGATCAGCTCCCAGTCGGCAAACATCGCGCCCGGGCGCTCGCCACGGTCATCCAGGATGGCGTCCACGCCCAGGGCCTTGAGCTCTTCGTAAAACGCATCGGCGGCTGCCTTGACCTCGGCCGAGCGGTCGTAGCCGATCGGGCACACGGCCACGGTGAAGGGCGCGATCGCGTCCGGCCAGATGATGCCGCGCGCGTCGTGGTTCTGCTCGATGGCCGCACCCAGGATGCGGGTCACGCCGATGCCGTAGCAGCCCATCTCGAACAGAGCCGGCTTGCCGGTCTCGTCCAGGAACGTGGCGTTCATGGCCTTGGAGTACTTGGTGCCCAGGTAAAAGACGTGGCCCACCTCGATGCCGCGCTCGATGGCCAGCACACCCTTGCCATCCGGCGAGGGGTCGCCCTCGACGACGTTGCGGATGTCGGCCACCAGATCGGGCTCGGGCAGGTCGCGGCCCCAGTTCACGCCGGTGATGTGGTGATCCCACTCGTTGGCGCCGGTGACGAAATCGCTCATGGCGGCCACGGTGCGGTCGGCCACGACCTTGACCGGCTTCTTCAGGCCGACCGGACCCAGGTAGCCCGGCTTGCAGCCGAAGTGGTCCTCGATCTCGGAGACCGTCGCGAAGCGGAAGCCGCCCTTCAGGCCTTCGACCTTGCCGGCCTTGACCTCGTTGAG
>CAYRBG010000150.1:0-7164 GCA_964422355.1 uncultured Sphaerotilus sp. | reverse complement strand
CGCACCTGCCCCTGCAGACGCTGGAAGCTCTGGAGGCCCTGTCGCGCCGGGTGCAGGTCATCCTGGCGGTGCCCAACCCGTGCCAATACCACTGGGCCGACATCATCGATGGCCGGGAGCTGCTGACGGCTTCGCGCCGTCGCCAGCGTCATCGTTCGGGAGCCGACGGGCCGGCCGCGTCGGATCTGGCCGACCTGCCTCTGGAGCTGGCGCACGCGCGCGCCCACCCGCTGTTGGCGGCCTGGGGACGGCAAGGCCGCGACTTCGTCCGTCTGCTGGATGCCTTCGACGATGCCCAGGCTGCGCAGGCCCGCTTCGCGATGCCGCGCATCGACCTGTTCGACGAAACGGTGGGGGAGGCGCCCGCTGGGGCATCGCCTGCACCGTTGTTGGAACAACTGCAGGGCGCCGTGCGCGACCTGCGTCCGCTGGACGAGCATCCGCGCCGCATGGGACTGTCGCTCGAAGACAGCGTGGCGGCCGACGACCGTTCCATCGTCTTCCACGTGGCCCACGGCGCGCAGCGCGAGGTGGAGGTGCTGCACGATCAACTGCTGCGGGCCTTCGCCCAGGCCCAGGCGGAAGGGCGTGCGCTGAGCCCGCGCGACGTGGTCGTGATGGTGCCGGACATCGAGCCCTATGCGCCGCTGATCCGCGCCGTCTTCGGCCAGATCCCCCGCGGCGACACCCGCCACATTCCCTACGAAATCACCGATGTGCGCCAGCGCCGCCAGCAGCCGCTGTTGATGGCGCTCGAATGGCTGCTGCGCACGCCGCAACGCGCCACCGCGAGCGAGCTGCGCGACCTGCTCGAAGTGCCGGCCTTGGCCCGTTGTTTCGGCATCGACGTGGCGGACCGGCCCCTCATCGTGCGTTGGCTGGACGGTGCGGGCGTGCGTTGGGGCCTGCACGCGGGGCACCGGGCCGATCTGGGGCTGCCGTCCTGCGGCGAGGCCAACACCTGGGCCTTTGGTCTGCGGCGCATGCTGATGGGCTACGCGGCCGGGCGCAGCGGCGCTTTCGACGGCATCGAGCCCTACGACGAAGTAGGCGGGCTGGAGGCCGCGCTGGCCGGCGCCTTGGCCGAACTGCTGCACCGCCTGGACTGCTGGTGGACCGAGGCCGCGCAGGACGTCACGCCCACCGACTGGGCCACCCGCGCCCGCGGTCTGCTGGAGCAGTTCTTCGATCCCGCGGAAGAGCGCGAGCGCCTGCTGCTGGCCGGCCTGACCGACGCGCTGGACCGCTGGCTGGACCACTGCGATGGGGCGTCCTTTGTGGAACCCGTGCCGTTGGCCGTGCTGCGCGAGGGCTGGTTGGGCGCGCTGGAGGAGTCGGGGCTGAACCAGCGTTTCCTGGGTGGCGGCGTCACCTTCTGTACCTTGATGCCCATGCGCGCCATCCCCTTCGAGATCGTGTGTCTGCTGGGCATGAACGACGGCGACTACCCGCGCCGAGCCCCCCGCGCCGACTTCGACCTGATGGGCCTGCCCCAGGTGCGTCGCCCCGGCGACCGTGCCCGCCGCGACGACGACCGCTACCTGATGCTCGAAGCCGTGCTGTCGGCCCGCCGCCGGCTCTACCTCAGCTGGGCCGGACGCAGCCCGCGCGACCAGAGTGTGCAGCCGCCCTCGGTGCTGGTGGCGCAGCTGCGCGACTACCTCGCTGCGGGTTGGGGCGAGGCGCTGCCGGCCCGCCTGACCACCGAGCATCCCTTGCAGGCCTTCAGCCGCCGCTATTTCGAGCCCGGCGCCGCCGAGCAAGGGCTGTTCACCTACGCGCGGGAGTGGCGCGAGGCGCACGTGCAGCCTTCGTCCGAGTCCACAGGCGCCGTGGCCGAAGCGCCGGCCGAGCGCGAGCTCGAACTCACGCTGGCCTCGCTGGCCGACATGCTGCGCCGGCCAGTGCGCTTCCACTTCCGTCACCGCCTGCGCATCGATTTCGACGACAGCGACACCTCCACCCTGCTCGATGACGAGCCCTTCGGCCTGGACGGCCTGGAGCACTGGCGCCTGCTCGACGAAGTGATGGACGAACTGGATCCCGATCTGCGATCCGGCGGTGAGCCGGGCATCGCAGAAGCAGGGTCTTTGCGGTCGGGCGTGGCTGCTGACGATGCGGGAGGGCTCGATGCTCGACTTGAGCGCGTCACCCGTCGCATTGCCGGACAAGGGCGCCTGCCGCTGGCCGACCTGGGCGAGCGCGTGCGCCTCGACCTTCAACACACCGTTGAACCGATGGCGCAGGTGTGGCGTCAACTGCAGCAGGAATGGCGCTCCGCCGGTGGCCTGGGGGATGAGGTCGGCACTCCTGCCGCAGTGGCTGTGGAAGCCGCTGCTGAACCGTCCTCCGGACGCATCCGGCTTCAGGGGCAATGGACCATTCCGGACGGCGACGGCAGCACCGTGACCGTCCGCCTGGACGACTGGATCGAGGACGTGCGGCGCCACGCCGACGGCACCTGGGCTGTGCTGCGCCGCTCGTCGTCGCGGCTCGCCGACCGCCGCGAAAACCGCCGCACGGGAGACATCACCTACATCGCCCGTCCCAAGTCTTTGCTGGAAGATGCGCTGACGACGCTGGCGGCTTCGGCGCAAAGGGTGGAGCTTCAGGCGGTCCGCATGGGGCGGGACGTGGTCACGACCACATGCGCCGTGACCCGCGAGCAGGCCGCGCCCATCTTGTCGTCCCTGGTGGCCGCCTGGGTGGCGGCGCGCCGCCACCCCTTGCCTTTGGCCGCCGACACCGCCCTGGCCTGGCTCGGCGATGAGGACGAGCTGTCGCGCGAACGGTCTGCGCGGGAGCGGTATGAAGGCGGGGGCTTTTCCCGCAGCGAGCCGGAGGTGCGCACCGACACCGCCCTGGCGCGGATCTACCCCGACTTCGACGCCCTCGTGGAAGGCCTGCCCGACACCCCTGTGCCTGAATCGGTCGGGTGCGTCGGGAGCGGCCGAGGCTTCGAAGCCTGGGTGTCGATGTACGGCTTCCTGGTCGAACAAGCCCGGGAGCGCACCCGGTGCATCCCCTTGTCCGACCGACTCGGACGGACGGAGACCGGGGAGGAGGGCGCATGAGTCTGCCGCTCACCCTGCCTTTGCACGGCAGCCACCTCATCGAAGCCAGCGCCGGCACTGGCAAGACCTGGACCATCGCTGCGCTGTATCTGCGCCTGGTGCTCGGACATGGGCGGGACGCCGATCCCGAGGTCGAGGGCGACACCGGCACTCGCCCGCCGCGGCCGCTGATGCCGGGCGAGATTCTGGTGATGACCTTCACCCGGGCCGCCACGCGCGAGCTGTCGGACCGCATCCGCGAGCGCCTGGCCGAGGCGGCACGCTGCTTCCGAGGGGAGCCCGGCAGCGAGGCCTTGCTGATGGCCGATCCGCTGCTGCGCGCGCTGCTGGACGACCATCCGGCCGGTGAGGTCCGCGACAAGGCCGCCTACCGGCTGGCGCTGGCCGCCGAGGCCATGGACGACGCGGCCGTGCACACCATCGACGCCTGGTCGCAGCGCATGCTGCGCGAGCACGCCTTCGACAGCGGCAACCTGTTCGACGAGGAGCTCGTGGCCGACGAGTCGGCGCTGCGCGAAGAGGCGGTGCGCGACTTCTGGCGGGCCGAGGTCTACCCGCTGCGAGGGGCGGACCTGCAGGCCGTGCTGGACGTCTGGTCCTCGCTGCCGCCGCTGCAGGCCGAGGTGAAGCAGCTGCTGCCGCGGCAAGACCTGTTCGAGGCGCCCCCGGTGGCCTCGCTGCGGACGCTGTTCGAGGCTCGGGCGGAAGAGCTCCGCGTCCTGCGTCAGGGGTGGCCGGGGCGTGTGGCGTCCATGCGCACCTGGCTGCTGGGCCAGCTGGGCAGCAAGGGCTCGCCCTTCAATGGCAACAAGCTGCGCCTGTCTACTGTCGAGGAGTGGTTTGATGGACTGCAGGCCTGGGCCGAGGCCACGGGCGTGCAGCCCCTGCGCTTTTCTCCCGAAGATGCGCGCGATGAGCGCGCCCGCACCCGCCTGACGCCGTCCGGTCTGATGGATGCGCTCAAGGCCAAGGCGTCGGTGGAGATCCCGCCGGACTTCGTGGCGCTGGAGGGGCTGCTGGAGGCGCTGGACCGCCTTGGGCCGCTGGAGGCGGAGTTGCGTCAGCATGCCGCCCGCAAGGTCGCCGCGCGCATGGACGAGCTCAAGCAGCGCGTGGGCCGCTACGGTTTCTCCGATCTGCAGGCCCGCCTCGCCGCGGCGCTGGGCGGTCCCCGCGGCGCAGCCCTGCGCGAGCGCATCCTGCAGCAGTACCCCGTGGCGCTGATCGACGAGTTTCAGGACACCTCGCCCCTGCAGTACCGCCTCTTTGACCGGCTTTACCGCATCGCGGACGATGTCGCGTCCACGGGCCTGTTCCTCATCGGCGACCCCAAGCAGTCCATCTACGCCTTCCGCGGGGCGGACATCTACAGCTACCTGCGCGCCCGGCACGACACCGCCGGGCGGCACCACAAGCTCGACACCAACTTCCGCTCCACCCAAGGCGTGGTGGATGCGGTGAATCACCTGTTCGCCCAGGCCGAAGCGCGGTTGCCGGGTGGGGCGTTTCATCTTGCCAAGGGCGGCGATTTCGCCTTGCCGTTCGACCCGGTGAAGGCCCAGGGGCGGACCGAGCGTCTGGTCAGCGCGCTGGGCGAGGTGCCGGCGTTGGCGCTGTGCACCGACGACACCTGCCAGCCGGCCGATCCCTTGCGCCGGCGCTGGGCGACGCTGTGCGCCGAGCGCATCGTCGATCTGCTCAACGATCCCGACTGCGGGTTGCAGCGTCCTGACGGTGGGTTCGTTCGCCTGAATCCCGGAGACATCGCCGTGCTGGTGCGCAGCCGCATCGAGGCCCAGGCGGTGCGGCGGGCGCTGGACCGGCGTGGGGTGGCGTCGGTCTACCTGTCGGATCAGGAGTCGGTGTTCGGCGGGCCGGAGGCGGTGGAACTGCTGCGCTGGCTGCGCGCCGTCGCGGAGCCCACCGACACCCGTCTGGCGCGCGCGGCCCACGCCGGGGCCGTGATCGGCCTGCCGCTGGAGGAACTGCGCCGCTGCAGCACCGACGACGAGGCCTGGGACACCCACCTGCTGCGCCTGCGCGAACTGCAGGGCGTGTGGCAGCGCCAAGGCGTGCTGGCGCTGCTGCGCCGCACGCTGCACGAACTGGATTTGCCGGCCCGTTGGCTGGCGCAGCCCGGCGGCGAGCGCACGCTGACCAATGTGCTGCACTTGTCCGAGTTGCTGCAGTCGGCCAGCGCTCAGCTGGAGGGCGAACACGCTCTGGTGCGCTGGCTGGCCGAGCAGATCGCCGACCACGCGGCCGGGGTGGGCGAGGGCGGTGAGGACCGCATCGTGCGCCTGGAAAGCGACGCGGCGCTGGTGCAGGTCGTCACCGTGCACAAGTCCAAGGGGCTGGAGTATCCGGTGGTGTTCCTGCCTTTTGCCGGACTGGCGCGGGCGGTCGATCGTCGGGGTGCAGTGGTTCTGGAGCATGTGGACGAGACCGGTGCGCGGCACCTGGACTTCACCCGCGGCGACGCCGCCATCGACAGCGCCGACACCGAGCGCCTGCGCGAGGACCTGCGCCTGCTGTACGTGGCCCTGACCCGGGCCCGTCATGCGCTGTGGGTCGGCGCCGGCTTGCCGGCGGTGCGCGGCAAGGCCGACGGGCCGGACGCGGCGACCAGCCTGCCGCGCAGCGCGCTGGGCCACCTGATCGGACTCACCGGCGAGCAGGCCACACCGCAAGCGGTGCGGGACGCGTGGGCCGCGGCGTTGAGCGGAGCGGCCTCCATCGTCACGACATCGCCGACCGAGGAGCGCGGCGCACGGCTGCTTCCCCGCGGGTCCTTGCTTGAGCTGCTGCCGGCCCCGGGCTACACCACGCGCATCGAGCGCGACTGGACCATCGGCAGCTTCTCGGCCCTGGTGCGCGATCTGTCGAGCGGACCCGTGGCCTCACCGTGGGGCGGTCCAGCCGACGCCGGGGCCGATCATGGTGTCCCCTCCGAAGGGGGGGCGCCACTGGGGACGGTGCTGACCGACCCGTTGCGCGAAGAGGCCTGGCGCGAAGAGGCGCAGGTGTCCGATTCGGCTGTCGTGGAGTGGGCCCAGGAGGCCGAGCCTTGGCACCGTTACCCGCGCGGTCCTTTGGCAGGCAACTTCCTCCACGAACAGCTGGAGCGCGTGGCGGTGGATTGGTCGTCCGTTCACACGCCGGAGTTCCTGGCGGGACTCAAGCGCCGGTGCGAGCGGGCCGGTCCGCTCTATCACGCCGAAGAGGTCCGCGACTGGCTGGTCCGCATCGTCGAGACCCCGATGCCCGGCCTGGGCGTGGCGCTGTCCGCGTGCGACACCCGACTGGTCGAAATGGAGTTCTGGATGCCCAGCGGCGGCGGATCGGTGGCGGTGTTCGATCGCGTGTGCCAGGGCTGGATCGTGCCGGGCCGCCCCCGGCCGGCCTTGCCCGAGCGCACCCTGCGTGGACTGATGATGGGCTTTGCCGACCTGGTCTGTGAACACGAGGGGCGCTACTGGGTGCTGGACTACAAGAGCAACGCCCTCGGCGCCGATGACGCGGCCTATGGCCTTCCGGCCCTCGAACACGCCCTGCTGCACCATCGCTACGACGTCCAGGCCGCGCTCTACCTGCTGGCGCTGCACCGCTTGCTGCGCAGCCGTCTGGGGGAACGTTACGACCCGCAGCAGCACCTCGGCGGTGCGCTGTACCTGTTTGCCCGCGGTGTGTCCGCGCCCAGCCGGGGTTGCCTGCACATTCCGGCCGATGCGGCCAGCCTGGAGGCGCTGGATCGCCTGCTGGATCAGACCGAGGCCGACACCACCACCGGGAGTGCGCCATGACCATGAAGTCTCGACGCTCGAACCCCGTGTCCGGGCCGGTGGACCAGATGGACCTGTTCGGCGCCCCCGCACCGGACGAGCGCCTGGATCCGACGCCGGGGTTTGATGCCGTGGGGGCCATTTCTGAGGAGGGGCCGGTGGTCGAGTGTGCGGTGGCCGAGGCGTTGATGGAGCAACTCTCCGGGTGGGCGCGACAGGGCGCCTTGCGCTGGCTGGACCTCAACCTGGTTCGTTTTGTCCAAAGTTTGGCGCCGGACACCGATCCCGCGGTGCTGCTGGCGGTGGCC
>CAYRBG010000149.1:0-7248 GCA_964422355.1 uncultured Sphaerotilus sp. | reverse complement strand
CGGGCGACCACTGTGGCAACGGGCATTTTTGTTGCGCTCGCCGGGGCCCAGCTTGTCACGTCTGCGCCCTGGGCTCAAAGGCTGATTCCGTTGGGTGCACTGGTTTTGAGTGCGTCTCTTGTTTGGTCTGTGTCCCGAACTGCCGGTGGGGGGCGCGGGGGACTTGTCGGCTCAACTTTGATGACAGGGCTTGCCGTAGCTGCTTTGGGCAATGTGGCCATCGGCATGGTTCAGGTATTCGTCCCTCAGTGGACCAGTAACGGATGGCTGGTTCCGTCGGCAATTGTCGGTAGGGCCTACGGACATGTTCGGCACCCCAATTTGCTCGCGACGTTGCTGTTGTGGGGGTGCGGCGCCATGCTTTGGATGGGATTGGTGCGTCGTTGGGGACTGGGCGTCTTGGCGCCCCTGATGGCACTGTTGGTTCTGGGGGTGGCCTTGACCGTGTCCAGGACGGGCGCGGTCTGTGTTGGGCTGCTGATGTTGTGGGGGGTTGTGGACCGTCGCTTGCCAGTCAGAGTGCGTGTTCTGTTGGTGGCATTGGGGCTGGTCTACATGGCCGGGTGGCGGGGCCTGGAGTTGTGGTCTGAACACACGCACATCCCTTTTTATGGTGACGATCAACTTCAGAAGACTGTGCACGGAGATGCCAGCAGTTCTCGCGGCAGGATCTGGCGAGACACGTGGGCCTTGATCCTTCAGCATCCATGGGCGGGCGTCGGTCCCGGTGCGTTCAACTTTGAATGGTCGCTCTCGGTGTTTCCGGACAGGGCGATCGCATTTTTTGACCATGCCCATAACCTGCCGATGCAACTGGCCGTGGAGTCCGGAATTCCCTTCGCCCTCGGGGTCATGGGGGCGGTGGCTTGGCTGATCTGGAAGGCTTCATTGGCGTGTCGGTCGGTTTTCCCGGAGGTTTCACTCGGTGCCCGTGTTCTGTGTTGGATGCTGCTGGTGGTGGGGGTGCACAGCTTGCTGGAGTACCCCCTCTGGTTTGCACACTTCTTGATGCCTACGGCAGTGATGTTGGGTTGGTTGGTCGGATTGTCAGACCATGCCGATGCGTCCGCAGAAGGTCCTGTTCCTGTCGAGGCTGAACCTGTGTCGAGGCCTAAAGAGTATTCCGGTGCGGTTGCGATATCGGCATGCGTGGGGGCGGTGATGCTGGTGGCCTGTCTGTGGTCTGCACATCAGTACTACACCGTTGCCTTGGTTTTCGCCCCGGAGCGCGCATGGGGTGGAGAGTCAGAATCCCTGGCGGACCGTATTCAGCGAGGTCGCGAGAGTGTTCTGTTCGGTCATCATGCCGACTATGTCCATGTCACCATGGCGGAACATCCGGAATGGGACGTGCGAGCGTTCGATCGACCGCTGTTTCACCTTCTGGACGCGCGGTTGATGGCAGTCTACGCACGGGTTCTGAATTTGCGCGGGGAGTCTGAGCGGGCAGATCATGTGGCAGCTCGCCTTCGGGAGTTTCGCAATCCTCAGGCAGCGGCATTTTTTCAAGCATGCCTTGATGACCCTGCCAGGACTCACTTCCCCTGTGCGGGGGATCCCGGCTTGCGCACAAGCGATCTCCGACCTGAAAACGCGTTGCCCAGCTTGAGACGGGCTGGTTCCCGTTGAACTTGCGGGGAGTGTTTCGGCGTAGTTCACGGGCTCAGCGAGCACATTGCGGTGCGTGAGCCTTCGACTTGTGCGCGGGCTGTGCAGGCAAAATGACCAGCTTGAGTAGCGTTTGTCCTGCAATGTGGCCTTGACCTCCCTGCCAATCGATTCCCGCGAACCTTCGACTGCAAACGCCGTTCGTGCTGCGATCGCGTGCATCTGCCTCGCGGTTCCGTTTCTGTTGCCCCTGAGCATTTCCCCCATCCCCACCTTCGTGAACCAGTGGTGGGCGGTGTGGGGCATGGCTTGGCTGGTGGTGGCGGTTTCTTTGCATGGATGGTCCACCGGGACGGCGCCCGTGGGAGCGACCGGCCGCGGCTGGGTCGGCGTCTGGCTGGCGCTGGCGCTTTCTCAGGTGTGGACCACTGCGCCGCTGGGGCAGCGGGGCGTTCCGTTCGGCACCCTGATGTTGGCCGCGGCGGCAACGTGGGTGATGGCCCGGAGCGTGCGCGCACGGGGGAGCGAGGCCTGCGGCCCGAAGCCTTTGCTGCGTGTCGGCGAGCCGGTGATGCTGGCATTGCTGCTGGCTGCCTTGCTGAGTGCCGCCATCGGTGCGGTGCAGGTGTTCGCCCCGACCTGGGCCGATGGGCACTGGATGGCCGTGCCGACGCTGCCGGGGCGCGCCATCGGCAACCTGAGGCAACCCAATCAACTCTCGACCCTGCTGCTCTGGGGCTGTGGGGCGGCGGTGTGGCTGGGCGTTGTGCGTCGCTGGGCCTGGGGCTGGACGGCGGCGGCGGTGCTTGTGCTGGTGCTGGCCAACGCGCTGACGGTGTCCCGCACGGGCATGGTCGGGGTGGGCCTGATGGCGCTGTGGGGCGCGCTGGACCGACGTTTGCCGGGGCGGATTCGCCTTTTGCTGGTGGCGTCGGTGGCGATCTATGGCCTGGGGTGGTGGGGCCTGGAGGAGTGGTCGCGCCAGCACGGCCAGTTCTTCTACGGCGACGACCAGATCAAGAAGAGCCTGCACGGCGATCTGACAAGCTCGCGCGGCAAGGTCTGGCGCGACACCTGGACCCTCATTGAGCAGCACCCTTGGACCGGAGTGGGCGCCGGTGCCTACAACTTCGCGTGGTCGATGACGGCCTTTCCGGGGCGCGCCATCGCATTTTTCGACCACTCCCACAATCTGCCGATGCAGTTGGCGGTGGAGTCGGGCCTGCCCTTTGCCGTGCTGGTGCTGGTGACGCTGGCTTGGCTGGCTTGGCGTGCCGGTCGTGCGTGGTTTGTTCCGGATGACGCGAGTGCCCGAAGTGCGCGGGTGCTGTCCTTCATGCTGCTGATCATCGCGGTGCACAGCATGCTGGAATACCCCCTTTGGTACACCTACTTCCTCTTGCCGACGGCTGTGCTCACGGGGTGGCTCGGGGCGCTCGATCCCCGCAAGCCTGTGGACGAGACCGGCGGGGCATCGACAGAGGGGGCTTCAGTTGCGCGCCGCGAGTGGGCGCCGACCCTGATGGCCAGCGTGGGGGCGGTGATGTTGGTGGCGTGCGTCTGGGCCGCCCTTCAGTTCCACGCCGTGGCGACCATTTTTGAGCCCGACCTTTCCTTCGGTACGCCGGCACCCTTGGAGGATCGAATTCGTCGCGGGCAGGCCAGCCCTCTGTTTGGGCACCATGCCGACTATGCCCACGTGACGATGGCTGCACACCCCGAGCGTCAGGCGCGCGAATTCGATCGGCCGCTCTTCCATCTGCTGGACTCGCGCATCATGATCGCCTACGCCCGTGCCTTGGCGGCCGAGGGGGATCTGCCCCGGGCCAACCATGTCGCTGCACGCTTGCGCGAGTTCAACAACCCGGCCTCGGCCGAGTTCTTCGAGCCATGCAGAGATGACCCGTTGCGCAGGGAGTTTCCGTGTGCGCCCGACCCTGCGCTGGCTGCGGCGGAACTGCGGCCTGAGGTCGCGTTTCCGTCCGGCAAGAGCGGGTCAGGTCCCGTGGCACCGTCGACCCCGGGGGCATCTGCTCTCCACTGATGCTCTCGGCCGTGTGGAAACCGAGTCCGCCGTTCGGGAGGCGGGGTTCTTGACTCAGGCCGGCGCCACCCAGTGGCCCGACTTGCCACCGAGCTTCTCCATCACGCGCACGTCTGAAATCACCATGCCGCGGTCGACGGCCTTGAGCATGTCGTAGACGGTCAGCAGCGCCACCTGCACGGCGGTCAGGGCCTCCATCTCGACGCCCGTCTGGCCCCGCGTCGCGACGGTGGCTTCACAGTGCACACAGCACTGTTCCGGCACGGGCTGGAACTCCACGGACACCTTGGTGATCGCAAGAGGATGACACAGCGGAATCAGGTCGGCAGTGCGCTTGGCGCCCATGATGCCGGCGATGCGGGCCACCCCCAGGACGTCCCCCTTGTGGGCGGTGCCCGACTGGAGGCGTTCGAACGTGGCCGGCAGCATGCGGATGGTGCCGCGCGCGGTCGCTTCCCTCGACGTGATGTCCTTGGCCCCGACATCGACCATGTGCGCCTGACCTTGGGCGTCGAAGTGGGTCAGCTCGTCGGGCGTGGGGGATAGGGTGGTCATGGTCCGGGCGTCACACCTTCGAAGGTGCCAAGTTTGAATTTGCAAGCGGACCCCATTGTGGCGGCATCATCGCGGCTGTCCAAAACCGCACCGACAACAGGTGGTAGAGCATGAGTCGTTCACACGATACCGGTGGCCCCCTCCGGCCGAAGTGTTCACGCCGTGGGCGATGGGCGCGATGGATGGCTCCGGGTCTGCTGGCCGTGGCGTGTGCGGGGTGGAGTGTCGGGGTGCCCAGCGCGTTGGCGCAAGAGGTTCCGGCCTTGCCCACCTTGGGCGACTCGGCCAGTGAAGATCTGACCGTGGCCGATGAGCGGGCGCTGGGGGATCGCATCATGCGGCAGGTTCTGCCCGACCCGGATGTACTCGACGACGCGCTGTTGCAGGAATACGTGGAAAGCATCTGGCAGCCTCTGGTGGCCTCGGCACGTCGGCGAGGAGACCTCACCGACGAGCTGGCCCAGCACTACGCTTGGCGAACATTTCTGGTGCGTGATCGGACGGTCAATGCGTTCGCCTTGCCGGGGGGATATGTCGGTGTTCATCTGGGCCTGATCGCGATGACGGCTTCTCGTGACGAGCTGGCTTCCGTGCTGGCCCACGAGCTGTCCCATGTCACGCAGCGCCACATCGCGCGCTCGATGGGAACCCAGAAGCGCCAGTCGGCCGTGAGCATCGCTACGCTGCTGTTGGGGGTGATGGCCGCAGCGCGCAGCCCGAACGCCGCCAATGCGCTGATCACTGGCGGCCAAGCCCTGGCAATGCAGGGCCAGCTCAACTTCTCTCGCGACATGGAGCGGGAGGCGGATCGTGTCGGCTACGGGGTGCTGACCACTGCGGGCTTCGATGGCGCCGGGATGGCAGCCATGTTCGACCACCTCCAGAACGCCTCGCGTCTGGTGGACAACAACCAGTATCCCTACCTGCGCACCCATCCCTTGACGACCGAACGCATCGCCGAGGCCCGGTCCCGCCTGGGCGTGAACACCTCGGCCGGGGTGCGGTCTCCAGCGGAGGCCCAATGGCTTCACGCCTACATGCGCGGACGGGCTCGGGCCCTGATGGACACCCGGTCGGAGACGCTGCAGCGGTTGACGGCCAAGTCGGTGCTCGGTTCCAGCGCTGGGGCGGAGTCGGCCGAGGGGGCGTCAGGCGCGTTCTCGGATGCGGTCGCTGCGGCGCTCGCAGCGCGCCGTCTGCGCGACGACAAGGCAGAGGATGTCGCCCTGAACCGCGCCCGAGGGCTGGCGTCCAATCGCCCTGCGGCCTTGAGGGCGCTGGGCATGCAGACGGTAGAGATGTGGCTGGATCGGCGCCAACCGAGGGAGGCGGCACGGGCGCTGGCCCAATTGTCTCCCGATGCCAGCCGAGCGGGGGTGTTCCTGTCTTGTCGTGTGGCGCTGGCGTTGCCAGGGCCGCAAGCGGGGCTCGGCCCCTGCGCGGAAGACCTGCAGTCCCAGGTCAGTGTCCATCCCGAGGACGGGGCGGCCTGGTCGCTGCTGGGACAGGCGCGTGAGCAACAGGGCCAGCACTTGGCTGCGCTGCATGCCCAGGCCGAGGTGCAGTGGGCGCAAGGTGATGCGCGGGGGGCGGCGGACCGGCTTCGGGCGGCTCAACAGTGGGCGCGCAGCCACCAGCAGTGGGACACCGTCGAGGCGTCCGTCATTGAGGCGCGCCTGAAGGTGTTCGAGCGCCGACGCCGCGAGGACATGGAACAGGAGCGCCGCAATGGCGCTCAGCGCTGATCCGGGTTCAACCGATGACGTCAGGGTCCCGGTTTTGCTTCGAGGCGAACAGCCTTTGCAGGGCGGCGTCGATCACCAAGCTGCACAGGCTGTAGAGGGCCGCTGCGAGCAGGGCGGTGCCGAAGCCGGACACCGCCATCTGGTCCAGCAGTGAGGCCGTGAGATAGAAGGTGATGCCGTTGATCACCAGCAGGAACAGTCCCATCGTGAGCACTGTGACCGGCAGCGTCAGCACGATCAGGATGGGGCGCACAACGCTGTTCACCAAGCCGAGCACAGCAGCCACGATGAGCGCGGCGCCAAAGCCGTTGATGGTGAGACCGCCCAGCCAGTGGGTGAGCAGCAGAAGGGCAGCGGCCAGCAAAAACCAGCGAACGATCCATTGAACCATGATGTGCTTCAGAGTGTGTCATTCATCACGGATGGTAGGGTACCGCAGAAGCCGCCGTGGGGCGCTCAGTCGGCCGCTTCTTCCTCGGCGAGCCTGAGCACCTGCCTCACAGCCTCGGACGAGAATCCGCGGGCGGTCAGGAACCGGATCTGTTTGGCCCGTTCGGCCATATCGTTCGGCGCGTGACCGAAGCGCTTGCGCCAGACTTCCTGAGCTCGCGCCGTCTCGCTCTCTTTCAGCCCCGCCAGTGCCTGGGCGGTGGTTTCGCTGTGCAGGCCGTGCTGGGCAAGTTCTTGCCTCAGCCGAGACAGCCCCATCTTCGAAGCCTTGCGGTGCACGAGCGATTCGGCAAACCGCTCCTCGCACAGCCAGCCTCGCTGTGCCAGCTCGTCAAGCACGCCGTGGACCTCGTGCTCGTCGTCGCAGTGGCGTGCGAGTTTGCGCTGCAGCTCCAGACGGGAGTGTTCCCGCTGGGACAGCAGCTTCAACGCACGTGCTTTCAGGCTCAAAGGTGGGGCCGCCATGGGGCCGGACCGTGTCCTACAGGTGCCCAGATTGGGTCTCTGAATGGGGACCCGGCTTAGGCCTTGTCCTTGGGCTCGGCATCTGCCGCGGAGGGCAACAGGGCAATGCCCATCGATTCGCGGATGCGGTTTTCGATTTCGTGCGCCAGATCGGGGTTCTCGCGCAGGAACTCGCGGCAGTTGTCCTTGCCCTGACCGATCTTTTCGCCCTTGTAGGCGTACCAGGCTCCGGACTTGTCGACGACCTTGGCCGCCACACCCATGTCGATGATTTCGCCCTCGCGACTGATGCCTTCTCCGTAGAGGATGTCGAACTCGGCGGTCTTGAAGGGTGGGGAGACCTTGTTCTTGACGACCTTGACCTTGGTTTCGCTGCCGATG
>CAYRBG010000148.1:0-7259 GCA_964422355.1 uncultured Sphaerotilus sp. | reverse complement strand
GATCATGCGCACGCTCACCGTGCTGACCGCCGTGTTCCTGCCGCTGAACCTGATCGCCGGCATCTTCGGCATGAACTTCGACAACATGCCCCTGATCCACGGCCCACGTGGCTTTGTCATCGCTCTGGCGCTGATGGTCGTCGTCGTCGTGGGACTGATCGGGCTGTTCTGGCGGAGACGCTACATCGGCGAGGCGCCCTGAGCTCAGGCGGAACGCCGGGAGGCCCAGGCCTCCCCCTCCGGGTTCGGCTTCACCACAAGCGCTCGAATCAACGGTCCGGCTGCCGGCGATACACCGCCGCCGCCAGACACAGGTCCTCCCAGGTCCGGGCCTTGTCCAGCGGATTGCGCAGCAGATAGGCCGGGTGATAGGACACCACCACCGGGATGCCTTGGTGCTGGTGCACCTTGCCGCGCAGGCGGCCGATCGGCTCGGCCGTGCCCAGCAGCGACTGCACGGCAAAGCGCCCCAGCGCCAGGATGAGGCGCGGCCGGACCAGCGCAATCTGCCGCTGCAGATACGGCACACATTGCTGCACCTCGGCCGGATCGGGATTGCGATTTCCAGGCGGCCGGCACTTGAGAACGTTGGCGATGTAGACCTGCTGCTCGGGTGGCGCATCGGAACGGGTCAGGCCGACGGCTCGCAGCATGTTGTCCAGCAACTGCCCGGCCTTGCCGACAAAAGGCTCGCCGCGCAGGTCCTCCTGCTCGCCCGGCGCCTCGCCCACAAGCATCCAGTGGGCCTGTCGATGCCCCACCCCAAACACCGCCTGATGGCGGCTGCGCGCCAGTGCACAGGCCTGACACTGCTCGACCTGGACCTGCAAGGCGTCCCAGTCCAGGTGGGCCACATCGGAACCGGAAAGCCCCCCTGGCGACTCGGGCCAAGCCCTTTTGGCTGGGGAAGCGACAGCGGCAGGAGCCATCTCCCCACGGGAAGCAACGACTGGCGAGGGTGTTGGGGGCGCGTGCGACCGGGTCGGCCTGGAAACCGCAGCATCTGTCGACGAGGGCCGGGAGGCCTCTTCTGACGCTGCCGGGACGAGCACCGCCGCAGGCGTGTCGGACACCTCATCCGGCGGCAGCCACAGGCGCACGCCCATCTCGCGCAGCATGGCCTGTTGGCGCTCCGACCAATGACTCATGACCCGCTCCCTTGCGAGGAAGCGGCGCCGTCGGACGGTGGCACCCTCAAGCGCATCACCTGAGCATCCTCGCGCCCACCTTCGGGCGTGGGGTAGTAACCGCGGCGCACGCCGACCCGCTCGAATCCATATTGTTCATACAGACGCTGCGCCCGCACATTGGAGGGCCGAACCTCCAGCCAGACGATCGGCGCCGAGGTCGCGCGGGCATGGTCGCGCAGCTGGTCCAGCAACAGCCGCCCCAGCCCCCGCCCCTGCACCTCGGGAGACACGGTGACGTTGAGCAGGTGCCACTCCTCAAATCCCGGCATGGCCACCAGGTAGCCGTGCAACGCCCCCTGCGGTGTGACCAGGCAACGCGCCCAATGTCCCGCTGCGAGCGAATCCAGAAAATGCCCTCGGCTCCAGGGACACGGGTGCTGACGACCCTCCAGCGACAACACCGCGTCGAGATCCTCGGCCGTCATGGCGCGCAGCCAATGCGAGGGTGTTCCCGCGCCAGCGGCGTCGGGCGGCACACGCAGCGCACCTTGAGGCGCCAGCGGCATCATGGCGCAACGCCCTCGGCGGCCGGCGCCCCCTGCTGCTCGCGCAACCGCTTGACCTCTGCACGCTCCGCCGTCGTCTGCGCCACCTTGTCACGCACATAGAGCGGCAAGGCCAAAGCCGGGTCCAACCCCAGGTTCGACGCGCGGGCATGCCGGGCCAAATGGGCCAACGCCACACCGTCAGGCGCGGCGAGAGGCCAAGTCCCGGCCGCCCCTTGCACCATCAGGCACGGGTGAACACCCAGCGCATTGCCTGCCAACGCTGCAGGACGCACCCGCAGCGACTCCACCAGTGCCGCGGGGCCATACAACCCCACCGGAACCTCTTCTTCCCACTGGCCTGCAGCCTCCTTGCGCCAACAGGCCGCATAGATTTCATCCATGCGGGCATCGATCATGGTCCAGATCCGGTCGGGCGCGCCGCTGTGGTGGGCCGACTCGGCCACGGCGGCCAAGGTGTCCAGGGCGTACACCGGACACCCCACCCCCAGCGCCAAACCCTGCGCCACCGAACACGCGGTGCGCAGACCGGTGAATGCCCCGGGGCCACGGCCGTAGGCCACCCCATCAAGGTCCCTCACCGAACGGCCGGCATCGGCCAGCAGCGCCTGAATCTCGGGCAAGAGCAAGGCCGACGACTTCGCCCCACCCGGCACCGCGCGCACAAGCACTTCCGACCCGAGCACAAGGGCCAGGTGGATGGTCTCTGTGGAGGCATCGAGGGCAAGCAGACAGGACATGGGCAGGAACAGGCGGCAGGCGCAACCGAGCGTGTCAGTGTACCGGGAGGCCCTTGTGACCACCGACACCTCAGGCCCTCCGGCACACGCCGGACGACCCCTCTCCGTATCATCCCGACATGCCGATCTCGTTCACTTCCCGCCGGGCGATCGGGCAGAGCACCTTTGCACGACGCCTGCTTTTGGCAGGTGTCGTGGGCGCACTGGGACTTCAAACCGCCCCCGCAATGTCGCAGACGACGCAGGGGCTGCCGAGCTCGGTCCGCGCCGCGCTGGCCGAGGCCCACTTGCCGGCCTCCGCGCTCAGCCTGTGGGTTGCACCCACCTCGCCGCAGGACCGCCCCCTTTACCAATGGCAGGCCGATCGCCCCTGGCAACCGGCCTCGCTCGCCAAACTGGTCACCAGCGCCGCCGCACTGGAAGTGCTGGGGCCGACCTACCAATGGTCCACCACCCTTGTTCTGGACCGCCGCCCGGTCGATGGGGTGCTGGACGGGTCGGTCTACATCCAGGGCGGCGGCGACCCGCACCTCGTGCCCGAGCGCCTGCAGGCCCTGTTGATGCAGTTGCAGCGCATGGGAGTGCGCCACATCCGTGGCGACATCGTGCTCGACCGCAGCGCCTATGCCCTCGCGCAGCGCTCGCCGGCAGACTTCGACGGCCAGGCCGACAAGCCCTACAACGTCCTGCCGGACGCGCTGCTCATCAACCAGCACAGCCTGACCCTGACCTTCACCCCGGACCCCGCGCGCGGCGTGGCACGGGTCGACGCGCAGCCGCCCCTGAGTGGCTGGACGGCAGACACCGAGGTACCCCTGTCGAGCGGTGCCTGCGGCGACTGGCGCTCCGGTCTGGGGGCCGACCTGACACGGCCCGACCGGCTCACGTTCACCGGCCGCTATCCCTTGTCCTGCGCCCAGCGCGAATGGCCGATCGCCCACGCCGATCCGCGGAGCTATGGGCGCCGGGCGGTGGATGCCGCCTGGCGGGTCCTCGGAGGCCGGCTCGAGGGTCAGGTCCGCGATGGCCTGACGCCCTCAGAGGTCAAGGCCCTGGCCGAGAGTGAGCCATCGCTCACATCAACGTTTGCATCCCCCTCCCTGCCCGAAATCCTGCGGGACACCAACAAGTACAGCAACAACACGATGGCGCAACAGGTCCTGCTGGCCCTGAGCCCGGAGCGCCCTGCCCGACTCGAATCGGCCCGATCGGTGGCCGCATCGGTGCTGGTGCAGCGCGCAGGTTGTTCCCTGGAAGAAGTGGGGATCGACAACGGCTCAGGCCTGTCGCGCGACGAGCGCCTGAGCACCCGCTGCCTGGGCACGCTCCTGCGCTGGGCCTGGAATCGGCCGTGGATGCCCGAGTTCGTGGCCGCGTTGCCCGTCGCGGGCCTGGACGGCACGGCGCGACGCCTGACCGGCGCCGCCGGTCGAGCCCACCTGAAGACGGGTTCGCTGCGCAACGTCAACGGCATCGCCGGCTACGTCCACCGGCCGGACGGCTCACGACTGGTCGTGGTGGCCGTGTTCAATCAGCCCGGCATCGGTGGCGCAGCCAGCCGCGGGGTGTTCAACGCCCTGCTGCGGGAACTGGCCCCCGGCACCGAAGCCCCAGCCCCCAACCCCAGCGAGGCGAGTTCCAGCGACAGCCCGTGAAGACCCCCAATGACCCCAGACCTGCTCGACGCCGTCGGAACCCTTGCCGCCACCCTGACCACCGTGTCCTTCATCCCGCAGACCTGGCTGACCCTGCGCACCCGTGACGTCAGCGGCATCTCGCTGGGCATGTACAGCGTGTTCACCGCGGGGGTGGCGATGTGGCTGATCTACGGCATCGGGCTGGGCGCCTGGCCGATCATCATCGCCAATGCGCTCACCCTGGCGCTGGCCGCCACCATCCTCGGCATGAAGCTGAAATACGGTCGCAGCGGCGGCCACCACGGCGACGCCCCCAAGCGCTGACCCGAGGTCAGAACGGGTTGTTGCGGGCGCGGGTGACCGCCACGGCGCCCAGGCGCGCGTGGTATGCGGGCCCCGGACGCGTGCTGTCCGCCCACAGGTAGTAGTACCCATTCCCGGACGCTGCGCTTTGCAGGGTTGCCGTGGTGCAGTCGGGCAGAACGGCCGTCGTCAGACAGCCCGCCTGTGTCACCTCGGTGACACTGTACGAACCTGGGTAATTGGTGATGCTCTGCAGCTCGGCCTCCGCCAGCAGCAGACCCACATAGCGTCCGTCGTTGGTGACGCTGGCGCGGAATTCGGTGTTGAAGGCCTGCGTGAGCGTGGTGAGCAGGTTCTGCTCATCGCTGCTCAGCGCCCGGCCCCAAGGTGACAGCACCAGGTTAGGCACGGTGGCATAGAGCACACGGGCACCGGACCCGCCGTTGGCCAGACGATTGACCAGCGCGCCCAGAGTCCGGCCACGCGTGGCCAGCTCAGACAGCGCAGCAGCTTGCGTCATGGTGCTGGCGCGGACCGCGGCAAACACCTCCTGGATGTCGTTTTGCCCCACCAGCAGCGTGGCCAGGGTCGACGACGACACCGTGTCACCGGCCAGGAACTGGTTGACCTGCGAGACCACGTCGGCCACCTTGGCACCGACGGCCGACAGGTTCTTGCCGTTGGGCGACGTCACCGAGCCCGGGCATTCCGGAAACGCCAGGCCGAAGTTGCTGGCCAAGTACTGGTTCCAGGTCGGGTAGGTCGTGCAGTCCAGCTTGGTCGAGTCGGAGCTGTTGAGCGCGTTGACGCTGTATTTCTTGCCCGCCGAAGTGACCACGCTCAGCTCATCGCCAAAGCTGATGACCCGCGTCGCGGTGTAGTCCTCGACACGCGACGATCCGCCGCAACCGGCCAGCAATGCCGCCGCCGACAGCACCACGGCACCGGACCAGCGCAGCATGAATCGGGACTTGGAAGGATGGTTCGCGCTCATCGAATCTCCATGGGGTCCGCGCACCGTCCAGGTGACTCAGGCCCCTTGCGCGGCCGCCGCGGCGGCCCGCTGCAGTCGGTCCCGCACGCCGTCCCAAGCGGGATCGTCGGGCGGGGTCTCGACCCAGATCAGCTGCGCCTGGGCATCGTCCAGTTCGCGCAGCACCGAAAACAACTCGTGCGCCGCAGCGCGGGCATCGTCGGGCATGCGGCGCCAGACCAAGCCTCGCGCCGTGATCGACGCCAGCGTGCGGGAATATACCGCCACCGTCTTGTCTGCCTTGTGTCCAGCCGCCGCCTCGGCCCAGACCTCGGCGGCCGTGCGCAACGCCGCCGTCGGCATGAGACGGACCTGTGCACGCGGCGCGTAGTGCGCTTCCAGCGTGCCCGAGGCCCGGGGGCTGGCCGCATCGCGCTCACCGAGCGGGGCCTGCAGCACCGCCTCGATCTCGGCGGCGGTCAAACAGCCCGGGCGCAGCAGCACCGGCACTTCGCGGGTGCAATCGACGATGGCCGACTCGATGCCCACATCACAATCACCGCCGTCCAGCACCAGCAGGTCGGGCAGCGCTTCGAATTCCGATGCGACATGGGTGGCCCGCGTCGGGCTCACCCGGCCAAAGCGGTTGGCGCTGGGAGCGGCCACACCGGGCACGCCTGCCGCCGCAGCGGCCACGAGCAGGGCATGGGCCACAGGATGGGCGGGACACCGAAGACCCACACTGTCCTGGCCTCCGGCTGCGGCCTCCGCGATGTCGGGCCGACGAGGAACGATCACGGTCAGCGGACCGGGCCAGAACGCCGCCATCAGCCGCTGCGCCGATGCGGGCAGCCGGGCCGCGAAAGTTTCTGCGCCAGCAGCGTCCGCCACATGCACGATCAGCGGATGATCCGCCGGACGCCCCTTGGCCGCGAAGATGCCGGCCACGGCCTGAGCGTCGTCCGCACGCGCGCCCAAGCCATAGACCGTCTCGGTTGGCAGGGCCACCAGTCGGCCCTCGACCAGGGCCTGAACGGCCTCAGGCAACGCCTTCTGAAGCGCCGACTCACCTCGGGCGTCGAGGACGCGGGCCATCAGGCTCGGCTCCGGCACACGGCCATCAGAACGCCTCCAGGCCAAGCACGGCACAAGCCTGGAGCGCGGAAGCTCGGGCCGCCTCCAGCGTGGGTCCGGTGAAGGTCAGGTGACCCATCTTGCGGCCCGGTCGGGCCTCGACCTTGCCGTACAGGTGCAGGTGTGCCCCCGGCAACGCCAGCACGGACACCCAATCCGGATCCCGCTCGCGTCCGGATGCATCGAACCACAGGTCGCCCAACAGATTCAACATCACCGCGGGCGAATGCAGGCGGGGTTCAATCAACGGCAGGCCGGCCATGCACCGCACCTGCAGGTCGAACTGGTTCACATCGCAGGCATCGATGCTGTAGTGCCCGGAGTTGTGCGGGCGCGGCGCCATCTCGTTGGTCACGAGCGAGCCGTCGGCCAGCACGAAGAACTCGACACACAGCACGCCCACGTAGTTCAGCGAAGCCGCGATGCGACCGGCCGCCTCGAACGCCTGCGCGGCCTGGGCGTCGGACACACCCGGCGCGGGCACCTGCGTGACGGCCAGGATGCCGTCGCGGTGCAGGTTGTGCTGCACCGGCAGGTGGACCACCGTGCCGTCGGCACCGCGGGCCACGATCACGCTCAGCTCGCTGGCCAGCGCCAGGCGCTTTTCCAGCACGCAGGCCACGCGGCCGAGCGACGCCCAGGCCGCAGCGAGCTCGGCGGCATCGGCCACGCGAACCTGGCCCTTGCCGTCGTAGCCCATGCGGGCGGTCTTGAGGATGCCGGGCAGCAGATCGGCGGACACCGCCGCCAGTTGCTCGGCCGTTTCGATCAGGGCA
>CAYRBG010000147.1:0-7270 GCA_964422355.1 uncultured Sphaerotilus sp. | reverse complement strand
CCTTGGCCTTGAGGTGCTTGACGCGGCCCAGGTCGCTGAACACCTTCTCCTGCGCTTTCTCTCGCACCGAGCAGGTGTTGAACAGGATGAGGTCGGCTTCTTCGGGGTTGTCCGTGGGGGTGTAGCCCTCGGCGGCCTTCATGACGTCGGACATCTTGTCCGAGTCGTAGTCGTTCATCTGGCAACCGAAGGTGCGGATGTAGACCTTCTTGTCCGTCTTGGTGGAGGTGGTCATGGCTTGGTCCAGGTCTGGGCTGCGAAATCGAAGGTGTAGAGCGCGGCTTCGGTGGCCGAACGGGGCCAGAAGTTGGCGATTTCTTCGCTGCGCAGGATCCACACGTCGTGGATCAGCCCTTCGAGGGTGAGCGTGTAGTTGACGACGGCCGTCTGGCCGGTCGTCGCGGCGGGCAGGATGAGCAGGTTGTCTGTGCCGCGGATGCGTGATCCGGCGGACATCCGTGCGGATGCCTTGTTGAGCGTGACGTCGGGCGGGGCGTCGAACGTGATCGTGCCGCGCAATGCGGTCGCGGGGAAGCTGCGTGCAACGACGGTTTGGGCGTCGGCGTGGGGGGTCAGCCAAGCCAGGCTCAGGCCCAGCAGTGCCCGGCGCGACAGGCGGGGCAACCGTGTGACACAGCGGGTCATGGTGTAGATCCAGGGGCTGCGGACAAGGAAAAACGGCCCGGACGTGAGTCTCGGGCCGCTTGAATTTTGGTGGCGCTTCAGGGATTCGAACCCCGGACCTGCGGATTATGATTCCGTCGCTCTAACCGGCTGAGCTAAAGCGCCAACAGACCGATATTATGCACATGAACACTCAGGTTGCGCAAGGCCTGCAGAGAAATTTCTTCGAGCCGGTCGATGTGCAGGTGGGTTCAAGCGGCCTGCAGGGCGAGGGCGTGGTTCTGGGCAGGGCCGTGACAACGGCTGGAGCAGGGGGATGCGGACTGGGAGAGTGCTTGGCTCAACACGTCCTGCGCGCATTCGCGGCAGCGTCCGCATTTGGTGGCCACGCCGGTGCCGTCCTGCAGCGACGAGAAGCACGATGCACCGATGCTGACGGCGGCGTGGATGTCTTTTTCCGAGATCCGGTGGCACACGCAGACGATCATGTTCTCTTACTCCATCCAGGCAAAGAGGGCTGGGATGAAAAGGATCGTATACGTAGTGAGAATGAATCGCAATAAGACTTTGGCAATTCCCCTGTACTGAAGGGGTGAGCCCCATGTGCGGGCTCACCCACCAGTGTCAGGAGGCTTCGCCGATCTGGGTCTGCAGCCAGTTCTGTTCGCCGACGCGGCCAACCAGTTCGATCTCGGTTTCGATGTAGTCGATGTGCTCTTCGGTGTCGTCCAGAATGTCCTGGAAGATGTCGCGTGAAACGTAGTCGCGTACCGACTCGCAGTGGGCGATGGCGTCCTTGAGCAGAGGGTGACCTGTCATCTCGATCTTCAGGTCGCAGTGCAGCACTTCGACCGGGTTCTCGGCGATGTAGAGCTTGCCCAAATCCTGCAGGTTGGGCAGGCCCTCGATCATGAGGATGCGCTCGATCAGCTTGTCGGCGTGCTTCATCTCCTCGATCGACTCTTCGTACTCGTGCTTGGCGTAGCGGTTCAGCCCCCAGTTCTTGAGCATGCGGGCGTGCAGGAAGTACTGGTTGATGGCCGTCAACTCCAGCTTGAGCTGGGCGTTGAGGAATTCGATGACCTTGGCGTCGCCTTTCATGGACGGCTCCTGTTCTGGTTGTGGTGCTTGGATTGTGGGGGGAAGGTGCGGTCCTGTCGGTGAACAACCGTATCTCCCCTACAAATCCGCTCGGATTGCGAACAATTCCGGTCTATGTCTGCCAACGCCCTGTTGTGGTGCGGGGTGTCGAGAGGTGGGGGGGCGGCGGGATCGCCTACACTGCCGTCAGGCCGTTTTCCCTCTGGGTGCGGTGTTTTTTTGACCGTGATGCCCTGCTGCGTTCGGGGTGTGCGGTGGTTTGTCTCCGGTGTCCCGTTCATGAATTTCGATTCCACGCAGTTGCAGCGCATCGCTCAGGCCCACGGTACGCCGGTCTGGGTGTACGACGCGGCGGTCATCCGTCAGCGCATCGCTGACCTCAAGGCGTTTGACACCATCCGCTTTGCCCAGAAGGCCAATTCCAACACTCACCTGTTGCGCCTGATGCGTGATCAGGGTGTGGTGGTGGATGCGGTGTCGCTGGGCGAGATCGAGCGGGCGCTCAAGGCCGGCTACACGGCGCGTGGGGAAGGTCCTTCGGGCATCGTCTTCACGGCCGATCTGCTGGATCGGCCCACGCTGGCGAAGGTTGTGGCCGAGGGCATTCCGGTCAACGCCGGTTCGATCGACATGCTGCGTCAACTGGGTGAAGCGGCTCCGGGCCATCGGGTCTGGCTGCGCATCAATCCGGGATTTGGCCATGGGCACAGCAACAAGACCAACACCGGTGGCGAGCACAGCAAGCACGGCATCTGGCACGCCGATCTGCCGCTGGCACTGCAGGTGATCCAGGAGCGGGGTCTGAGGCTGGTCGGCCTGCACATGCACATCGGTTCGGGCGTGGACTACGGCCACCTGCAGCAAGTCTGTGAGGCGATGGTGCAGCTGGTGCTCCGCTCGGGGGCGGACATCGAGGCAGTGTCCGCGGGTGGCGGCCTGTCGGTGCCGTACCGGGCGGGCGAGCCGCGCATCGACACGGTGCACTACTTCAGCCTGTGGGACGCGGCGCGCCGGCGGATTGCCGAGCACTTGGGTCATCCGGTGCACCTGGAGATCGAGCCCGGTCGCTATCTGGTGGCCGAGGCCGGCGTGCTGCTGGCCGAGGTGCGGGCCACCAAGGACATGGGGTCGAACCATTTCGTGTTGGTGGATGCCGGCTTCAACGACCTGATGCGCCCCTCGATGTATGGCAGTCACCATGGCATTGACGTGCTCGGCGTGCCTCAAGGGTCGCCGACGCGACCGACGGTGGTGGCGGGTCCGCTCTGCGAGTCCGGCGATGTCTTCACCCAGGGCGAAGGCGGTGTGGTTCTTCAGCGCGATCTGCCCGAGGCGAAGATCGGTGATCTGCTGGTCTTCCACAATGCCGGAGCGTACGGGGCATCGATGTCCAGCAACTACAACAGCCGGCCGCTGATTCCTGAGGTGCTGGTGGATGGCGAGTCGGTGCGCTTGATCCGTCGCCGTCAGACCGTGGCCGAGCTGTTGACGCTGGAAGACTGCTGACTCGACGCCGGGCAGGGCCATTGGGGCCGTGCGGCATGGGCAAATGAAAAGGGCGCCGTTGGCGCCCTTTTTTGGAAGAGGCTCCTGCGCGTTCAGTGCAGCTTGGGCAGGTTCAGCAGCGTGTTGGCCATGCTGGAGCCGAACGATGCACCAAAGCGCTTGGCCAAGCGTTCCGCCACGTTTTCTTTGGGCGTGTAGTCGATGATGTCTTCGGCCTTGACGACTTCACGGGCCACGTAGTCGAGGTTGCCCAGGCCATCGGCCAAGCCCAGCTTGACGGCTTCCTCGCCGTTCCAGAACAGGCCCGAGAAGGTGTCGGGGGTTTCCTTCAGTCGATCGCCCCGGCCTGTGCGCACCGTGTCGATGAACTGGCGGTGGATCTGGTCGATCATGGCCTGCGCGTAGGCGCGCTGCTTTTCGTTCGCGGGTGAAAAGGGGTCGAGCATGCCCTTGTTGGTGCCGGCGGTGAGCAGTCGCCGCTCGATGCCGATCTTGGACATGGCATTGCTGAACCCGAATCCATCCATCAGCACGCCGATCGAGCCGACGATCGAGGCCTTGTCGACAAAGATCTGGTCGGCCGCCACGGCAACGTAGTAGGCGCCGGACGCGCAGGACTCTTCCACGACCGCATAGACCTTCTTGTCGTGCTTGGCCTTCAGGCGGCGGATCTCGTCGTTGATGATGCCTGCCTGCACGGGGCTGCCGCCGGGCGAGTTGATTCGGATGACGACCGCTTTGGCGCCCTTGTCGTCGAAGGCGTCCTTCAGGCCGGTCAGCATCATTTCGGCGCTGGCAGGGCTCTCGGCCGAGATTTCTCCGCGCAGTTCGACCAAGGCGGTGTGCGGGCCCGTGGGGGCGCGGTCGTGCATGTTCTGGATGAACAGGGCCCAGGCGATGCCGAGCAGACCGATCACGAGTCCCACGCGGAACAGCAGCCGCCAGCGGCGTGCCAGCCGGCGGTCCTTGACATACTCTCGAGCGAACTCTTCGATGAGCCGCTCGGTGGAGGTGGGTTCCCGCGATGGGGGGGGGGTGAACCCGCTGCGCTCCCGTGGGGGCAACTCGGTGCTGGACGGGACGGTTGGGGTCTCAGGACCGGATGCGGACGGGGTCTCGGGGGTGCTCATGGCGCAGGGGTTGGGGGAGCGGGGCGAATGCGGGAGTCAGGATACCAACAGACGCGGCCATTGTCCTCGGCGACGGCCAAAGCCCGCAGTCGCCCTCCCCGGCAGGGGCCCCACACGCACAGGCCATCCTGGGGGTTGTAGAGGGCGCCGTGCACGGCGCAGATGAGCCGCTCGCCGTCCGCATCGAACACCTGTCCGCGTTGCCAGTCCAGTTCCGTCGGGACGTGGGCGCATTGGTTGAGGTAGCCATACACCTTGCCCTCGAAGCGGACGACAAAGGCCGTGCGGGCCTCGTCTCGGTCGACCACGTCGAAGACATGGGCGAGACCCCGCTCGATCAGGGTCTCCGATGCACAGAGGTCAAAGGGTGGGCCCAGATCGGTGGGGGTGGCCGTTGGGTGGGGGTCAGGCATGGCGGCTCAACCAGTCGTGCATTTCGGCCACTGTGGAGGCGATGTGCAGGGGCTGCAGTTCCGTCAGGCGGCTGTGGTCGTGGGCGCCGTAGGTCACGGCCAGGGCGTCGGTGCCGGCGTTGCGGGCCAGCAGCAGATCGTGGGTGGTGTCGCCGATCATCAGCGTGCGCTCGGGCTCAACCCCGAATTCGCGCATCAGCTCGTGCAGCATCTGCGGGTCGGGCTTGGAGGCGGTTTCGTCGGCGGTGCGGGTGGCGTCGAACATCGGGCCCAGCCGGCTGCTGTCGAGGGCGGCGTTGAGGCCCTGACGGCTCTTGCCCGTGGCCACGGCCAGCCAGTGGTGGCGTTGCCGCAGGGCGGCGAGCACGTCGTGCACGCCGTCGAACAGCGTCACGTCGTGCTGGTCCTTGAAATAGTGGTGGCGGTAGCGCTGGACCAGTTGCGGATACGACGCCTGCGGCAAGCCGGGCGCGGCATGTTGCAGGGCCTCGATCAGGCCCAAGCCGATGACGTAGGCGGCCTGCTCCCTGCTGGGTTCGGCCACGCCCAGGTCGCGGCAGGCGGCCTGGATGCATCGCACGATCAATGCGGTCGAATCGAAGAGGGTGCCGTCCCAGTCGAAGACGATGAGGTCGTAGCGGCGAGGGCGCAGGGCAGAGTCGGTCATAGGTGGTCCAGCAGTCGGGTGCATTCTGCCGGCAAGGGCGTTTCCAGCTCGATCCGGGCACCGGTGGCGGGGTGGTCGAAGGCCAGCCGGCGGGCGTGCAGGAACATGCGCTCGAAGCGCACGCCCGGCACCGCCTCGCCGCGCGCCAGGGCGTGGTTGAGCGCGAAATCGCCGTACTTGTCGTCGCCGACGATGGGGTGACCCGAGCTCTGCAGGTGCACGCGGATCTGGTGGGTGCGGCCGGTCTTGATCGTCACGTCCAGCAGTGTGTACGCCGCATATGACCGGACGATGCGCACGAGGCTGATCGAGCGGCGACCGTCTTCGTCGTCGGCGCCGACGGCCCGCACGCGGCGTTCGCCCGCGGCGTCCAGGTACTTGTGCAGCGCCACGTCGACCACCTTGAGGTTGGCGGGCCAGGCGCCGATGACCAGGGCCGCGTAGGTCTTGCCGGTTTCGCGCTGGCGGAACTGGTCCTGCAGGGCGGTCAGCGCGCTGCGCTTCTTGGCGATCAGCAGCAGTCCGGAGGTTTCCTTGTCCAGGCGGTGCACGAGTTCCAGGAAGCGGGCCTCGGGCCGGGCGCGGCGCAACTGCTCGATGACGCCAAAGCTCACGCCCGAGCCGCCGTGCACGGCCACGCCGGCGGGCTTGTCGATGACCAGCAGGTGCTCGTCCTCGAACAGCACCGGGAACTCTCGGGCGGGGACGGCGCGCGCCTTGGCTTCGTCGGCCGGGGCGAGGCGCAGAGGGGGCACGCGCACCTCGTCTCCCACTTCGAGCCGGGTTTCGGCCTGGGCGCGGCCCTTGTTGATGCGCACCTCGCCGCTGCGGATGATTCGATAAATCAGTGTCTTGGGCGCGCCCTTGAGCTCGCGCATCAGGAAGTTGTCCAGGCGTTGGCCGGCGCTCCCTTCGTCGACGTGCAAATGTTTCACGCTCGCCGCCGCTGGGGTGGCGGGGGCGGTTTTTCCCTTGCTGGAAGGCGCAGGCTTTGACCCTATAATGCGTTGCACCACAACTGTGCCGTAAGTGTTTGATTTGCCTGAGTTTACCGGGCGCGAGACGACACTGCGGTGCCGAGGTGGTCGCGACGACCCCCACAGCCCAGGGTTGCAGGGGTGGTCGCAAGGATGATGCAGCGCACGGTGCGTGTCTACGGTTCGGGCTCCCAAGGTGAGTCCGTGGGTGGTCAGACCGGGCGCTCGAGATGTCGCTGTCAGAGCCCCCAAACAAGGTTTTCAGGGGTCGCAGCCGATGCCGGGACGAGGTGGTGCAAGGTGGCACCCGACGTGTCGAGCGGCGGCTGAGGCCCGCGTCCGTGTCGAGACGCTGTTGCATGTTCAAGATCCTCGTCGTGTTCAACCTTTGCCTGTGGCGCCCCCTTGTGGTGGCGGCACCCGGCCTGCTGCGTGTGTTTCTGCAGCAGCGGCCTGGGGCTGAGGTGTCGACGATGACTGCCGTCACCGCGGCGGAGGGTCCGGAGCGGGTTCATCCCGTCCGTCCTCCCGCGCTGTGGATCGGCCCCTCGCCTCTGCAACCGCTTTTCGCGCTTTCGCACGCGCCAACGCTGCACACCTGCTGAGGCCCTCGGGCCTTTCGCGTGCAGTCCAGGGCGATTCCTTCACGGTTCTGCCGCGCTCCTCTCGTGCATCAACGTCACTGTTGAGTTCAGGAGAGTGCACGCATGAAACGCATGCTGATCAATGCCACGCAGCCCGAAGAACGGCGCCTGGCGATCGTCGACGGCCAGAAGCTGCTCGATTTCGAAACCGAGATCGAAGGCCGTGAGCAACGCAAGGGCAACATCTACAAGGCCGTCGTCACGCGCG
>CAYRBG010000146.1:0-7294 GCA_964422355.1 uncultured Sphaerotilus sp. | reverse complement strand
CGTCCGTCTCGCGGATGTGGCTCAGGAACTGGTTGCCCAGGCCTTCACCCTTGGACGCTCCCGCCACCAGGCCAGCGATGTCCACGAACTCGACCACGGCCGGCAGCACGCGCTCGGGCTGAACGATCTCGGCCAACTTGCCCAAGCGCGGATCGGGCACCTCCACCACACCCACGTTGGGCTCGATGGTGCAGAACGGGTAATTCTCGGCGGCGATGCCGGCCTTGGTCAGCGCATTGAAGAGGGTGGACTTGCCGACGTTGGGCAGGCCGACGATGCCGCACTTGAGGCTCATGGGGAATCCTTGGAAATAATCCCGCGATTGTATGAAGCCCGTCAGAACCGGACCGTGCCCCACCCCGTCTGGCCCACACTCAGCACGCGACCGACGCCCTCCACGATCACCGCGTTCATGCCGAAGGTGACGGCGCCGTCCACCCGCGGATCGGCCCGGTAGGTCGAGAGGGTGTCGCCGGGCTCGGTGCCGGACACGGCCGTCAGCGGATCAATGTTGGGGATCGGACAGCGCGGACAGGGCTTGACCAGCCGAAGCCGAACCTCGCCTTCAGGGCCTGGGAACACCAGCTCGTCCAGCCCGTCCTCGCCGTGCGGCGACAGGCCGTCGAGCACCAGGTTGGGACGGAAGCGCGGCCACGTCACCGGGTCGTGACCGCGCGACGTGAGGCGGCGGTTGAGCTCATCCAGCGCGGCGCTGGACACGACCAGGATGGGGTAGCCGTCGGAGAAGGCGTTTTCGGCCTCCAGATCACCGGTCCACTTGCGGCTGGACAGGCGGCGCTGGCCGTTCGCGAACTGCACTGCGCGCACCGGGGTGCCCAGCGCCTCGCTGAACCAGCCATCCACCTCGGCCGACACCGCCACGCCCGTGACCTCGTCGTCCCACACCCGCACCGGCAGGCGCTCGCCCGAGGCCTGAGCGGGCAAAGTGAGTCCTGCGCCGTCCGGGCGGCGCACCGTCCACCCGCCCGAGATGTTGGCGCTCAGCTTCAGCAGCGCCATGCGGGGAAGCTGCCGCTGCGTGACAAAGCGACCGTCAGGATCGATCAGCATCCACTGCCGATCCCCCTCAAAACCCGTCGGGGCCAGCCGCACCCGAGGCGCCGTGAACCCGGCGCAGGACTTGATGGGGTGCAGATGCAGTTCGGCCACGCGCACCGGCGTGCTGCCATCGTCGGACGGATCGACAGGGTCGGAGGCGATGGAGGTGTCAGCGGTCATGGGAGGGGTCCGGTCTGAGCCTGGGGCGTCCCTACAATCTTGCCTCATGAATGCAACGATGCCTGTGCAGGCGGCCCCGACCGGAACGGGGCTGGACGTTTTCATCCGCGGCGCGGGGCCTGTGGGGGCATGTCTTGCCCTGGCGCTGTCACGCGAGGGCCTGCGCGTGGGCCTGCTGGGCAGCACGCCCAACGGCGGCACCCCGGCGCCGGACCTGCGGGCATACGCCCTCAACGCCGGTGCGGTAAAGCTGCTGCAGGACCTGCGCGTCTGGGACGCCCTGCCCACCGACGCCCGCACACGGGTGCAGGACATGCGCATCCAGGGCGACGACGGTGGCCTGCTGGAGTTCAGCGCCAGCGAGCAACAGGTCGAAGCGCTGGCCTGGATCGTCGATGCCGGCGCGCTGGACCAGTCGCTGGCGGAGGCCCTGCGTTGGGCACCTCACGTGCAGCGCCTGAGCGAGCCGGCCCCCGCGGCCCTCACGGCCATTTGCGAGGGCAAACACTCGGACACGCGCCAGGCTCTGGGCATCCGCTTCGAGGCTCAGCCCTACGGGCATCTGGGCATCGCCGCGCGGCTGCTGTGTGACGCCCCTCACCAAGGACGCGCATGGCAGTGGTTCCGCCACCCCGACGTGCTGGCCCTGCTGCCTTTCGACCGGCCGCAAGAGGGCCACGGCTACGGCCTGGTGTGGTCCCAGCCGCGGGCCGAGGCCGAACGGCTGCTGCAACTGCCGCCCGACGCCTTCGAGGCTGAACTCACGGCCACCACCGGGGGCATTGCCGGCACGCTGCGACTGGCTTCCGACCGCGCCGCCTGGCCCTTGATCAACGGCCAAGCCACGCGCTGGTGCGGCCCGGGCTGGGTGCTGCTGGGTGATGCGGCCCACGCCGTCCACCCGCTGGCCGGACAGGGCCTCAACCTCGGTTTGGCCGACGTGCGCAGCCTGGTGCAGGTGCTGATCGAATCTCGCCGCGCCACCCCCTGGCGTGCCCTGGGCGACGAACGCACCCTGCGCCGCTACGCCCGCGCCCGCACCACACCCACCCTGGCCATGAGCGGCCTGACCGACGGATTGCTGCACTTGTTCGCACATCCGGACGCCCCGCTCAAGGAACTTCGCAACCGCGGACTGACTCTGGTTCATCATCTCGGTCCGATCAAACGGTGGTTGACCGCCCAGGCCTTGGACGCCTGAGCCCTCCCCGATCGGCCGCTTCGACCCGGCTCCCTCCGACACAGCCCCCCCTGAGGACACCTGCATGACCCCGACGCGCCTGGCCGCCACCCTCACCGCGGCCCTGATGACCCTCTGGGCCGGCACCACCGCCCACGCCGACGAGGCCGAGATCCGCAAGGTCTTCAAGGAGAAGTTCCCGCAGCTGCCACGCATCGATGAGGTGAAGCCGACCACCTTCCCCAGCCTGTGGGAAGTGCGCATGGGCACCGACATCGTCTACACCGACGCCAAGGCCAGCTACATCCTCGAAGGCACGCTGATCGACACCACCACGCAGCGCAACCTCACCGAAGAGCGCATCGAGAAGCTGACCGCCATCGACTTCTCGCAACTGCCCCTCAAGGACGCCATCGTCTGGAAAAACGGCAACGGCAAGCGCCGCATCGCCGTGTTCTCCGACCCCAACTGCGGCTACTGCAAGAAGCTCGAACGCGATCTGGTCAAGGTGAAGGACGTCACCGTCTACACCTTCCTGGTGCCACTGCTGGGTGGAGACTCGCCGGAAAAATCCCGCTCGGTCTGGTGCGCCAAGGACAACACCGCCGCCTGGCGCGACTGGATGGTCAACGACAGGATGCCGCCGCGGGCCATGGGGGCGTCGTGCGACACCTCCGTCCTGCAGCGCAACATCGCCTTGGCGCAAAAGCACCGCGTCACCGGAACCCCGGCCATCGTCTTCGAGGACGGCACCCGCACGCCGGGCGCACTGCCGCCGGCAGAGCTTGAAAAGAAGCTGGCCAATCTGAAGCCCGCGCGGTCCTGATTAGACTCAGGTCGAGGCCGGCCTCTTCCCCGACCAGATACCACAGACGCGCCGATGAACTCGGGGGGTGAGGCGCTGACCAGGCATCTCGATCCAGCGGTATCCCGCATAGCTGGCACACACGAGTGGCGCGGTAAGACCCAGGATCAGGAGCCAGTGCTGAAGCGGTGACCACGCGGAGGCCTCGTTCATTCCAACCAACAGCTGGAACGTGAACGCCAGCATCAGCCCGTGCAGGAGATACATGCTGTAGGTCACCTCGCCCAGCATGCGCGACGCAGCCGACGACAGCACCCCAAAAACGTCATTTCCGGCCGCGACCAACACGAACGCAATCGACAACAGGGCCACAGCCGTGGCCGTGTACGCCGTCTCCGTAAAGGCCACCGTTGCCGCCAGGCAGCCCAACACCAGCACACCCGCCCAGCGGCGGGTGGCCAACACCCGTACCACATCGCTCCGCACCGCCCAGGCCGCGATCCAACCACCCACAAAAGGCAGCATACGCAAGCGCTCCAAGTGCCAGCCAGCCTTGAAAAGCAGGACGTTCAGCAACCCGAACGCAAGCCAGCCGGCCAGCACCTTGCGGCGCGACACCCAGGCAAGCAGCGGCAAAGACAGGTAGAACCACCACTCGTAGGGCAAGGACCAGGTCACACCGGCCATCAGCAGATTGGCCCCGTCCCAGTTGTTGACACCCGCGGGACCACGAATCGTGAACAGAGCCCACACCACCATCTGCTTGAAAAGCTGGGACAAAGGAACATGTCGGGTCCACCCCGTGAGCTGCCACGCCAAAACCCACATCAGCGCCACCGCCACCGCATACATCGGAAACAGGCGCATCCACCGCCCAACGTACAGGCGCGTCCAGTCCATGCCAGCCTGACGGGAGTTCAGCACCTTGGTCGTGAAGAGAAAGGCCGTGATCATGAAGAACAGGGCCACGGCGCTGTCACCAAAGTGGCGAAACAGGCTGGACTGCGGGGTCACCCACTGGCCCGTGCGCAAGAACACGAACCAAATAACGCTGTGGTGCAGGTAGACGGAAAACGCCAGAAATCCCCGAAGCCCATCGATGGAAGAGAACCGCCCGCTGTCGGCCGGCGCACCGTGCCACTTCATCAGCACGAATGCGGTCAACCAAGCCGTGACAAATGCTGCCCCGGCGCCCCAGCCGCTGTAAATGCTCAAATCCATGCTTCCCCCTTCTCGGTTGCCCCTGGCCATTGTCCGCGAGCACTTCACACACTCGCGCCAGTTCCAGCAACAACCGGATAGGGGATCTTCACCGGTGCTTGAACGTCGCCGCCCTCTTCTCGATGAAGGCCTGCATGCCTTCCTTCTGGTCTTCGGTGGCGAACAGGGCCTGGAACAGGCGGCGCTCAAACAGCAGCCCCTCGGTCAGCGGCGCCTCGTAGGCGCGGTTGACGGCCTCCTTGGCCGCGATCAGCGCGATCAACGAATAACCGCACATGGCCTGCGCAGCCTTTTCGGCTTCGGCATGCAGCTCAGCGGCCGGGACCACGCGGGACACCAGGCCCGCACGCTCGGCTTCGGCCGCGTCCATCATGCGAGCCGTCAGCGCCAGGTCCATGGCCTTGCTCTTGCCCACCGATCGCGGCAGGCGCTGCGTGCCGCCCGCGCCGGGGATGATGCCCAGCTTGATTTCCGGCTGACCGAACTTGGCTGTGTCGGCCGCGAGGATGAGGTCGCAGGTCATGGCCAGTTCGCAGCCGCCGCCCAGGGCAAAACCGGCCACGGCGGCGATGATGGGCTTGCGCACCTGGCGCAGCCCGTCCCAGTTCGATGAGATCAGGTTCTTGCGGTAGGCCTCGGCAAAGTCGTACGTGGCCATCATCGTGATGTCGGCCCCGGCGGCAAACGCCTTTTCACTGCCGGTGATGACCATGCAGGCGATGCCGTCGTCGGCGTCGAAGGCGCGCAGGGCCGTGCCCAGCTCGTCCATCAGCGCATCGTTGAGGGCGTTGAGCGCCTTGGGGCGGTTCAGCGTGATCCAGCCGTAGCGCAGCGGCCCCTCACCGCGGGTCTCGACCTGGATGTTTTCGTAGGCGGCAGTCGTCATCGGGCTCTCCTTGATGGCGGTCCACTATATCGACGCCCCTTCATGCCGGGGAGCGGGATGGTCCGTAGGTCGAACTACGCAAGGCCCGGTTCGCATCGCCGGCACAACCCGCCGGTCCCGTTACCCCTGTTCCGGCGCGCGGGCCAGGCGCAGATCGACCCAGGTTTCGGCATCCTGCACGATGCGCAGGCGCACCGGCAGCCACTGCAGGCTGGGCGCGTACCAGACCTCGGCCGCCAGCACCCCCGGCTGAGCGGGGCTGCGCGGCACGACGTGGACGGTTTCGATGTCACCCAATGCGGTGGAGACGGTCTCGCGCTCGCCGACCTCGTAGCCCCAGGTCATCAGCTTGTGCGGCAGCGCCAGCGGAAAGTCGAAGCGCTCGCCCTTGCGCGCCCGCTCGGGCTGCACGGTGAACAGGTACACCATCTGGATGAACTGGCTGGCGGTGTCCTGCGCCTCGACGGGACGGTCCACGCGGCGGCCATTGCCGAACTGCACCGTATCGCCCTCCAGCAGCACCTGGGTGCGGCTGCGGGCCAGCAATTGGCGGGTGTCCTGCTCAAAGCGGCGCGGGCGCAGGCCTTCGTCGTCGCTGAGCGTGCCGTCGCTGCTCATGCGGCGCACGATCAAGGGTGCAGCCGACGGTCCCACCGACACCTCCAGGTGCACCTGGTAGTGCGCGCCCTTGCGCAGCCACTCCACCTGCGCCTGACCCTGCACCTCGCCACGGAACCAGCCGAGCAGGTTGTAGCGCAGACGGGTTGAGCGGGGCCAGGGCACACGCACGCCCACTGCGGCCGCACGGTCCTCAGCGTCGCCGCCGGTGGCGGCACCCGATGCTGGTGACGATACGGCGGCCACTGCGGACGAAGCTGCTGCCACTGCGGACGAAGCTGCTGCCCCTGCGGACGAAGCAGCGCCTGTCACCGAAGTCGGACTTCCGGCCGCGGGGCTGGACGCGCCGTCGGGCGCTGGATCCGCAGCCGCATGCTCGACCGCGGACGCAGCGGCGGCCACGGATTCCGGGGACTCATCCTGAGGCGGCGCAGAAGCGCCTGCCTCCGGCGTAGGAGCCGTCGCGGTCCGCTTGCGGGCTTTCGCACCAGGCCCAGCCGCCGAGACCTGCGGCGGTGTCGAGGGCTGCAGCAAGCGGGTGAAGGTCACCTGCATGCGTTCCATGGGCGGAGCCAGATGCAGCCCCTCCAGCTCCTGCTGCATCCACTGCAGCGCCACACCGTGCCCCAGCAGCGCCAGCAGCAGACCCACGCCCAGCGCACGCAGGGTTCGGAACAGGCGCGAGCGGGTCATGCCCACGAAGCGACGGCGTTCAGCTCCGCCCCCACCACGCCGTGCGGCGCTGTTCCACCTTGCGGGCGGGCTTGTCCACCTTGGACAGCACCACCGGTGCCTCGCCACCCGACAGCGCGGGCAGATCCAGCGTGAACAGGCGCTGGTCGCGCGAGACCAGCAGGCGCGTCGCCCGATCGGCGGCGCCATACAGCAGGAGGTCGTCGACCTCCGCCAGGCGCCAGTCGTCCACCGCGATCAGCTCGTCTCCAGCGGCCAGGCCGGCTCGCTCGGCCGCGCCGCCGCGCAGGACCGTCTGCACCTTCAGACGGTCCGAGACACGGGCGCCGAGTCGGCTGGCCAGCGTCAACGGATCCCGCTTGCGGGTCACACCGAGATCGGCCAGCAAAGCCTCCAATGGCAGGTCGGCGGTGCCATGCACCCACGCGGCCAGCTCGGCCCCGAAATCGCGTCCGCCCACGGCCCGCAGAGCCGAGGCGACGGCGGCCTCGTCAATGGCGCGCGGCGCATCGTCGCCCTCGCCCTGCGGTCGGGCGGCGTGCTGCCAGAGGTGACGCATCACCTCGTCCAGCGTGCCTTTGCCGTCACGCCTCAGTGTCAGGTCCAGCGCCAGCGCCACCAGCGAGCCCTTGGTGTAGTAGCTCACCGTGGC
>CAYRBG010000145.1:0-7302 GCA_964422355.1 uncultured Sphaerotilus sp. | reverse complement strand
CCAAGGGCAAGCACATCATTACCGTCAAGACCGAGCACAAGGCCGTGCTCGACACGATGCGTGAACTGGAGCGCGAGGGCTTCGAGGTCACCTACCTCGATGTGAAGGACGACGGTCTGGTGGATCTGCAGGTCTTCAAGGCGGCCATCCGCCCGGACACCATCCTGGCCTCGGTCATGGCCGTGAACAACGAGATCGGCGTCATCCAGGACGTGGCCGCGCTGGGCGCCATCTGTCGCAGCAAGGGCGTGATCTTCCACGTCGATGCGGCCCAGGCCACCGGCAAGATGGAGATCGACCTTTCCGGTCTGCCCATCGACCTGATGTCGATGTCGGCCCACAAGACCTATGGCCCCAAGGGCATCGGCGCCCTGTACGTGCGCCGCAAGCCGCGCATCCGCATCGAGGCGCAGATGCATGGCGGTGGCCATGAGCGCGGCATGCGTTCCGGCACGCTGCCCACACACCAGATTGTCGGCATGGGCGAGGCCTACCGCCTGGCCAAGGAGCTGATGAAGACCGAAAACGATCGCATCCGTGCCCTGCGTGACCGCCTGCTGGCCGGCCTGCAGGCCATTCCTGAGGCTCGGGTCAACGGCCACCTCGAACAGCGTGTGGCCCACAACCTGAACATCAGCTTCCAGTTCGTCGAGGGTGAGTCGCTGCTGATGGGCATGAAGGGCGTGGCCGTGTCGTCCGGCTCGGCCTGCACCTCGGCCAGCCTGGAGCCCAGTTACGTGCTGCGTGCGCTGGGCCTGAGCGACGAGGTCGCGCACAGCTCCATCCGCTTCTCGGTGGGCCGCTTCACGACCGAAGCCGATGTGGACGCCGCCGTCGAACTCACGCGCAAGACCGTCGAGCGCCTGCGCAGCCTGAGCCCCCTGTGGGACATGCACGTGGCCGGCATCGACCTGTCCACCGTGCAGTGGGCTGAACACTGATCTTTACCGAACAAGGAGTCATCCCATGGCATACAGCGAAAAGGTCATTGACCACTACGAGAACCCCCGCAACGTCGGCGGCTTCGAGTCGGCCGACGACGATGTGGGCACCGGCATGGTCGGCGCCCCGGCCTGCGGCGACGTGATGAAGCTGCAGATCAAGGTCAACTCGACCACCGGCGTGATCGAGGACGCGCGCTTCAAGACCTACGGCTGCGGTTCGGCCATCGCGTCGAGCTCGCTCGTCACCGAGTGGGTCAAGGGCAAGACCCTGGAGCAGGCGCTGGACATCAAGAACACGCAGATCGCCGAAGAGCTGGCGCTGCCGCCCGTGAAGATCCACTGCTCCATCCTGGCCGAGGACGCCATCAAGGCTGCGGTCAGCGACTACCGCAACCGCCACTCGGCCAGCGGTTCCGACACCCTGGAGCAACCGGCCTGCGCTCCGGGCGCCTGAGCCCGCGCACCGACCCGTTTCCGTTTCCTGAACCGGGTGCCGGGCGCGCATCGCCCGCACCTTCCACCCCGAATTGTTGAAGGAGCCCACGATGGCCTGCCAATCCCAACCGAATGCCGCTTCCTCCTGCTCCACCGGTGCCACGATGCCGCCGCCGGCCATGCCGATGGACGGAAGTGCCCCTGAGCTGAACATCAGCGACGCCGTGGTCGACAAGGTCGCCGGCATGATCGCCGAGGAGGGCGACCCCAACCTGCGCCTGCGCATTTTCGTGACCGGCGGCGGCTGCTCGGGCTTCCAGTACGGCTTTGCGTTTGACGACGAGCGCAAGACCGACGACTTCGAGGTCGAGAAGGGTGCGATCCGCGTGCTGGTCGACGCGATGAGCATGCAGTACATCGCTGGCGCGGAAATTGATTACGAAGACTCCCTGGAAGGGTCGCGTTTCGTGATCCGTAACCCGAACGCCTCCAGCACCTGCGGCTGCGGCAGTTCGTTCTCGGTCTGAGCCGGTGCGCTTGTCCGGTTCCCGACATTCAGGAGAGCACCATGTCCGTTTCCGTCACCCCCAAGGCCGCCACCAAGATCTCCAAGGCGCTTGAACAGCGCGGCGGGGGCTACGGCCTGCGCGTGGCCGTCAAGACCAGCGGCTGCTCGGGCTATGCCTATGCGCTGGAATTCGCCGACGCGGCTGCGCCCGAGGACCTGGTGTTCGAGAGCGAAGGCGTGCGGGTCCTTGTCGATCCCCAAAGCCTGCCGCTGCTCGACGGCACCCAGCTCGACTGGGTGCGCGAAGGCCTGAACGAAGGCTTCAAGTTCGAGAACCCGAACGCGTCGGCGGCCTGCGGCTGCGGCGAATCGTTCGCGGTCTGACCCTGTTCTCCCGACGGGCCGCCGCGGCGGCGCGGGGCCCGGTGTCCGATGCATGACGACGGCGACTTCCAGCCGCGTGAAAGACGCTCATGGCCCTGCTGCAAATCGCTGAACCCGGTCGCGCCGCGGCCCCTCACCAGCACCGTCTGGCGGTGGGGATCGACCTCGGCACCACCAACTCCCTGGTCGCCACCATCCGCAGCGGCCTGAACACGGTGCTCACCGACGAAGAGGGACGCAAGCTCGTGCCTTCGGTGGTGCACTACGGTGAGGACGGCTCGGTCGTCGTCGGCCAGGCGGCGCAGTCCTTGGCCGAGGCCGATCCCCACAACACCATCGCGTCGGCCAAGCGCCTGATCGGCCGGGCCCCGGCCGACATCGCACCGGGCACGGTGCCCTACGAGCTGGAGCCGCTGGGCCCATCGGCCGTGGGCGTGCGTACGCGCGCCGGGGTGGTCAGTCCGGTGGACGTGGGTGCAGAGGTGCTCAAGGCCCTGCGCGTGCGGGCCGAGGCCTCGCTGGGCGGCGAACTGGTGGGGGCCGTCATCACGGTGCCGGCCTATTTCGACGATGCACAGCGCCAAGCCACCAAGGATGCGGCCCGCAAAGCCGGGTTGAACGTTCTGCGCCTGCTCAACGAGCCGACCGCAGCGGCGGTGGCTTACGGGCTCGACACGGCCAATGAAGGCGTCTACGTCGTCTATGACCTGGGCGGCGGCACCTTTGACGTGTCGGTGCTGCGCTTGAGCCGCGGCGTGTTCGAGGTGCTGTCCACCAATGGCGACGCCATGCTGGGCGGCGACGACTTCGACCAGGCCCTGGTGGACTGGTTCACCACCCACACCGAGCGCATGCTGTGGACCATCGACGACGCCACCGCCCTGCGCGCGGCGGCGCGTCAGGCCAAGGAGGCGATGTCCGAGCAGACGCAGTTCCCGATGGCCTGTGCGCGCCGGGCGGATGGGCGTGTGGCCTCGATGGTCCTGACCCGCGACACCTTCCGCGACCTGACCCACCACCTGATTGAACGCTCCATGGGCCCGGTCAAGCGTGCGCTGCGCGACGCCGGCCTGCGTCCGGCCGAGGTGGACGGCGTGGTGCTGGTAGGCGGCTCGACCCGCATGCTGCAGGTGCGCGAAGCGGTGGCCGACTACTTCGGCCGCGAGCCCTACACCGGCATCGACCCCGACGAGGCTGTGGCCCTGGGCGCGGCCATCCAGGCCGACCAGCTTGCCGGCAACCGCGCGGTGGGTGACAACGGCCTGCTGCTGCTGGACGTGAGTCCGCTGTCGCTGGGCATCGAGACCATGGGCGGCCTGGTCGAGAAGATCATTCCGCGCAACTCCACCGTGCCTACGGCCCGTGCGCAAGACTTCACCACCTTCAAGGACGGTCAGACCGCGATGAGCCTGCACGTGGTGCAGGGTGAGCGCGAGCTGGTGAGCGAGTGCCGCTCGCTGGCTCGCTTCACGCTGCGCGGCATTCCGCCGATGGTGGCCGGGGCGGCGCGCATCCGCGTCACCTTCCAGATCGACGCCGACGGTCTGCTGAGCGTCACTGCCACCGAGCAGAGCTCGGGCGTGGCTGCGCACGTGGAGGTCAAGCCCAGCTACGGCCTGGCCAGCGATCAGGTCGCCGACATGCTGCGCGACGCCATCGGCAGCGCTGAGAAGGACGCTGCGGCCCGCATGCTGCGCGAGGCGGAGGTCGAAGGCCGTCGCCTGATCGATGCGGTGGAAGCGGCGGTCCGTCAGGACGGCGAGCTGTTGCTGCCCCGAGAACAGTTCGCCATCATCAAGGCCATTCAGGGCGTGGCCGACCTGCTGGAGCAGGCGGCCGAGAGCGAGGGCAACACCCTCGAAGAGCAGAAGGTGCTGCGCGAAGGATTGCGCCAGGCCACCGAAGCCCTCAACCTGGCCACCACCCCTTTTGCGGCGCGGCGCATGGACGCCCGGGTGCGGGAAGCCTTGGCGGGCCAGAGCATCGGCGAGGTCTCGGCGCGCATCGGTGGTTCGTCGGACGCGTCCAGTGCGCCCACGCCCCTCGCGGCGTGAGGTTCACCCGCGCAACGCAGCCCCGAATGACGGCCCCTCGCGCTTCTTCCACTTTCCAGTCTCGGTTCTCCGACCGCCAACGCCATGAGCACTGACCTCGCCGATACCCCCGCACCGGCTGCGCCCGGGGCCTCCAACAAGCCGGCCAAGCCTCCCACGGTGGTGAAGGTGTTGCCGCACGCCCAACTCTGTCCGCAAGGGGCTGAATTCGAGGCCCCGTCTGGCCGCAAGCTGTTGGACGTGCTGCTCGATCAAGGCATCGCCGTCGAGCACGCCTGCGAGAAGGTCTGCGCCTGTGCCACCTGCCACGTCCACATCCGTGAAGGGGCCGAGCACCTCGCCCCCGCCGATGATGAGGAGGAAGATCAGCTCGACGACGCCTGGGGCCTGGATGCCCAGTCCCGCCTGTCGTGCTGCGTCAAGCTCAAGGGACCGCGCCTGGTGGTCGAGCTGCCGAAGTACACGAAGAACCACGCGCGGGAGCATTGACCCGCCGTCCTGAATCTGGGTCCGGGGAGGATCTGTAGAGAGGGCCGCACGGTTGGACCGTGCGGCCCTCTTCCTTTGTGGGGGGCACCATCGGTTTGGCGCATTTGTGCATCGCTCGTGTGCCCGGTGTGGTTTTCCTTGGGGCGCAAGGGCCTGAGGGCCGTGAGGTGTCAGACACGCGACAAATCACACAGCCGAAGCCGTGGGTCGGATTTCACGAATAAGTCATTGAAAATCAATGTCTTGAGCGTGTTTCAAGGGGTGGCACACCACTTGCGGTAAGGGGACTGAACCTACCGGAGCCTGCCGTGACCCGCATTCCCTCCACTCCCCGCAGCCTGACCCTCAACGACACCACCCTGCGTGACGGTGAGCAGACCGCGGGTGTGGCCTTCACCGACGACGAGAAGCTGGCCATCGCCGCCGAGCTTGACGCCGCCGGTGTGCCGGAGATGGAGATCGGCATTCCGGCCATGGGCGAGCACGAGGTCGAGCTGATCCAGGCGATCACGCGCAATGTCAAGCGGGCCCGCACGATGGTGTGGGCGCGCATGAACGAACGCGACATTGCCGCGGCCCTGCGCTGTGGGGCCGACATCGTTCACGTCTCCATTTCGGTGTCGGACCTGCAGATCGAGCGCAAGCTGCGCCGGGATCGCCAGTGGGTGCGCGAGACCCTGGTGCACACGGTGCAGCGCCTGCTGGATGCGGGTGCCACGCCCAGCGTCGGATTTGAAGATGCATCCCGCGCCGAAGCCGGTTTCCTCGCCGAAATGGCCCAGCTGGCCCAGCGTCACGGCGCGGTGCGCGTTCGCTACGCCGACACGCTGGGCATCCTGGATCCGTTCCAGACCCGCGAGCGCATCGCCCACCTGCGCTCGGCCACGGACCTCGACATCGAGATCCACGCCCACAACGACCTGGGTCTGGCCACCGCCAACACCCTGGCGGCCGTGCTGGGCGGCGCCACCCACGTGAGCACCACGGTCAACGGACTGGGTGAGCGCGCCGGCAACGCCGCGATGGAAGAAGTGGTGATGGCGGCCCGTCACCTCTACGGCATCGAGTGCGGCGTGGCCACGGAGCGTCTGCCGGCCATCAGCGAACTGGTGGCGCGGGCATCGGGCCGGCCGGTGGCACCGGGCAAGTGCATCGTCGGCTCGTCGGTGTTCAGCCACGAGTCCGGCATTCACGTCGACGGCATCCTCAAGGACCGCCGCACCTACGAAGGTTTTGCGCCCGAAGAGGTGGGCCGCCACCACCGCCTCGTGCTGGGCAAGCACTCAGGCTCTGCCGGTGTGCTGAGCACCTACGAACAACTCGGCCTGTCGATCGACGCGGCCCTGGTGTCTCCCCTGCTGGAACGCATCCGCGACCACGCCATGCGCGTCAAGCGCGAACCCTCGACGCAGGAGCTGATGCGCTTCTACATCGAGACCTGCACCCCGACCGCGAGCCTCGCCCGCGCCTGAACCCGACCTGAAGCATTGTTTGGAGCCCCCATCATGGACAGCCTGACCCAACGCCTGAAGGCCCTTTCCAGCGCCGAGGACTTCCTGGTCTTCTTCGGCGTGGAGTACGAGCCTTCGGTGGTGCATGTGAACCGCCTGCACATCCTCAAGCGCTTTTACCAATACCTGCATCGCGCCGAGGACCTTTCCGGTCTGGACGAAGTGACGATGTTCCGCCGCTACCGTGAGCTGCTCACCCAGGCCTACGGCGACTTCGTGAAGTCCAACGCCGCCACCGAGAAGGTCTTCAAGGTCTTCCAGGACGCCAGCGGCCAGCAGCACGTCTCGATCAAGTCCCTCAAGGAGAGCCTGGCCGAACGCCGCCAGGCCACCGGCACCTTCCCCCGCGGTGCCGCCGCCTGAGTCCTGATTCCATTCCCCCACCCGCCATCCCCCGCCCGACGCAGGAGCCACCCCCATGCACATCGTCGTCTGCATCAAGCAGGTGCCGGATTCCGCCCAGATCCGTGTTCACCCGGTGACCAACACCATCATGCGACAGGGCGTCCCGGCCATCGTGAACCCGTATGACCTGTTCGCGCTGGAAGAGGCCCTGCGCCTGAAGGACAAGTTCGGCGGCCGGGTGACGGTGCTGTGCATGGGCCCACCCCAGGCTGAAGATTCGCTGCGCAAGTGCATCAGCTTCGGTGCCACCGACGCCATCCTCGTGACGGACCGCGCCTTCGCCGGTGCCGACACGCTGGCCACCAGCTACGCGCTGACCGCGGCCATCCGCAAGATCAGCCAGGAGCAGCACGTCGATCTGGTGTTCACCGGCAAGCAGACCATCGACGGCGACACCGCCCAGGTCGGCCCCGGCATCGCCAAGCGCCTGGGCTGGAACCTGCTGACCTACGTCAGCAAGATCAATGAGGTCGACCTCGACGGCCAGACCCTGACCGTGGAGCGCCGCGCCGAAGGCGGGGTGCAGAAGCTCAAGACCACGCTGCCCAGCCTGATCACCATGCTCGAAGGCA
>CAYRBG010000144.1:0-7332 GCA_964422355.1 uncultured Sphaerotilus sp. | reverse complement strand
GTTTCAGGTACTAGCGGGTAACTCCGTGGAGGTTCGAGTCCTCTCCTGGGCACCACGATACAAGATCAAGCCGACGCAAGTCGGCTTTTTCTTTGGTCGCTGCCATCTGCGCAGACAGACCATGAAAAAAGGCGCCGAGTTCCAGCGCCTTGATCATTTTCATCATCCACCAGCGTGCTTGCGCGCAAGCACATCGGGCGGCATCGAATCGTACGCCTCGAACGGCTGATGGATCCACGGGCTGGTGGGCAGTGTCTCGACGCAATAGTCGGGCTGAAACACCGAAACCCCCTTGACCCACAACACCGCCGAACGCAGCTCGCGGATGGCCGGGACCCCGCGCAGGCGGTCCACCACCGCCTCCAGCGTCACGCCGGAGTCGGCCAGATCGTCCACCAGAAGCACACGCCCCGCCAGATCCCCCCTGGGCATGGTGATGTACTTGGCCATGTCCAGGCGCCCCTGGAGCGTGCCGCCCTCGTCGCGGTAGGAACTGGTCGACATGATGCCCAGCGGCTTGTCGAAGATGCGCGACAGGATGTCCCCCGGACGCATGCCGCCGCGCGCCAGACACAGGATCTGGTCGAACTCCCAGCCCGACTCGTGCACCTTGAGCGCCAATCGCTCGATGGTACGGTGGTAGTCGTCCCAGGACACGTACAGATGTTTGCCGTCGTCGGTCAGCATGTGAAGTCCTCTCAGCCCTTGTAGGGATGACGCAAAAGGATGGTGTGATCGCGGTCCGGACCGGTCGACACCATGTCGATCGGCGCACCGATGAAGGCCTCGACACGCTTCAGGTACGCACGCGCGTTCTCAGGCAACGCGTCCCACTCGGTGACGCCGAAGGTGCTGCCTTCCCAGCCCGGGAAGGTTTCGTAGATCGGCTCGCACGCGGCGATGTCGTCACCATCGAGCGGCAAGATGTCGATGGTCTCACCGTTCAGCTTGTAGCCTGTGCAAACCTTGATTTCCTTCAGGCCGTCCAGCACGTCCAGCTTGGTGATGCACAAGCCCGACACGCCGTTGATGATGATCGAGCGCTTCAGCGCCGCCGCATCCAGCCAGCCGCAGCGGCGAGCACGTCCCGTGACGGTGCCGCGCTCCTGGCCGATGGTGGACAGGTGGTGGCCCACGGTGCCTTCGGCGTCGATGTCCAGCTCGGTCGGGAACGGCCCCGAGCCCACTCGCGTCGTGTACGCCTTGGTGATGCCCAGGATGTAGTGCAGCATGCCCGGACCCACGCCGGAACCCGCGGCTGCATTGCCTGCCACACAGTTGCTGGACGTGACGTAGGGATAGGTGCCGTGATCGATGTCCAGCAAGGTGCCCTGCGCACCCTCGAACAGGATGCGGGCGCCGCCCTGATGGGCCTTGTGGATCAGGTAACCCACGTCGGCCATCATCGGCTTGAGCTGCTCGGCCATTTTCATGGCCTGGTCGTAGATGGGCTGGAACTCCAGCGCGCCACCCCTCAGGAAACCGGTCAGTGCGAAGTTGTGCAGCTCCAGCAGTTCCTTGAGCTTCTTGGCAAAGCGCTCAGGATGCTTGAGATCCTGCACGCGCAGGGCGCGGCGGGCCACCTTGTCTTCATAGGCCGGACCAATTCCCTTGCCCGTCGTGCCGATCTTGCCGGCGCCACTGGTTTCACGCAGGGCTTCGCGGGCCTTGTCGACCTCGACGTGGAACGGCAGGATCAACGGACACGACTCGCTGACGAACAGGCGCGAGCGCACGTCCAGGCCGATCTTTTCCAGACGCTCGATTTCCGACAGCAGGTGGGTCGGGTCGACCACCACGCCATTGCCGATGTAGCAGGCCACGCCGTCGCGCATGATGCCCGACGGGATCAGCTGCAGCGCCGTCTTCACACCCTTGATGACCAGCGTGTGACCAGCGTTGTGACCGCCCTGGAAGCGCACCACGCCCTGGGCGTGATCGGTCAGCCAGTCGACGACCTTGCCCTTGCCTTCATCACCCCATTGGGTGCCCACGACGACGACGTTGCGAGCCGCAACTTCACTGCGATTGTTCATGTCCAGAAATCCGTTGAACGGTTGATGGAGAGGGCGTGACCGGCGCTTCAGCGCGGGCGCACGACCCACTGTCCCTGCTCTGCCACCAGTTCGCGGTCGCAGTCAAACTCTTGCACTTCGTGTTCGTGCCCGGGAAGCACGCACACCACAGATTCACCGGCACTGCGCAAGCCGCGGATGGCCGTGCGCAGACCTTCATCTTCACTCCAAGGCGCCAGGATGGCGCTGCGACGTCCGTCAAAGTCGACGAACTCCACCACCGACTTCAGATCCAGGCTGAAGCCGACCGCCGGCCGACGACGGCCAAATGCCGCGCCCACATCGTCATAACGGCCGCCCCGAGCCAGCGCATCCACTGCCTTTGGGCCGTAGACGCCGAAGCGAATGCCACTGTAGTAGGCGTAACCGGGCAAATCCGCCAGATCAAATCCGATGGTGACGTCGCCGTGGGTCATCTGCAGACGATCGGCCAGCCACGCCAGGTCATCCAGGGCCGAAGCGACCAACGGATGCACCGGCAGACGCTGCCGCGCCTGAGTCAGCACCTCGCGACCGCCATACAGATCGCACAAGGTCAGCAGCGCATCGCGCGTGGCCTGAGGCAAGGCGCACGCCAACTCGGCGATCGACGGGCGATCCTTGTCAGCCAGCGCCTGCTGCAGGGCATCGCGCGCCGCCGCGTCCATATCAGCGCCGTCCAACACGCCCCGAAGGATGCGCGCGTCGGCCAGATCCACCACCAGCCCCGTCAGACCCGCGCGAGACAGGCAGTCCAGCAGCAGCTCCTGAACTTCGAGGTCGGCCTCCAGGCCGCTGTGCCCGTAGAGCTCGGCGCCGAGTTGCAAGGGCTCACGCGTGCCGTGCAGGCCCGAAGGCAGGGTGTGCAGCACCGGGCCGCAATAGCACAGGCGGGTCACCCCTTGCCGGTTCAGCAGGTGCGCGTCAATGCGGGCGACCTGCGCCGTGGTGTCGGCACGCACACCCAGTGAACGACCACTGAGCTGATCGACCAACTTGAAGGTCTTGAGGTCCAGCTCGCGGCCAGTGCCGCTGAGCAACGACTCAAGGTGCTCCAGCAACGGCGGAACAACCAGCTCGTAGCCGTAACCACGGGCCTGGTCCAGCAACAGGCGGCGCAACTCCTCGATGCGGCGCGCCTCGAAGGGCAGGACGTCGGCAATGTGCTCCGGCAACAGCCAAGCAGAAGACATGTCAGATCAAAAAGACAAAAGGCCAGATTCTACCGGCCTTGCGTCCGGCGTCTTCAGCTTGTGAAGAGCAGCAGCAACACCAGACCGACCAGGATGCTGCTCAGTCCGAGGAAGCGGATCTGCCCATCGGACATCTGAGCCACCTTGTCCATCACCTGACGCCACAAGCCAGGATTGATGAAGGGGAGCAGCCCCTCCAGGACCAACATCAGTGCCAATGCCGACAAAAGCAGCTTCATGCAGACCTCAACCCGGAGGAAGGATCACTTGCCGCGCGCGGCCGAAGGCACGCCACCACGCATCACCCCGAAGAACTCGCTGGACGGATCCAACACCATCACGTCGGACTTGCTGCGGAAGCTGCTGCGGTAGGCCTCCAGGCTGCGGTAGAACTTGGCGAATTGCGGATCACGACCAAAGCTTTCGGCATAGATGGCCGAGGCCTTGGCATCGCCCTCACCCTTGATCTTCTGAGCATCGCGGTAGGCCTCAGCCAGAATGACTTCGCGCTGACGGTCGGCATCGGCGCGCACCTTCTCGCTCTCGGCCGAGCCTTGCGAACGCAGCTCATTGGCCACGCGCTTGCGCTCGGACTCCATGCGGCGGTAGACCGAATCGGTGATGGTCGACGCAAAGTCAACGCGCTTGATGCGCACGTCCACGATCTCGATGCCGAAGGCCTTGGCGTCGTCGGCCAGACGCTGCATCACCCCCTGCATGACCTTGTCGCGCTCGGTCGACACCACAGCACGCACCGTGCGCTTGGTGACTTCCTCGTTGAGCGCCGCCTGCACGATGGGGGTCAGGCGCACTTCGGCGTGGCGCAGGTCCAGGCCGGTGTTGCGGATGAACTGACGCGGCTGCGTGACGCGCCACTTCACCAGCCAGTCAATGACCAAGCTCTGCTTTTCGGCCGTGAAGATGGGGCGCGACTCGACGCTGTCGAGCGTCTGCGTGCGACGATCGACGAAGATCACGTTCTGCAGCGGCGGCGGCAACTTGAACTTCAGCCCCGGCTCGGTGATCACCTCCTTGATCTCGCCGAGCGAATAAACGACAGCATAGTTGCGCTGATCGACCACATACAGGGTCGACATCGCCGTCATCAGAAACAGCACGATGCCGACGATGGTCAGTCCGGTTCGGTTCATGAAACTTTTCCTCGCCTCGCTCGCTCAACGTCCGTCGCGGTCACGCCCGCGCAATCCATCCCGGGTACGTCCATCGACGCCACCGTTCGACACGGACTCGCCCCCCCCCACCGGGGCAGACGCCGCGGCCGGAGCCACAGGCAAACCCGTGGCGGTCGAAGATGCCGCAAGCAGCTTGTCCAGGGGCAGCTGCAACAGGCTGGTGCCGTTGCGCGCATCCACGTAGACCTTGCTGACGTTGGCATAGATGCTCGACATGGTGTCGATGTAGAGCCGGTCACGCGTCACCGCGGGCGCGCGTTGATATTCGGTCAGCACGGAGCGAAAACGCTCGGCATCCCCCTCGGCCTGTGCGACGACGCGGGAGCGATAGCCCTCGGCCTCCTGAAGCAGACGCGCCGCCATGCCTCGCGCCTTGGGCACCACGTCGTTGGCGTAGGACTGACCTTCGTTCTTCAGGCGCTCGCGATCGGCGCCAGCCTTGAAGGCATCGTCGAACGCGGCCTGGACCTGCTCCGGCGCCTGCACACTCTGCACGTTGACGTTGACGACCAGAATGCCCGCGCGCAGCCGGTCCAGCTGCACCTGCACCGACTTGACCAGGTCCGCGGCAATGGCGTCACGCTGCTCGTACAACACCGAGTCCATGGCGCTTCGCCCCACGATCTCGCGCACAGCCGACTCGGCGGCCTGCTGAACAGCCTCTTCGACATTGCGGTTCTCGAACAGGAAGTCCTTGGCCTCCTTGAGTCGCCACTGCACCGTGAAGCGGATGTCGACGATGTTCTCGTCCTGGGTGAGCATGGACGAGTCGCGCAGGCCCGTGGCCTGAACGACGGCCGAGGTGCCGACCTCGGTCGAACGGGTCAAAGTCACGGCCACCGTTTCGTGCGACTGGAACGGCAGCGGCCAGCGGTATTGGATGCCCGCCCCCACCGTGCGTTCGTACTTCCCGAAGGTCATCACCACCGCCTGCTGACCTTCTTGGACGATGAACAAGCCACTGCCCAACCAGATCAGGGCCACCACGGCGCCGATCACGCCGCCGCTCAGGCCGATGGAGCGGCGCTGACCGGGAGGCGTCGATCCCGGGCCAGGAGACGGCTCGGTGTCTCCTCCCTCCTTGCGAGGGCCTCCGAACAGGCCGCTGAGCTTCTGGTTGAAATCGCGCCAAAGTTCGTCGAGATCGGGGGGACCATCGTTGCGACCGGAATTGAGAATCCACGTCGACGGTGCACGCCCGGCCATGCGGAATCCGGCCTGCACCGGCCACGCCAGCGCCGCCACACACAAGGCTCCGGCGGCACGGGCCACAGCGGTCAAGGGCACTCGAGAAGGGGTTCGGACCATGTCCATGAAATACATCTGGGTCATCACTGGGGTGGAAGGCCTCGCTCAGGCGGGGCCCTCGTCGCCCGCGGGATCCTGAAGATCCGCAGGTTCCGAGAGAGGATGCAAGGCTAACACGGACGATGCAGGGCTCCATTCGTCGCCCCGGGAGGATGTCTCACTCCGCGCCCGCGCCAGGTCGGACAGCACGGTACGCAACTGCGCCAGCCCCTCCCCACTTCGGGCACTCACGTGCACGCGAGGGACACGGCGCCCCGGCCCCAACTCATAGTCGTCCACAGACTGCCTCGGGCGGGCACCGGCCTCGAGCGCATCGAGCTTGTTGAACACCAGAACCTGGGGCACCTGGCCCGCACCGATGTCTTCCAGCACGCGCTCGACTTCTTCGATCTGTTCGCGCCAAGTCGGCGACGAAGCATCCACCACATGCAGCAGCACATCGGCATCCACCGTCTCCTGCAAGGTGGCCTTGAAGGCCGCGACCAGGGTGTGGGGCAAATCGCGAATGAAGCCCACCGTGTCCGACAAGGACACCGTCTGCCCGGCCTCAGCCAGGTAAAGCTGCCGGGTGGTGGTGTCGAGTGTGGCGAACAACTGGTTGGCCGCGTAGGCCTGCGCCTTCACGAGGGCATTGAACAGCGTGCTTTTTCCCGCATTGGTGTAGCCCACCAGCGAGACCTTGAAGACCCCCTGCCGATCGCGTGAACGACGCTGGGTGTCGCGCTGCCGTTGGACCTTGCGCAGACGTTCCTTGACCGACTTGATGCGCATGTCGATCATGCGGCGGTCCAGCTCGATCTGGGTTTCGCCCGGACCGCCACGGTGGCCGACACCACCGCGCTGGCGTTCCAGGTGGCTCCAGCGCCGAACCAGCCGGGTGGCCAGATACTGCAGCTGAGCCAGTTCAACCTGGAGCTTGCCCTCGTGGCTGCGCGCCCGAGCAGCAAAAATTTCCAGGATCAAACCGGTGCGGTCGATCACCTCCACGCCGAGAAAGCGTTCGAGGTTGCGCTGCTGCGCAGCGCCCAGCGCCTGATCAAAGATCACGCACTGCCCCTGATACAGGATCAACAGCGACTTGATCTCCTCGGCCTTGCCGGTGCCGACGAACAGCGCCGCATCGGGGGCTTTGCGTTTGGCTGTCAGGCGAGCAACGACCTCATCACCGGCCGATTCGGCCAGCAAGGCCAACTCGTCCAGCGTCGGGTCAAATGAAGACCCGGGGCCAAAATCCACGCCCACCAACACCACACGGGGAGCGTCGGTCGACACCGGAGCCACGGGGCGCTGCCCCGCGTCACCGGTCGAGGGTGAATGGACGGCGCTCAGTTGGCGTCAGCGTTGTCGTTGGCGTGGAAGCTCACGGCACGGCCGGGAACCACGGTCGAGATGGCGTGCTTGTACACCATCTGCGTCACAGTGTTGCGCAACAGGACGACGTACTGATCGAACGACTCGATGTGGCCTTGCAGCTTGATGCCGTTGACCAGGTAGATGGAAACAGGAACGTGCTCCTTGCGCAGCAGGTTCAGGAACGGGTCTTGTAGAAGTTGCCCTTTGTTGCTCACGATATTCTCCGTGTTG
>CAYRBG010000143.1:0-7346 GCA_964422355.1 uncultured Sphaerotilus sp. | reverse complement strand
TCAGGCCCAGGTCGGTGCCGCAGTGCGGCTCGGTCAGGCACATGGTGCCGGTCCATTCGCCGCTGACCAGCTTGGGCAGGTAGGTCTGCTTCTGCGCCTCGGTGCCGTGGGCATGCAAGGCCTCGTAGGCACCGTGCGACAAGCCGGGGTACATGGTCCAGGCCTGGTTGGCACTGTTGAGCATCTCGTAGAAGCACTGGTTGACCGTGTGCGGCAGACCCTGGCCGCCGTACGCCGGGTCACAGCTCAGGGCCGGCCAGCCGCCCTCAATGTACTGGGCATAGGCGTCCTTGAAGCCCTTGGGCGGCGACACCTCGTGGGTGACCTTGTCCAGCGTGCAGCCCTCGGCATCGCCGCTCAGGTTGAGCGGGGCGATGACCTGCGACGCGAACTTGCCGCCCTCTTCCAGCACCGCGTTGATGGTGTCGGCATCGGTGTCGGCATGCGCCGGCATCTCCCTGAAGGCACTCGCAACGTCGAGCACCTCGTGGAGCACGAACTGCATGTCACGCAGGGGCGGGGTGTAGCTGGGCATGGGTGCTTCCTTGGATGAAGACAATAAAACAAACGATCGTTTTATTTTATGCACACCCGCTCGGGAAGCCCCGCTGGGGTTTACACGGACCACGCCCCTATTCGGGAATACGCCACTTCCAGCGCCATGCTCCTTGCGCAACAGTTCATACGTTCGTTTGAAACGTATGTTCAATCACAAAGCCCCCGGCCACCCGCAGGCGGGCACCAGGAGACATCCACCATGCGCCATCCCTCTTCTTGGTCACGAACCGCTGCCATTGCCCTGAGCGCCCTGGGCGCCGGGCCCGTCCTGGCGCAATCCAGCGTGACCGTGTTCGGCAACATCGACGTGGCAGCGGACTCGGTCCACAAGGGACAGGGCAACATCAGCGGCACCCTGTTCCAGACGCTGCCCCAGGCGGTGGCCGCCAACGGTGGAGCCCCCAACGCCACCTCCATCGCCACCGGCGCTGCCTTGGCCAACGGTTTCAACAGCGCATACGCCAGCCCGTCCACCGTCTCGCGCCTCACGTCGAGCCTGTCCTCGGTGAACGCCCTGGGTGTGAAGGGCCAGGAAGACCTCGGCGGCGGCTACAAGGCCTCGTTCGTGCTCGAAGGCCAGTTCCAGCTCGACACGGGTGCGCAAAGCGGGCAGGACAGCCGCATGTGGGGGCGCCAGTCCTACGTGGGCCTGAGCACCCCGGCGGGCGAGTTCCGCCTCGGGCGCCAGTACGCCCCGATGTTCTATGCCTTCGCCTTCGCCACCGTCGAAGCCCTGGGCGGCGCGGACGCACAAGGCGTCGGCCTGGCGGTGAACAACCTCCAGGTGCGCCAGGACAACCAGATCAGCTACTGGGTCAAGCGCGACGGCTGGACGGGTGTGCTGTCCTACACCCCCAACGCCGGGGTGGATGCCCACGTCAGCTCGAACCGCGGCCAGGCTGCAGGGGCCGCCAATGGCCAGATCCTGGGCGGCCAGACGGCCGGCACCGAAACCGCCAACTCGGGCCGGCGGGGGCAGTCCGTGGGCGCGCTCCTGCAATATCAGGCCAGCCCGGACCTGATGTTCAACGGCTCGTACCACGGCAACCGGTTCGGCAACGCCGACCTGCTCGTGGGCGCGACCGGCACGCTGCTGTTCAGCCTGGACAAGTACTCGGCGTACTCGGCGGGCACCAAGTACGTCGTCCCGGGCCTGGGCACACACATCTCGGGCATCTACCACTCCGGGACATTCACCATGGACGCCGGATCCGACATCAAGGTCAACACCTGGGGGGTGGGCGTCAAACACCCGATCCGCGACTTTGCCGTCGGTGCGCAAATCTCCGTGTCGAAGTTTGCCAACTTCACCGAAGGCAAGGACACGAGTTTCATGTGGATCGCGGACTACAACTTTTCCAAGCGCACCAAACTCTATGTCCGCGCGGGATATGTCAAGGATCAGCGGGGCCACCTGGCCGCCACCGAATCGGCCGGCCTGAACGTGGCGGGTGGCCCTTTGCCGCTGTTGAGCGGGCTGGGCGCGCTGGAAGTGCCCTTCTTCTCGGCGGGCGGCACCAACGTCGACGCCACCACCCGCATGATGGCCCTGGGCATCCGCCACAGTTTCTGAGCGCGAGACCCGCATGAAAGCCGCCACACTGCGCCGGATCATCAACCTGTGGCCGCCCTTTTTGTTCGCGGGAATCCGGGCCACCCGGATCGCCGCGGACTACAGCCACGCCGAGGTCGAACTCCGCGCGCATTGGTACAACCGGAACTACGTCGGGACCCATTTCGGCGGCAGCCTGTTTGCCATGACCGACCCCTGGTACATGTTGCTGTTGATGCAGCGCCTGGGCACGGATTACCTGGTGTGGGACCGCCATTCCTCGATCGATTTTGTCGCCCCGGGCCGGGGCACGGTCAAGGCACGGTTTGAGATCGATGAACAACAGGTGACGGACATCATCGCGGCCACCGACGATGGAGAAAAGCACCTGCCCCTGTTCGAGGTGAACGTGGTCGACGAAGCGGGCCAGGTGGTGGCCCAGGTCCGGAAAACGGTCTACGTCCGGAAAAAGCGCCGCAACCGCCCCACCCCTCCATGACAAGGAATTCCAGAGTGGAACGAATCTGGTTGAACAACTACCCCAACGGCGTGCCCGCCGAGGTGGACACCTCCGCGTACGCTTCATTGGTCGACCTGCTGGACGAGAGTTTCCAGAAACACGCCGTCCTGCCCGCCTACAAATACATGGGCAAGAGTTTCAGCTTTTCCCAGATCGACGTGCTGTCGCGCGCCTTTGCCGCCTACCTTCAAGCCAGCGGCCTGAAACCCGGCGACCGCGTCGCGGTGATGATGCCCAACGTGCCCCAGTATCCCGTGGTGGTGCTGGGGATCCTGCGTGCCGGCATGGTGGTGGTCAACGTCAACCCGCTGTACACGCCCCGCGAGCTGGAACACCAGCTGAAGGATGCCGGTACCGCGTCCATCGTCATCATGGAAAACTTTGCGGCCACGCTCCAGGCGGCGCAGGCCCATGCCAAGGTGGTGGATCACGTGGTGCTGACCACCATGGGTGACATGCTGGGCTGGATCAAGGGAGCCGTGGTCAACCACGTCGTGCGCAAAATCAAGAAAATGGTGCCGGAGTTCCAGCTGGCCGACGCCACCCGGTTCAACGATGCGATTGCAGCGGGCCGGTCATCGCCGTTCCGTCCGGTCGAGATCCGGCCCGACGACCTGGCCGTCCTGCAATACACGGGCGGCACGACCGGCATCAGCAAAGGGGCGATGCTGCTGCACCGCAACCTCGTGGCCAACATCCTGCAATCGCAGGCCTGGTATCGCCCGGCCCTGAACCGCGTGGCCTCCGAGGGGCAGGTGGTCACCATTTGCGCCCTGCCGCTCTATCACATCTTCGGTTTCAACACGAACATGATGCTGGGCCTGTGCATGGGCGGCTGCGGCATCCTGATTCCCAATCCCCGGGACATTTCAGGCACCCTCAAGACCTTGTCATCGGAGATCTTCCACAGTTTCCCGGCCGTGAACACCCTGTTCCACGCGCTGCTGCATCACCCGGATTTCAACAAGGTCGACTGGAGCCACCTGAAACTCTCGGTCGGGGGCGGCATGGCCGTCCAGCAAAAGACGGCCCAACTCTGGTTCGAGAAAACGGGCTGCGTCATCTGCCAAGGCTACGGCCTGTCGGAAACCTCACCCGTGGTGACTTGCAATCCCACCGATTCCAGCGCCTACAGCGCATCGATCGGTTTGCCGGTGCCCGGCACCGAAATCCGCCTGCTGGACGACGCCGGCCACGAAGTCCCCAAAGGCCAGGCCGGAGAAATCGCGGTGCGCGGCCCGCAAGTGATGGCGGGCTACTGGAAGCGCCCCGAAGAAACCGCCCAGATCATGACCCCCGATGGGTTTTTCCGCACCGGTGACATCGGCTTGGTGGACCCGAGCGGCGCGTTCAGCATCGTCGACCGCAAAAAGGACATGATTCTGGTGTCCGGATTCAACGTCTATCCCAACGAGGTCGAGGACGTGATCACCCAGATGCCGGGCGTCCTGGAATGCGCGGCCATCGGCATACCGGATGAAAAGGCGGGCGAGGCCGTGATGGCGCTGGTGGTGAAAAAAGACCCGGCGATCACCGAAACGGACATCCGCCACTGGTGCGAGGCCTACCTGACCGGCTACAAGCGGCCCAAGCGGATCGAGTTCCGCAACGACCTGCCCAAGACGGCCGTCGGCAAGATCCTGAGGCGCCAGTTGCGCGCCCTGAACCCCTGAAAGGCTGCCGGCTCAGGGGGCCGGGGCGGAAAATCCCGCCACCAGGAAGGGCACCAGCCGGTCCAGCACCGCCGCCGCATCGGTCCCCAGGTGCTCATCCAGGCCGTACTGCTGGGTGATGCGCATGGTGTCCTTGCCGGCGATCACATAGGCCACCAGGCCCACCATGAAGTACAGGCGCCAGATGACGTCGAGCTCGCTCAGGTGCGGCAGCGCCCGCCCGAAGGCGACCTTGTAGCGCTCCACCGTCTCGGCGTATTCCTCGGGAAAGAAGCTGGCGTCGGGGCCGGGCTCGTAGAACGCGCGGGCCACCAACTGCTTGAACACCGTGCCCGAAAGGTCGTTGCGCTGCGTCAGGCGCAGCGCCGAACTCAGAAAGGCCTCGACCAGCGTGCGCACCGGCACAGGCTCATCGCCGGCCTCAGCTTCCAGCTTGTCGAGGTAGCGGATGCGCGTGCCGCCGTGGCGGCCCAGCGCGCGCTCCATCACCGCTTCCATCAGGCCGCGCTTGGAGCCGAAGTGGTAGTTCACCAACGCCACCGGCGTGCCGGCCTCGCCGGTGATCATGCGGATGGAGGTGCCGGCGTAGCCGTGTTCGGTGAACAGGCGCGTCGCCACGTCCAGGATGCGCTCGCGCGTGTCGACGACGGTGGGGCTTTGCGAGGCGGGGCGGGTGCGGCGTGGGGTCATGGTGAGCGCTTCGCCGGGATGCTACCCGGATAATCCGGGCTCCAACGAAGTCCGCTGCCGTGCCCCACCTCATCCTTCCCCACGCCAGCGCCGCGTCCGACGCCGGCGCGGCCGCGATCCGAACCCTGGACCTGCCGAACCTGAGCCGCCTGCTCGCCCGCCTGACGCCGGGCCCGACCTGGGGCGACGACGAGTACACGCTCAACGTGCCGCACGAGGCCGTACTGGCCGACCTGCACGGCTGGAATGCCGCCGACGGCAGACTCCCCTTCGCCGCCCACCAAGCCCGCGCCGATGGCGTGTCGGCAGACCTCGTTTCGGGCCCCGCCGGTTGGGGCCAGGTCACGCCCTGCCACTGGCTGGTCGGCGCCGACAAGATCACGCTGCTCAACCCCAGCATGTTGGAACTGGACGAGACCGAGTCCCGCGCCCTGCTGGATGCCGTGCGCCCCTCCTTCGAGGCCGAAGGCTGGACGGTGCACTACGGCGCTCCGCTGCGCTGGTACGTCCGGCACGCCGAGCTGGCCGGGCTCTCCACCGCCTCGCTGGACCGCGTGATCGGCCGCAACCTGGAGTTGTGGTTGCGTGGGCTGGACCCGCAGGCCCGCCGCGTGCGGCGCCTGCAGGTCGAGGCGCAGATGCTGTGGCACGGCCACGCCGTCAACGAGACCCGTGAAGAGCGCGGCGCCCTGCCCGTCAACTCCTTCTGGCTCAGCGGCACCGGCGCTGCGGCCCAAGCCGCGCCCCTGCCCACCGACCACACGGTGGACGCTCGCCTGCGCGAGCCCCTGATGTCCGACGACTGGGCCAGCTGGTGTGCCGCCTGGAAAGCCCTGGACGACGGCCCCGTCGCCGAACTGCTGACCGCCCTCAATGCCCGCCAGCCCTGCAGCCTGACCCTGTGCGGCGAACGCCGGGCGCAGCGCTTCGACGCCGCGCCAGTCTCGGGCGGCATGGCTGGAGCCTGGCAGCGCTGGCGCGCCTCGTCCCGCCGCGTGCCGGTGGCCGACGTGCTCGGCACGCTTTGACCCCCCTCCCCACCGACGTTGCCGTCGGCCTGAGCTGCGCATGACCCCACACATCGACGTCCGCCCCGTTCCGCCCCGCACCGCCTGGGCGTTGGAGCAGTCGGGCCTGCACCCCCTGCTCGCCCGCCTGTACGCTGCCCGCGGCGTGCGCGACCCGGCCGAGCTGGACGACGGCCTCGCCCGCCTGCTGCCCCCGGACACCCTGCTCGGCACGCCCGACGCCGCCACCCTGCTGGCCGACACGCTGGATGCCGCCGGCCCCATCGTCATCGTCGCGGACTACGACTGCGACGGCGCCACCGCCTGCGCCACGGCACTGCGCGGACTGGCCATGTTGGGCGCCCGCCCCGACACGCTGCACTACGTGGTGCCCGACCGCGCCATCCACGGCTACGGCCTGACGCCGACACTGGTGGACTTGGCCATGGTGCACCGCCCCGCGCTCATCGTCACGGTGGACAACGGCATCGCCAGTCACGAGGGCGTGGACCACGCCCATGCGCTGGGCGTGAAGGTGCTGATCACCGACCACCACCTGCCGGCCGTCGACGCCCAGGGCCTGCCCTCGCTGCCGGCGGCGGACGTCATCGTCAACCCGAACCAGCCGGCCTGCGCCTTTCCGAGCAAGGCCATGGCGGGCGTGGGCGTGATGTTCTACGTGCTGCTGGCCCTGCGCGCCGAGCTGCGCCGCCGCGGCCGCTTCGACGCCGCCCAGCAGCCTCGGCTTGACGCCCTGCTCGACCTGGTCGCCCTGGGCACGGTGGCCGACGTGGTCAGGCTCGACGAGAACAACCGGCGCCTGGTGTCGCAGGGTCTGCGGCGCGTCCGCGCCGGCCGCATGCAGCCGGGCGTGGCCGCCCTGTTCACCGCGGCCGGACGGGATCCGGGCCGCGCCGGGCCGATGGATTTCGGCTTCTCGCTGGGTCCGCGCCTGAACGCGGCGGGCCGCCTGTCCGACATGACGCTGGGCATCGCCTGCCTGACCACCGACGATCCCGCCCAGGCCGCCGAACTCGCCCGCCAGCTCGACCAGATCAACCGCGAGCGGCGCGAGGTCGAGGCCGGGATGCGCGAGCAGGCCGGGGCACTGCTCGAAACGCTCATGCCCGAGGGCGAGCCGCCCGCCGCGCTGGTGCTGTTCGACCCGGACTTCCACGAGGGCGTGGTCGGCATCGTCGCCGGCCGGCTCAAGGACCGGCTGCACCGCCCCACCTTCGTCTTCGCGCCCGGCGCAGACGGCACGATCAAGGGCTCGGGCCGATCCATCCCCGGCTTTCACCTGCGCGACGCGCTGGATCTGGTCACCAAGCGCCACCCCGGCCTGC
>CAYRBG010000142.1:0-7440 GCA_964422355.1 uncultured Sphaerotilus sp. | reverse complement strand
CGCCATCAACACCAAGCACGTGAAGACCCAGGTGCTGGTGGAGAACGGTGGAACGGTGGTGATCGGCGGCATTTTCGAGCTTAGCGAGACCGAGTCCACCAATAAAGTGCCCCTGCTGGGAGACATCCCCGTGGTCGGGGCCTTGTTCCGCAACAAGACCAAGTCGTCAAGCAAGACCGAACTGCTGGTGTTCTTGACGCCGAAGGTGATTACGGACCGAAACGCGGCGGCAGTCAAATAATTGGTTCAGCAGATTAAACATACAGCGAGGGTATACATGATTCGATGGGCTGTTGCTGGGTATGTAGGATTGATTTTTGCTGTGTCGCTGTTGACTGCGTGCGGCGGAGGTGGAGGTTCTTCCGGTACATCGGTGTTCGATGGATCAGGGTCTTCCAGCAGTACCGGCTCAGGGACAGAGTCAAGTACGTCAGGGTCGGTATCTTCGACCTCAGCTGGTACTGTGGTGCTCAGTTTGTCCAGCGAAACGATCTCCGCATCTACGCCTGGTACGGTGTCAGCGCTGGTAAAACGATCCGACGGCACGCCGCTGAAGAACATCCTGGTTAAGTTTTCCGTGCCAGGAGCCAAGGCGGTCGTCTCACCCGATAGTGTTCTGACCAATGATCAAGGATCGGCCTCTGTCAGCTTGACTCCGTTGGCCACGGCTTCCGGGGCTGATTACGTCAAAGCGACGGCTGATTTGTCGACCACCGCTTCGGCCGAGACACGGGTCCCGTTTACAGTTTCTCCGATCACGGTCTCGTTGACATCGATTACGGCTGACCCGTCCAATGTGTCCGCATATGGTTCGTCGGTGATTGCCGTGGCGGTAAATGGGGCATCTTCGGTTTCTCCCGTGACGATCAAGTTTTCTTCCACTTGTGCGAGTTCCGGGAAAGCAAATCTGTCGCCCAGTTCACTCACGATGACGAGCGGAACATCGACGATTACTTATCAGGACAAGGGGTGTGCAGCGACCGATCGAGTCAGCGCTTCGATTGATGGAACCAGCCAGCAAGGGCAAGTCGACCTGGTCGTGTCGACCCCTACGGCCTTGGCGCTCGAGTTTTCGTCTGCATCTCCGAGTACGATCTGTATTGCGGGAAGTGGGTGTGCAGAAACGTCGGCTGTGAAATTCCGGTTGAAGGACCAGGTTGGTAATCCTGTTTCGCAGAAAGAGGTGCAGCTGTCTCTGGACATCGCGAACGTGGCTTCGTTGTCCGCAAACAAGGTGGTAACGGATAAGGACGGATACGCAGAGGTGTCTGTCAAATCTGGCTCCGTGCCGACGCCGGTACGAGTCAAGGCAGTGTACACACCTGCATCAGGTACCAGTCTTTCGACAGTGTCAAATGTTCTGACCATCAATGCTGGACTGCCTACTCAACGAGGCGTGAGTTTGTCGGCCGGAACTTTCAATGTCGATGGCTGGTCTAGGGATGGAACGGAGAGTAACATCCGGATGCAGCTGAATGACCGCTTTGGAAACCCGGTGCCCGATGGCACGGCTATTAGTTTTGTGAGCGAAGGGGCTAGTGTTATTCCAGCGAGCTGTATGACCTCATCTGGAGTGTGCTCTGTGAAATTTGTTAGCAGTAACTTCCGGCCGTCAAATGGTCGAGTGACTGTGATTGCATACGCTCAGGGTGAAGAGTCGTTTGATGACGTTGATGGAGATAATCGTTACTCGTCTGGAGAATTGTTTTCTGACTTGGGTAGAGTGTTTGTTGATAAGAATGAAAATTCACTGATGGACAACGGTGAATACATTGCTGGATCTGATGCCAATGGTGTATGGGATGGGAATACGTATGTGCGGTATAGTCAGTTATTCATTCTCTCCGAAAGTGCTGTGATACCACGTTTGTTTGTGGTCAGTGGAGGCGCCTGCACCAGCACGCCTTTGCCCCCTCAAACTTTGAGTCCAAGTTTGGGCGCCTGTCGCGCATCAGTTCAATTCTGTATGCGGGATGCTAATACGAATGCGGATGCATCGGGAGGAAATCCTGTGCCGGCAGCGGCTACGCTGGTCGCCTCGACTAAAGCCAAGGGTGCTACTGTCTCTGTGGATATGACTCCCATACCTTCCACCCTTAGGCCGACCATTCACACGTTGACGGCTGAGTTGAGTGACTGTTCAAAAGCGGTTGAGGCATCTGGACCGATTGATGTCACAGTGAAGATGCCGGCTGGGCAGTCGTATACTTATAATGTGGGATCAGTTCAGTAACGGGGGATGGAGACGGTGATCATTTGGGTGGCAGGGTGTAAGGCTTGTAGACCGACTTGACAGTATTGAAGACCATCAGCCTCGTCGCCATGCCCGGCGCCGGCAAGTCCACCGCCGGAAGGCACCTCGCGCACCTGCTCGGGGTGCCTTTTGTCGATGCGGACGCCGAGATCGAAAAGCGGATCGGCTGCTCGATCCGCTCGTTTTTCGAGCAGCACGGTGAGGTGGCTTTCCGGGACATCGAGGCGGAGACGATCGCTGAGCTCGTGGAGCGTCCGCCCTGTGTCCTGGCCACCGGCGGCGGGGCGGTGTTGCGACCGGAGAATCGCCAGGCCCTGAAGGACCACACTGTGGTGCTCTATTTGCGCGCGACACCGGAAGAGTTGTTCCGGCGCTTGCGTCACGACACGCAGCGGCCTTTGCTGCAGGTGGCAGACCCCTTGCGCAAGTTGCGCGAGTTGTTCCGCGAGCGCGACCCGCTGTATCGCGAGGTGTCGCACTATGTGGTGGAGTCTGGGCGCCCGTCGGTCAGCCACATGGTCAACATGATCTTGATGCAGCTGGAACTGGCTGGGGTGGTCGGTGCGGACGTGGTGCAGTCCGCGACGCGGCGGTGACCGATTCCGCGGGTCGAGCGCTTGAGCATCCCGGCCGTCCGGGTGGCGGCGAGGTGCTCGGTAAACTTCTCCCCCATGACGACATCTGATTTGGCCGGCGCGTCCGGCGACGCGCCCGCTCGGCAGACCGTCCGGGTCGATTTGGGCGAGCGCAGCTACGACATCCTCATCGGCACCCAGCTGCTGGATCGTGCACAGAGCTGGGAGGGGCTGCCCCGCTCGGCAACGGCGCTGATCGTGACGAACACGACCGTGGCTCCGCTGTATGCCCAAAGGCTGCATCGGGCACTCCAGCCGCACCACAAGACGGTCCGGGTGCTCGCGCTGCCCGACGGCGAGGTCTACAAGGACAGCGCCACGCTCAACCTGATCTACGACGAACTGCTGGCGCAGTCCTGCGACCGCAAGACGGTGCTGTACGCCCTGGGCGGCGGTGTGGTGGGGGACATGACGGGTTTTGCCGCCGCCTGCTACATGCGCGGTGTGCCCTTCGTGCAGGTGCCGACGACGCTGCTGTCGCAGGTGGACTCCTCGGTGGGCGGCAAGACGGCCATCAACCATCCGCTGGGCAAGAACATGATCGGCGCGTTCTATCAGCCGCAGCGCGTGGTGTGTGACCTGGACACGCTCGACACGCTGCCGCCGCGCGAGCTTTCGGCCGGGCTGGCCGAGGTGATCAAGTACGGCCCGATCGCCGATGCCGCCTTCCTGGAATGGATCGAGGCGAACATCGATGCCCTCATCGCCCGCGACAAGAACGCGCTGGCCTACGCGGTGAAGCGGTCCTGCGAGATCAAGGCCCAGGTGGTCGGCTGCGACGAGCGCGAAAGCGGCCTGCGGGCCATCCTGAATTTCGGGCACACCTTTGGTCACGCGATCGAGGCGGGGCTGGGTTACGGCGAGTGGCTGCATGGCGAGGCCGTGGGGTGCGGCATGGTCATGGCGGCCGAGTTGTCGGTCCGGCTGGGTCTGATGCCGCCAGCGTTCCGCGAGCGCCTGGAGCGGCTGTGCGTCCGCGCCGGCCTGCCGGTGCGGGGGCCGGCGCTCGGCGCCGAGCGTTATCTGGAGTTGATGCGCGTCGACAAGAAGGCTGAAGCCGGCGAGATTCGCTTCGTCGTGATCGACAAGCTGGGGTCCGCTCGCATGCAGGGGGCGCCCGACGCCATGGTGGCCGACGTGTTGCAGGCTTGCTGCGAACCGGCCGCATGACACGACGCCCTGTCGGCCGGGCGTTGGCCCCAGTGCAGCGCGCACCTCGTTCGGAGGTGGGGGCGCTGCGTCAGGGCCTCTGCCGGTCGGGCGACGACGTGACGAATCCGGATACTTGGTCTCCGGGCGGCCCTGGACTCGCACCTTGCGCTTGCCGGCCGGAAACGGGCCGGGGGCGACGGTACGCGGAGCCTGGCGCACCGACCCGCAATGATTTCCAGCGCGACCGCGACCGCATCGTGCACAGCACGGCGTTTCGCCGGCTGGTCTACAAGACCCAGGTCTTCCTCAACCACGAGGGTGACCTGTTCCGCACGCGCCTGACGCACTCGCTGGAAGTGGCGCAGCTGGGCCGCTCGATCGCCCGCTCGCTGGGGCTGCACGAGGATCTGGTCGAGGCCATCGCGCTGGCGCACGATCTGGGGCACACCCCGTTCGGCCATGCGGGTCAGGACGCGCTCGGCGAGTGCATGCGGGACCACGGTGGCTTTGAGCACAACCTGCAGAGCCTGCGTGTCATCGACGTGCTGGAGCGGCGCTACCCGACGTTCGACGGCCTGAACCTGACTTTCGAGACCCGCGAGGGGGTGCTCAAGCACTGTTCCCGGCGCGTCGCCAAGTGGATCGATGCCCATGAGCCGGGCGGCATAGCCGCGCGCTTTCTCGAAGGCTCCCAGCCCAGCCTGGAGGCTCAATTGGCCAACCTGGCCGACGAGATCGCCTACAACGCCCACGATGTGGACGACGGCGTGCGCTCTCGCCTGATCTCGATCGGGCAGTTGCGCGCCGTGCCGCTGTTTGCGCGCTACTACGACCAGACCCTGGCGGAGCACCCCGGCCTGCGCCAGATGAAGCGCAGTCGCCTGCTGGCCGAGATCCTGAGGCGAATGTTGTCGGACCAGGTCTACGACGTGATCGATGCGACGCGCGAGCGGTTGCGTGCCGCAGGTCCGCGTTCGGCTGACGAGGCCCGGGCGTGCGGGCCACTGGTGGGTTTCTCACCGGAGATGCAGCAGGCCAGCCGGGAACTCAAGCAGTTCCTCTTCCAGCACCTGTACCGGCACCCGCAGGTCATGGATGTCACGGTCCGGGCGAAGCGGGTCATCCAGGATCTGTTCGACGCGTACGTCGAGCGGCCGCACGAGATGCCGGAAGAGTATTCGGAAGGGCCGCTGCTGCACCGGTCCGTGTCCGACTACATCGCCGGCATGACGGACCGCTTTGCCGTGCGTGAGCATGTGAGGCTGACGGGCCAGCGGCTGTTTTTTGAAACCTGACTGGGTCGAGCTCGGAGGCGGTCTTCGAGCCGGACTCCGAGCGCGATGGGAGAGGGGTCAGCCTTCCGTCGGCAGGAAGCCTTCAATCGACAGATAGCGCTCCCCCGTGTCGTAGGCAAAGCCCAGCACGCGCGCGCCGGCACCCAGCTCAGGCAGCTTCTGCGCGATGGCCGCCAGCGTGGCTCCGCTGGAAATGCCCACCAGCAGGCCTTCTTCCCGAGCCGCACGGCGGGCCATGTCCTTGGCCGCTTCACCGTCGACCTGGATCACGCCGTCCAGAAGATCGGTCTTGAGGTTGGCGGGAATGAACCCGGCGCCGATGCCTTGGATGGGATGGGGCGAGGGCTTGCCGCCGCTGATCACGGGCGAAGCCGAGGGCTCGACCGCAAACACCTTCAGGTTGGGCCAAGCCGCCTTGAGGACCTGGGCGCAGCCGCTGATGTGGCCGCCGGTGCCCACGCCGGTGATCAGGGCGTCCAGACCTTCGGGGAAGTCGGCCAGGATTTCCTGGGCGGTGGTGCGCACGTGGACGTCGATGTTGGCCGGGTTCTCGAACTGCTGCGGCATCCAGGCGCCGGGTGTGGAGGCCACGAGTTCCTGTGCCTTTTCGATGGCGCCCTTCATGCCCTTTTCGCGCGGCGTCAGCACGAACTTGGCACCGTAGGCCAGCATCAGGCGGCGGCGCTCGATGCTCATGCTTTCGGGCATGACCAGCACCAGGGCGTAGCCCTTGACGGCCGCCACCATGGCCAGGCCGACGCCGGTGTTGCCCGACGTGGGCTCGATGATGGTGCCGCCGGGTTGCAGGGCGCCGCTCTTTTCTGCGTCCTCGATCATGGCCAGCGCGATGCGGTCCTTGATCGAGCCGCCGGGGTTGCCGCGTTCGGACTTGATCCAGACCTGGGAGTCTGCGCCGTACAGGCGTTGCATGCGGATGTGCGGTGTGCCGCCGATGGTGGCCAGGATGTTGTCGGCTTTCATGGGTGGAGTCTCCAGTGCGGTTCGCGGGATGGTTGGATTCTGTCGTATCGTGCCGCATCTCGGAGTTGGCGGACAATCTACTTTTTCGCATATCGTTCCATGGCCCGACTTCCTCGGCTGGCCTTGGCGGGCCTGCCGCACCATGTGATCCAGCGGGGTCACAACCGGCAACCGGTGTTCCTCGATGACGTCGATCGGCAGGCGTACATCGATGCGCTTCGGGAGGCTCGGGCTTTGCATCAGGTTCAGGTGCACGGCTATGTGCTCATGTCGGAGCATGTGCATCTGCTGGTCACGCCGCCCAGCGCCGAGGCGCTGGGGCGACTGATGCAGGCCGTGGGGCGACGCTATGTGGCGGCGTTCAATCGGCGCCACGGTCGCAGCGGGACTTTGTGGGAGGGGCGCTACAGGGCGGCGGTGGTGGACCCCGGGGCACATTTGATGCTCTGTCTTTGCGCCATCGAGCAGAATCCGGTGCGATCGGGGTTGGTGGCCGAGGCTTCCGACTGGCCGTGGTCCAGCGCCCCTCACCATGCAGGACTCCGGCGTGACCCTCTGGTGACCGAGCCTCAGGCCTACTGGGGGCTGGGCAATACGCCCTTCGAGCGCCAGTTCCGCTGGAAGCAGATGCTCGAGGACCTCCTGCCGCCTTCCATGGTGGCGCAGATCGTCGAGTCTGCACTCAAGGGTTGGGCATTGGGTTCGGATGCGTTTGTGCAGAACCTGGGTCAGGCCACTGCCCGTCCGGTGTTGCCTCGACCCCGCGGGCGTCCGCGCCGTGCACCGGAACGGGGTGCATCTCCGGTGTAATGGGGCAATGTGGTGCACGGATGCATCACTCTGTCCCCAATTAATTTGCCGATACAAATTTTCTGAATTTTTATTGACTCTGACCCTATTTAATAGTCATTGAGGGGGTGGGTGTTGTGGGGTAAATTCGCGCAGTTTTCCTCATGTCATTCGTAGGAGTGCGCCATGACTCAGGCCGCCTCGGGACCCGCATCCCAGCAAGAAATCCAGGCCCTCGCCGCCCTCGGTCTGTACGACCCCACCCAGGAACATGACGCCTGCGGCGTCGGCTTCGTGGCCCACATCAAGGGCGAGAAGGCGCATTCCATCGTCG
>CAYRBG010000141.1:0-7458 GCA_964422355.1 uncultured Sphaerotilus sp. | reverse complement strand
CCCAGGCCATGGTGCCGTCGGTGCCGGTGCGGGGCTCCTCGCGGCTGAACATGGCATCCAGCACGGGGGTGGAGCCGCCTTCCTGCAGCGCGCCGAGCTGTTCGCAGCGCCACCGGATCACCGCTGCCGTGGCCGCGACCACACCGGGGAACAGGCGCTTGTCGCCGGACGGCGGGAAAGGCATCTCGAAGGCACGTTCTTCGGCCACGGTGGCCAGCGCGTCGAGCTTGAGCTTGAGCCAGCTCGGATCGTTGGCGCGCATGTCCAGCGACAGCGTCTTGGCCAGGGCGCCCAGGCCTCGCGGCTGCTCGGCGCCGTTGACCCACACCTCGAAGGGCAGGGTCTTGCCGAACAGGCCGGCGTCCGGGCCGGCTTCGGCGGGCAGTTCACCCACGAACAGCGCGAAGTCGCCGTGCGGGTGCTGGATCATGTAGCTCCAGGCCGGGTTGCCGCCGCTCATGTCGGGGCGGCTGGGCCAGCGCAGCGAGGCCAGCACGGGCTGGGGCAGGCGTTCCAGGCGCAGGCGCTGGTTGACCTGGGCCGAGGTGGCGGGGGCTTCCAGCGCCTCCACGGTCAGCGGCGCGGGTTGTGCGGGAGCAGCAGGTGCGGCCGGCGCCGGAGCGGGCGTCACCGACAGCACCGAGCCGAGCACGCTGTTGGGTCGGTAGGTGGCCAGGCCCTTCAGGCCGGCTTTCCACGCCTGCATGTACAGGCCCTGGAATTCCTCGTAGGGGTAGTCCTCGGGCACGTTGACGGTCTTGCTGATGGCCGTGTCGATGCACGGCGCCACGGCGGCAACCATCGAGGCGTGGGCCTCGGCGCTCATCTCCAGCGCGGTGACGAAGGCGTCGGTCAGCGGAGCGTCCTTGCCCTTGAGGTGGCGGTACAGGCGCCAGGCGTGGTCCTCGACCGCGTATTCCTTGTGGCTGCCGTCGGCCTCGCGCTTCTTGCGGGTGTAGGTCCAGCTGAAGGCGGGCTCGATGCCGTTGGAGGCGTTGTCCGCAAAGGCCAGGCTGATCGTGCCCGTGGGCGCGATCGACAGCAGGTGCGAGTTGCGCAGGCCCTGGGCGCGGATGCGTTCCTTGACCGAGGCCGGCAGGCGCGAGGCGAAGCTGCCGCGGCTCAGGTACAGGTCGGCGTTGAACAGCGGGAAGGCGCCGCGCTCGGTGGCCAGGTCGGCCGAGGCGAGGTAGGCGGCGTCGCGCATGACTTCGCTGATGTGGCGGGCCATGTCGCGGGCGGCCTGGGTGTCGTAGCGCAGCCCCAGCATCACCAGCGTGTCGCCCAGGCCGGTGAAGCCCAGACCGACGCGACGCTTGTTGGCGGCTTCCTGCGCTTGCGCAGGCAGCGGCCAGACGGTGACGTCGAGCACGTTGTCCAGCATGCGGGTGGCCACGGCGCAGACCTCGGAGAACGCGGCGTCGTCGAAGGCCGCATCGGCTTCAAACGCGTTCTTCACGAAGTGCGTCAGGTCCACCGAACCCAGGCAGCAACAGCCGTAGGGCGGCAGCGGCTGCTCGGCGCAGGGGTTGGTGGCGGCGATGGTCTCGCAGTAGCCGAGGTTGTTGTCGGTGTTGATGCGGTCCAGGAACAGCACGCCCGGCTCGGCGTGGTCGTAGGTGGAACGCATGATCTGGTCCCACAGATCGCGCGCGGGCACCTTGCGGTAGACCCACAGGCCGTCCTCGCGCTGGTAGGCGCCGGCGGCCTTCTGCTTGGCGCCCGGTTCTGCCTTGTGCGTCAGTTCGACCAGATCGTCGGCTTCGACCGCCTTCATGAACACGTCGGTGACGCCCACCGAGATGTTGAAGTTGCGCAGGTCGCCCTTGTCCTTGGCGTGGATGAAGGTCTCGATGTCAGGGTGATCGCAGCGCAGCACGCCCATCTGGGCTCCGCGGCGAGCACCGGCCGATTCGACCGTTTCGCACGAGCGGTCGAAGACGCGCATGTAGCTCACGGGGCCGCTGGCATGGCTTTCGGTCGAGCCGACCCAGGCGCCCGACGGGCGGATGCGCGAGAAGTCGTAGCCCACGCCGCCGCCGCGGCGCATCGTTTCGGCGGCCTCGGTCAGCGCGGTGTAGATGCCGGGGAAGCCGTCTTCCGGATCGGCGATCGAGTCGCCCACTGGCTGCACGAAGCAGTTGATCAGCGTGGCCGACAGCGAGGTGCCGGCGGCCGAGGCGATGCGGCCGGCGGGGACGAAACCCTGCTCCTGGGCCCACAGGAAGCGGGCGGACCAGTGCTCACGCGTTTCCACCGTCTCGACCGATGCCAGGGCCTGTGCGACGCGGGCGCGAACCTGCGCCACCGTGGTCTCATCGCCCTTGGCGTACTTTTCCACCAGCACTTCGGCGCTGATGGGTTGAGCGGGCAGTGCCGCGCGCGCGGCTCGGACGTCGGAGGAAGCGGTCCCGAAGAGGTCGTCGTGGGCGGCGGCGTCGGAGGCCAGCGGATCGGGCAGGGACATGTCGGGGCTCCAGAATTCGTCCGTCCCCGACCCTGGGTTGGAGGGGGACGGCCGGGACTGTAACGCGTCGGGCTTTCGCGGGATGAAATGCCCTGTGCACTGTGGCGGGTTGCCGCAAGTCTGATCCATCACAGAAGACACCGGTCTTTCCCCGATGGACCGGCGGCAGTTGATGCGTCTCAAAGGATGAAAGCCGTCAGGTGGCAGTCTGGGGCCTGTCGATGGAAGGACAAGGGAGCCAGTCATGAATGCCCGCCCGCCGTCGCCGGAGCTTCGACTCGAAGGGCCCTCGGCGGATCTGCTTCGTGCGGTGGACGCATTGCGCACGGTGCGCGACCCCCGTCTGGGCGCCAGCGTGATGGAGCTGGGTCTCATTGAGTTGCTGCGCGTCAGCGACGGAGAGGTGGAGCTGCGCTTGGTGAGCACCGCCGGCGATTGCCCGTTGAGCGACCTGATGGCCACGCAGGCCATGCGCGCCCTGCAGCGCGTGCTGCCGGAGGCCGACTTTTTCCTGACCCACGACCAGGAGGTTGAGTGGACGCCCCACCGGGCGACCTTGGCGGCTCGGCGCCGCATCCGCTGGATGGCGGCCCAGCGCTGAGCTTCGCGAACGTGTGAGAAGCCGCACCGCTACGGTGCATATCGGATTGGTGATCCCTGGCCTTTCGGATAGGCTGCGCAGTTCATGACTGCATTGCCGACTTCCCGACCCACCATCTGGCTGCGCTCGGCCTCTGCCCCCGCGACGGAGGTCAACGCCCCGCGATGCTCCGGTCCCCAGGATCTGGTCGATCGGGTGCTGGAAGCCCTGCGGGCCATCCGCGAGTTGGACGGCGGACTGGACGTCATTGCCAGTGGCCGCGTGGTCGCGCTTTCGATCGATGAGGATGAGGCCGTGCTGACGCTGGGGCTTGGGGGTGTCCAGTGCCACGGCGCCCACGCCATCGCCGAAGAAGCCTTCAACGTGTTGCGCGACGTTCTGCCGGGGCGCGATCTGTACCTGCGCTCGGCGAGCTCCACCTCGTGTGCCTTGGGCCAAGGGGCGGGGGCTCGCTGATCCAGCGCCAGAGCTGGGTACCGACCTGCCACCACCACAGTGCGCGGCGCACCCGCCTCAGGGTGCTCAGTGCCTTCGACAGGCGTGGAGCCGCCATGGCCGGGGGCGCGGCCATCGCCGTTGCTGCGGCGCGGGCCCTGCGTCGACGCCGGATCCACAGGATCACCGCAGCAACACCCACCGACAGGCTGGCCAGCGTTGGTCCGGCGGGCGGGCTGGAGCGGTCTCCATTCTTGGCTGCACGGCGGTCCCACCACGCGCGCAAGGCCTGTCCTTGCCGCAGGCCCAGACCCAGCCATTTGAGGGTGGGTTGTGACCGGTCCAGCGTGTCGGTCCAGGTCTGTTGAACCGCGCGATCCAGCTCGGTGCGCAAGGCCCTTCCCTGGGCCAGCAACTCGGCCTGACGTTCCGGAGGCGACCTCGGTCGACCGATGGATGCCGAGACGTCTACCGATTCAGGCGGCATCGACATGGTCGGATCCTTGGGTCTCGGGGTGGCGATGGGCCCACTGCTGACGGTCGGCCTCCAACTCCTGCCGCGTCAATGCAAACAGCGACGGGGTGAGGTTGAGGGTGCGGTGTGCCCAGGCGGCACAGCCACCGGCGCAGAGCAGAAAGAAGAAGGTGACGCCCAGCACGGCAGCGATGCGGTGGGTTTCCCAGAGCGCGGCAATCACGCCCATGGCCCCGAACATCAGGGCCATCGCTGCAAAGAGCAGGGCCATGGCGCCCAGTGCCAGCACACCCAGCAGATCCCGGACGCGGACCTCCACCTCGCTGCCGATCAGAGACAGCCGGTTCTGCACCAGCGCCAGCATCAAGTCGACGATGCCGCGCAGGCGATCTGCCAATCGGGTTTGTGCCGCTTGAAGATCAGGGTCTGCCATCGACATCGCTCACAATTGAAAAAGGGGCGCACCTCATGTCGGTTGCGCCCCTCTGTACAGGTAACAAGTCAGATCACTTGCGGGTCAGCAGGGCGCCCAGCAAGAGACCGACACCTGCGGCCACGCCCACCGACTTCCAGGGGTTGTCGTGCACATAGGCGTCGGTGGCCTTGCCGGCTTCCTTGACCTTGGCCACGGCGACTTCCTGCAGCTCAGCCATGTTCTGCTTGGCCTGCTGAAGTCGGGCCTGGATGCGTCCGCGCAGTTCAGCCGCACTCACCGATGCGTCACCGGCGGTGGCTTTGAGAAGCTCCTCGGCATCGTTGACGACGTTGCGCAGTTCGGCCAGCAGTTTGTCTTTTTGATCGCTGGTGAATTCGGCCATCACGGTTCTCCTTACAGAGGGGTTGATACATCGAACATCATTGACACTACGCCTTGCGCACAAGTTCCCCTTGACTCGCATCAAGGGGCATCGGACTCAACCGCGGCCCACGAACGGCATCGTGGTGGCCATCACGGTCATGGACAGCACGTTGGCGCTCAGGGGCAGGCCGGCCATGTGGGCGACGGCGTCGGCCGCATGCCGGATGTCCATGGTGGGCTCCACACGCATGGACCCGTCGGCCTGTCGAATGCCCGCGGTCATGGCTGCCGTCATGTCGGAGGCGGCGTTGCCGATGTCGATCTGGCCCACGGCGATGTTCCAGGCGCGGCCGTCCAGTGCGGCCGTCTTGGTCAGACCGGTGATGGCGTGCTTGGTGGCGGTGTAGGCCACGGAGCCGGGGCGCGGGGTCTGCGCCGAGATCGAGCCGTTGTTGATGATGCGGCCGCCTTGCGGCTGCTGTGCCTTCATGACCCGGAAGGCCTCTCGGGCACACAGGAAGGCGCCGGTCAGGTTGGTTGACACCGACTTCTGCCAAGCGTCGAGCGAGACCTCTTCCAACGAGATGCCTTGGGTGAAGATGCCGGCGTTGTTGAACAGCAAGTCCACCCGGCCGAAGTGGTCAACGGCACGCTGGAACAGCCGTTGGACGTCACTCTCGACCGTCACATCGGTGGCGACCCGCAGGTGGCGATGGCTCAGGTCCACTCCCAACTGGGCAGAAGCCACCTGCACGGTGTCTTGCAGGGGCGTTTCGCGTCGTCCGGCGAGCACGACGGTCCAGCCGTCGCGCCACAGCGCGATGGAAGCGGCGCGGCCGATGCCGCTGCCGGCGCCGGTCACGACGGCCACGCGAGAGCGGGGAGAGGGAGAGTCAGAGGCCGTCATGGGGGGCGGTGCGGATTGAGATATGTCAACAAATTGCCACGCAAGCGCGTTTGACTTTAGCAGTCACCGTCCTCGTTCGGAGCGATTGCGCGCTTTCGTGTGGGGACTGCAAAAAAATGAGCCAGGTTCAGGCGAAAATCAAGCTTCGCCCGGGTTCCCCCGTGCCGACCCTGGTTCGCACTGCGAACCCTCGGAACTCAGTCGATGCTCCACCCCAGGCGGGGCTCGCGAAAGCTGACAATGAAACGTTTGGATGATTTCCGCCTGCGCATGGGCAGCCAGGAGCTGGTGCCCATCATGATCGGCGGCATGGGTGTGGACATTTCGTCTTCCGACTTGGCGTTGGAGGCGGCCCGGCTGGGCGGCATCGGTCACATCTCCGATGCGATGATCAAGACGGTCACGGACCGCCGCTACAAGACCAAGTTCGTCAAGGCCAAGCAGGCCCTCTACAAGTACAACGTCGAGTCCTCGGACAAGTCGGCCGTCAAATTCAACCTCGGTGATCTGGCTGAGGCGACGCGCCTGCACGTTGAGCACACCATGAACCGCAAGCAAGGCGGTGGCATGGTGTTCATCAACTGCATGGAAAAGCTGACGATGAACGCTCCGCGTGAGACGCTGCAGGTGCGCCTGAGCGCTGCGCTGGACGCCGGCATCGACGGCATCACCCTGGCGGCCGGTTTGCACCTGGGCTCGTTCGCCCTCATCGAGAACCACCCCCGCTTCCGCGATGCCAAGCTGGGCATCATCGTGTCGTCGCTGCGGGCGCTGCAGCTGTTCCTGAAGAAGAACGCACGCCTCAACCGCTTGCCCGACTATGTGGTGGTCGAAGGTCCGCTGGCCGGCGGTCACCTGGGCTTCGGCATGGACTGGGCCAAGTACGACCTCGCCGCCATCGTGGCCGAGATCATGGCCTACCTGAAGGCCGAACAGCTCGACATTCCGGTCATCCCTGCGGGCGGCATCTTCACCGGCAGCGATGCGGTGGCGTTCATGGAAATGGGCGCGGCCGGCGTGCAGGTGGCCACGCGCTTCACCGTGACCAAGGAGTGCGGCCTGCCCGACTCGGCCAAGCAGGAGTACTTCAAGGCCAAGGAAGACGACATCGAGGTCAACCAGATCTCTCCCACCGGCTATCCGATGCGCATGATCAAGAGCAGCCCCGGCATCGGCGACGGCATCCGTCCCAACTGCGAGGCGTATGGCTATCTGCTGGATGCCAACGGCAAGTGCGACTACATCACGGCCTACAACCGGGAAGTGGCGGCGCACCCCGACGCCAAGCGCATCCAGGTCTGGGACAAGACCTGCCTGTGCACCCACATGCGCAACTTCGCGATCTGGACCTGTGGTGCGCTGACCTGGCGCTTGAAGGACACGACGCTGCAACAGGCCGATGGTTCCTATCAGCTCTTGTCGGCCGAGCACGTGTTCAAGGACTACCAATACAGCACCGACCACCAGGTGATGCTGCCAGAGGCGGTCGCGCTCGCCTGATTGAGGCAGGGGCCGTCATTTCGGCTTTGAAGCCTGCGTCTCCCGAATCGGGCGCGCAGGCTTCGTTGTTTCTGCCCTTGTCCCAGCAAAGCACTGCGGGACTTGATGGGGTCATAGGGACGATCAATGATCCGCATTTGGCGAATCAATCCACGGTGTGGGTCGATGCACCTAAGATCACTATCGTTCATTCAACCAGCGTAGGAAATCGCAATGTCTCTGATCAACACCCAAGTCCAACCGTTCAAGGCCCAGGCGTTCCACAACGGCAAGT
>CAYRBG010000140.1:0-7466 GCA_964422355.1 uncultured Sphaerotilus sp. | reverse complement strand
AACACCATCATCCCGGGCAAGACCGACTACAGCTACGACATCATCCGCTGATCGTTGCTCAAGGCGGGCCGGTCGGCCCGCCTCCCCAGACCGACCCCGCAGGACTCGCGCCTACGGGGTCGTTTTCTGCCGTCCAAAGTCTCCCTCACCCCTTGTGGAGCTGGGCGGGTTCTCACTCTCCCTCAGGAGTTTCATCATGGCGATCGTGACTTTTTCGTCCCCCCGCATGAAGAAGGACGTGACGGTGTATGCCGTTGCGGGCGACACCCACAGCCTGCTGGCGGTGGCCAAGGCCAACAACATCCCCGTCGATTTCGAGTGCGAAAACGGCGAGTGCGGTTCCTGCTGCGTGCAGGTGTCCATCCTGTCGGACAAGGCTCCGATGGGCGTGGCCCTGACCGAGAAGGAAAAGACCGTGCTGCGCTATTCCGGCAAGATCACCCCGGAGCAGCTCGAAGCTGCGGAGAACGGCGACGTGCCGCCGCCTTTCCGTCTGGCCTGTCAGTTCATCGTGCGCAACGAGGACATCCTCGTGAAGTTCTGATCCAGCGGTGATTCGCACGAGCGAGTGCGAATCTTGCTCGGGTCCTTTCAGCCCCCGACGTCTTGTTGCGTTCGTACACTGAAAGGACCCGCATGAGTGATACCGCTGCCCCTGTTTCGATGGATGAGCCCGTTCTCGTCAAGACCACGCTGGACGGCCGCAAGGTCGAGGTGATCGGAGGATGGGTCTGTCTCGACGGCAAGCCTGAAGCCGACAAGCTCGTGGCCCTGGACGAGCACCCCAACCGCCAGGCCATTCTTCGCGCCGTTCCTCTGGCCACGCACGTGGCGGGCCGCCTGCCGCTGACCATGGCCGAGACCTCGGTGGCACAGGCTGCGCTGCGTCGCTTCCACGACAAATTCGACGGCACGGCCCTCGCGAGTGCCGAACGCATGCGCCAAGCCACATGGCGCAAGGTGTTCGCCGATGGTGCCGAATGAGGCGCCGTGCCTGAAGGAGGTGCGTCATGATCCATGTGGTGGAACTGCCGTCGGACCAGCCGCCCAAGGCCTGGTTCGCTTTCGACAACGACGACTTCCTGCGCAAGGTGGCTGGGGCCGTGCAGCGTGACCCCTGGTCCATCTGGGATCGCACGAGTGCGCGCGAGTTGCTCGACCTGTTCGATCTGACCCCCGAGTCGCCCGAAGCCCAGGCTTCGCACCCGGCGCTGGTGTCGCTGGGCGAATTGCACGGCTGGGACACGCCGCTGTACCGGGCCGATGATCTGCTGGGTGCGGGCATGCTGCAGCCCGAGCCGGTGGATGTCGTCCAGGCCTGCGTGAGCGCGTTGCAGCCCTTGGGCAATGTGCACGTCTACGGGGACGATGCCGCCGCGATGGCGGCGTTCGAGCGTGGCGACAGCGAATTCCCGAACCACGGCTGGCGAGCCCGCTGGGCCCTGCGTCAGCAGCTGATCGAGCTGGAGGTGCTGGCCGACGACACCTGAGCGTCGGCCCTCCGTCCGTCAGACGTTGAACACCTCGACCGACATCACGAGGTCGTCGGCCTGCGAACGCAGCGAGGCGGCGGAGGCCGCCATCTGCTCGACCAGGGCGGCGTTCTGCTGGGTGGCCTGATCGATCTGCGCCACGGCGCGACCGACCTCGGCCACCTCGCTCGTCTGCTCGACGCTGGCCGCGCTGATCTCGGCCATGATGTCGGTGACGCGTTGGATGCTGCGCACGACCTCCGACATGGTCGCGCCGGCCTGGTTGACCAGGGTGCTGCCTTCTTCCGTGCGCTCCACGCTGTCGTGGATCAGCGTGCGGATCTCGCGGGCAGCCTCTGCGCTGCGGCTGGCCAGATTGCGGACCTCACCGGCGACGACGGCAAAGCCGCGGCCCGAGTCCCCGGCGCGTGCCGCCTCGACCGCGGCATTGAGCGCCAGGATGTTGGTCTGGAAGCTGATGCCGTCCATCACGGCAATGATCTCGGCGATGCGCTTGGCCGAGTCGCTGATGCCGCGCATGGTCTTGACCACTTCGTCGACCACGACGCCCCCTTCGTCGGCGACCCGGCTGGCTTCCAGGGCCAGTTGGCTGGCCACGCGGGCGCTCTCCGCGTTGCGCTGGGCGGCCGAGCCCAGTTCCGTCATGGAGGAGACGGTCTTCTCCAGAGCGGCCGCCTGGCTTTCGGTGCGGGTCGACAGGTCCTGGTTGCCCTGGGCCATTTCCTGGCAGGAGGTGGCCACGCTGCCGGAGTTGTCGCGCACGATCTGCACCACCTGCGACAGGCTGCTGCCGATGCTGTTCATCGACAAGACCAACAGGCCCAGCTCGTCCTCGCGGTCCGAGTGCAGGTTGACCGTCAGGTCGCCCTGCGCGATGGCGGTCGCGGCCTCCTGAACCTGAGTCAGGGGCCGCGTGACCCAGCGCCGCACCAGCACGAAGCTGGCGGCGGCGAACACGGCCAGGAAGGCGCCGAACATGCCGAGGTAGATGCGCCGCAGTTCTTCCATCTCCGAGGTGTACTCGTCGATGTAGGCGCCACCGGCCACCAGCCAGTTCCATTCCGGGAAGTGGGAAAACACGACCAGCTTGTCGCGCGCACGGGTTTCCTTGGCCTCGGAGTTGATCCAGGGGTAGCGGATCTGGCCGCTCTTGCGGTCCAGCATCTCCTGGACGAAGGGCTTGCCGTCGGCGTCCTTCTGCTCGATCAGCAGCGCGCCTTCCTTGAAGGGGTGCACTTCGAGCAGCCCAAGGTTCTTGCCGGGGGCCGTGTTGAGCACGTAGAAGTAGCCGGTGCGGCCGATCTTGATGTCGCGGACGGCCTGTTTGATGTGCTGCATGGTGGCCGTGAAGTCGGTGCCGATGAAGCTCACCCCGACGACCTGGCCTTGGGCGTCGCGCAGGGGGTCGTATCGGGTCATGTAGTCCCGCCCGAACAACTTGGCCCGGCCCACGTAGCTTTGCCCTTGCATCAGGGCGGTGTAGCCGGGGTGCATGTGATCGAGGATGGTGCCCAGCGCCCGCTGACCCTGTTCGTCCTTCAGCGAAGTGGTGATGCGCACAAAGTCCTCACCGGACTTCACGAACACGGTGGCCACCGCGTCGTGGGCCGCTGAGAACCGGTCCACCCGATCGAGGTCGAGGTTGAGCGCTTTGCCGTCCAGCAGCAGGGTCGGCGTGGGGCGGCTCCGCACCTCCTGGGTCTGCGGGGCCAGACTGAGCGAACCTTTGAGCGACTCCTGAAAGGCGCGGGCCAGAAAGTCGGTGCGCTGGCGCAGATCCTGGTGGGTGGACGCCATCAGCCGCACCATGACCCTCGACTGCTCCTCGACGTGGGCAACGGCCCGCTCCTGGAACTGCCGGGTGACGACCTGATTGATGCCCACCATCATCACCACCAGAAATGCGGTGGTCAGCACCAGCAACCCCCCGGTGAGCTTGGTCCCAATGCTCAGCGAGCTCCAACGGAAAAACTTCACGCTCAAGATCCATCTCCCCTGCACGTCGTTGTGCAGTACTTCGAGGAAGTTCGTCACACCTGAGGCGTCAAGTGTTTCGGCTTTGTAACTTTCTCTTCGGCGACGGGGCGGAGAACTTGAGGGGGTATCGGGTTTGTGCGGGGTGGGTCAGTAGTGGGGAGGCAGTTCGTCGCGCAGGCTTCTGAACGCCGGCGGGTTGTCCTGCGTGGCCTGCTGACGCAGGTCGTGGATTTCGCGCCGCAGCGCGTCGATCTGCTGCGCCTGTTCGGCGACGATGCGGTTGAGGGTGTCGAGCAGGTCTTCCGTGAAGCTCGCCTTGATTTCGAGCTCCGTCAGGCGCTCGTCGGTGCGGTCGGTGGAGGTGGCCATGGCGGTATTGGACGCCAGAAATGCGACAGGCCGCTGAAGGGCGGCCGGCGCAGCGTTGAGGCGGCCTGGGACAATCGGGACATGTTTGCGCCGAGCTCGCTGTTTCCTCCACACCGGACGTTGAAGGGGCCTTGGTGGGGATGGTGGTGCGCGTACATCGTCGCGTTCGTGTGGGTGGATTGGGTCAGCTACATCCGACCGCTGCATGGCCTCAACATCACCCCCTGGAATCCTCCCGCCGCGTTGGCCGTGGCGCTGCTGGTGTCCGACCGTCGGGGATGGCCGGCGGTATGGCTGGCGCTGGTCGCCGCGGAATGGCTCGTGCGGGACGTGCCCTTCGATGCGTGGGCCGTGCTGGTCGCCACGGCCGGACTGACCACGGCTTACCTTGCGGTGGCCGGGTTGATGAGTCACCAGCGCGATCGCCTGCTGGTTCTGGCCACGCGCCGCGACCTGATGATCTTCATGGCCATCGTCGCGGCGGGAGCCTTGCTCGACAGCCTGGCGTATGTGGGCGGCTTTGCGCTGATCGGCGGCGGGCGGGTCGATGAGGACCTGCCCGTGGCGGTGGCCCGGTATTGGGTCGGCGATGCCGTGGGCTTGATCGTCGTGTTGCCCCTGCTCCGGGTGCTGCAGGATCCCCTGCGTCGCCAGGCGCTGATGTCCATGGCCCGTTCCGCGGCCTGGTGGCTGACCGTGGTGGGCATCGTCGGTCTGTTGTGGCTGGTTTTTGGCCGTGGGACCCACGATCAGTTCAAGTTCTTCTATTGGCTGCTCTTGCCGGCCATCTGGGCGGCCGGGCGTTGGGGGCTGGTGGGAGCGGTGGGAGCGTCGGGCATCACGCAGGTGGGATTGATCGCCTTGCTCCAAGGGGGGCTGCATTCCGATCTGACGGTGTTCGAGTTGCAGGCGCTGATGGCGGCTGTGACCATGACCAGTCTGATGTTGGGAGTCACCGTGGACGAGCGTGCGCGCGTGGCGGCAGAACTGCGAAGCAGCCTGCGCATGGCCGCGGCGGGGCAAATGGCCTCGGCATTGGCGCACGAGCTCAGTCAGCCGCTGACGGCGCTGAGCAGTTATTCGCAGGCCCTGCGCCTGCTGGTGGACGCACCGGGGCCGTGGGACGAGTCCCGGAGACGGCGCGTCGAGACGGTGGCGCAGAAGGTGGCGGATGACGCCCACCGCGCCGGAGATGTGGTCCGGCGACTGCGCGACTTTTTCCTCACGGGCTCGACCCGTTTGTGTCCCACCCCTCCCGCGTCGGTGTTGAACGAGGCTGCGGCGTCACAGGTGCGACGGGCCGAGTCGTTGGGCGTCGATCTGCGCGTGCAGGTCCCGGCCGACTTGCCGGAGGTCTGGATGGACCCGGTTCAGATCGGGGTGGTGCTTCGCAATCTGTTGGCCAATGCCCTGGAGGCGGCAGGGCAGGGTGGTTGGGTGCGTTTGCACGCTGCCGCGACCGTGGAGGGCCTTCAGGTCGAAGTGGCGGACAGCGGCCCTGGGCTGAGTCTCCAGCGGCTTCAGTCCCTGTTCGATCCGCAGGCTTCCGACAAGCCTGGAGGCATGGGCATCGGCTTGGGGATCAGCAGAGCGATCGTTCAGGCTCACGGGGGACGACTGTGGGCCGAACCGGGCCCAGGGGGACGGCTGCGGTTCACGCTGCCGGTGGACGCGGCGGGAACTTTGGAGGGCGGAGATGCACCGTGACACCGTTTTTGTGGTGGACGATGACCCGTCCGTGCGCGATGCGCTGTCTCTGCTGCTGAGCCTCAGGGGACATGCGACGGCCACCTTTGCCAGCGCGGAAGACTTTCTGGGCGCACTGCAGCCTTCGTGGGCGGGTTGTGTGCTGGTCGACCTTCGCATGCCGGGCATGTCGGGGCTGGATCTGCAGCGCCATCTCACCGAACGAAGCTGCCCACTGCCGGTCATCGTGATCTCGGCCCACGGCGACGTGGCGGCGGCCAGGCAGGCGTTTCTCGCCCATGCGGTCGACTTCCTGGAAAAGCCCTTCGATGCCGATCAACTGATGTCGGCGGTGGACCGGGCGCTGGCGGAATGGAAGCCGGCGCCTGACCCCTCCGCTTCTCCCGAGGCGGGCCCCAAGCGGGCACCGGCTGCGACGGCCGAGGTCCTGTCGGCCCGGGAGCGGGAGGTCATGGCCTTGATGCTGCAAGGCATGCACAACCGGCGCATTGCCGATGAGCTGGGCATCAGTCCGCGCACGGTGGAGGTCCACAAGGCCCGGGTGATGGACAAGTTGGGGGTGAAGCACCTGGTCGATCTGGTGCGTCTGATGGGCTCGGATTGAGCGGATGCGGGCCGCCCGTACGGGCCCTCCCGTACGGTGGCCCGCGAATGGTCGAAAACGACCGGTCTGCCTATCCTGCGCCGATGACGAGAAGAGACGCCGGATGGATGGGGGCTGCTGGGGTGTGGCTGCTCCTGGTGACGTTCTACAACCTCGGGGTGGATGAAAAGGCCCGTCACATCCTCGTCTATGCCCTGCCCGTGGCGGCCGTGGCGTGGACGCATCTGTTGCGAGCGTTTGGCGTGGCGGGGCTGGCGACCGCCAGCGCGTGGTGGGGTGGGGCTCTTCACACGTCCATGGCCGCCCCTCCGACGCTGGACGTGTGGTTGTTTGCCTACGCGAAGTTGAGCGTGATCGCCTGGGGCGTCCACCACGTCGCCCGCCGGTGTCGCCAGGCCGCAGAGGTTTCCGGCCCCTGAATCTGTCATTGACCCAGCGATTGGACGACACTCCTTGGCCTGAACATGGGGAGTCGTCATGAAATGGAGGTCGGTTGGGCTGTGGGGCGTCGGGTGGGCGGTGCTGTCGCTGTCCGGTGTGGCCGCACCTGCGCAGGTGTCCGGGCCGGAAGCGCTGCGACAGCGCATCGAGGCGCTCGAGCGTCGCCCGGTGGGAAAACTGGCCGATCGGGCGCTCTATCTGCAGACCACGGACGTGGGGCAGCGCATGACCAGCGACATCCACGCCGTCATCGACCTCCCGTATGGCCTGCTGCGCAAGGAGTTGTCCTCGGTGGATCGGTGGTGCAACGTGCTGATCCTGCACCTGGGGGTCAAGTACTGCCGGGCCACCGGCAAAGACGGCGATGCGGCGCTGATCCTGGGCGTGGGCCGCAAGGACGATCAGCCCCTGGAGGACCTGTACTGGGGGCGCTTTGCCTTCAAGCTGCGCAGCTCGACCGATGGCTTCTACCAGCTGACGCTGCAAGCCCCCAAAGGGCCGATGGGCACGAGCGACTACCGCGTGGTCATTGAGGCCGCGCCGGCCGGCGAGCGGCAGACGGCCTTCCATTTTTCCTATGCCTACAGCTATGGCCTGCCTGTGCGGTGGGCGGTGCAGGCCTACCTGGCCACCCTCGGACGCGACAAGCGCGGATTCACGGTGGTGGGCCAGCGCGCCGACGGCTCCCCCGAGCTCGTGCGCGGGGTGCCGGGGATGCTGGAGCGCAACGCCATGCGCTACTTTCTGGCGATCGATGCCTACCTGGGGGCCGCCGAGGCCGACGGGGGCGCTGCTCAGCGTGCGCGCAAGGCGCTGGAGGACCACTTCGATGCCACCGAGCGGTATGCCCGGCAGTTGCACGAGGTGGACCGTGC